>JAYVXT010000891.1:0-2876 GCA_043785065.1 Bryobacterales bacterium | reverse complement strand
CCTTCGCCGATGTAAATACACGCGTTCGTGCCGTCTATTTTTTCAGTAACGAGAATTTCCCGGCTCAGACGTGCGATCTTCGGAAACTCAATAAATTCTACTTCGCTCATCGTTTCTCCTTCGTTAAATCCCCGCCGCCAGAACGTAGGCACGGACGGCGAGGGTGTATTAGGCTTGACCACTCTCACCGAACTCAAATCGTGCAGAGCGGGCCATACTGAATGCGTTAAAAAGATGGTCGCAATAGTAGGTGAAGTTTAACGGCTGATCGTTACAAGTAGGGTGAAGCATCGCGGTTATGGCCGCTCCATATACAAATATCTTCTTGGTGTTATTCGGATCGACCGCCCATTTATTGTGTCGGCTATAATAGTTAGCCTCACCCCCGAAAAGTAAGTCTATTGTTTCTTTTGAGTGGTTCGACATATCGAAGTATCGAATGATGTCGTACTCCCCGTACCAAGGCTCGCCGGTAAGGAGTAGTGACCGGTCGTCTTCCTTTGCAAACTCAATAAATTTATCTGCGCCATCTCGCCACAGGTGCGGCGGATTAGGCTTTACTTCAATCCAAAATCCAGATTCAGGGAGATAGAAATCGGGGAGGTAGAGCGTCCCGGTTTTTAGAACAAAACCCTCGACTTCGTATTGCCACTTCAATCCGATGGAGTCAAAAAATACGGCCCACCTCGCCTCAAGACGGCTACGGAATCTGTAGCCTTTATATTTCGTTTCAATTGCTTTCATAATGTCATACCTTTCTTAAACTTTCCCGCCGCCAGGACGGATGTATGGTGGCGTTAACTTCTTCGCTTCGATCATCCGATTATTCCGATTTTCAGTGAACCTTGGCACCGTGCCGCCGATACTCATCAGCGAATGAACTTCCAGAACCGAAAGCCCGTTGTAAATTTTCTTGATCTCGCGCAGCGAAATTTTCGGAAACACTCGGCGTTTCAAAAATCCTCCAGGCTCGGAACCGTCGAGGGTGCCGTAATCCGCACGCCACGAACGCCAAGGAACGATTCCACCTTCGATGGTGTATTGGATAGGTCCAGGTGTCTTGCGTTCCGGTAGATCGCATTGGCGAGTCGCGGGGCATTGAATGGATCGAGGCGGGCCATCATTGCCCGGCCCGCGTCATTCAGCACGGGCATCTTGGCGATAGTGTCGGTCTTCCATTCCGCCAGGGCATCGGGGGAACATTCGCGGAGAAATTCGAGGGAGCCTGAATCAAATTCAATCACGGGTTGATCCTTCCGCGTAGAGATTTCCAGTTACACAAGATGATTCCGCCGCCGTCGCGAATACGATCCTCGATGGACTCGCCGATATGCTTTTTAAACGTGGCTGCATCCTGATTGGAAATCATCAGGGTGGACTTGTTTGCCGCGTACCGCTTGTTGATAAGCCTCACCAACATCCGGTCATTCCAAGCCGTGTCAGCACGCTCTTCCATCGCATCCAGCACGATCAATTCAGGCGCGATGTGCTTGCGCTCCACAGAAGCGGAATTGATCTTGCAGCCGTTGTCGAACGTCTCTTGAAGCTCTAAAAAGTAGTCCATTGCTTCAAGGTACATCGCGCTGCGACCGTATTTGCAAAACTCTCGGACCAACGCACAAGCCATCCACGTTTTCCCAGCCCCACGCCCGCCGATCATCGCGAGCATGGCGGGTTCGTTGAGAAGATGTTTCAGGCTTTCCAAAGCGATCGAATAGCCGGGGGCAACATCGGCGGGAAGGAGTTCGAGCGATTCAATCTTCGCGTCTTTGTATTTCACCGGGATGTTTGCCAATTTGAGACAAGCCCGCTGTTTGTTCCTCGATTCAGACTCCGACTGTCGATCTTGCTCTTGGCTTGAAAAGTGGGAGGTCGCGTTCGGGTTCGGTAAATTCGCCACGCTCGGCAGCAGTCGGCTTGGCACGCTGGGTTTGGTGTTTTCCATTCTGCACATTCCATTCTGACGGATCGTCGTTGTAGCGACCTTTGTTGAACCACGTCGCCGGGTGCGGCGTGAACTGTGGGTCTTGTCCCTTTCGGCATGCGGCGAACAACTTCACCTTTTCCATCAGGAAGCCACTGGGAAATGGCTCGCCAGCCGTAGATAACTTGGTTCGCGCACGCTTGATGGCGTTCAAAGCATCGTCGCGGGCTATTTTTCGTGGATAACCTTCGTAAATTTGGATATCCGTGAAATTTTCCGGAGCTGCCCGCGCCTCTAACTCAATATCGGAATGGTTATGGTTATGGTAATGGTTAGTGGTAGCACAGGATTCATTGGGATTATTCTGGATACACCCAGATTCACCTTTTGGCATCACGGTCTCGCCGGTATCTCCAACCGACGCAGGGTAGCGTTTAGTGCGCTTCCCGTTTTTGCCAGCGGGCTGTAGTTCCATGAATCCATTGATGTGGAGGAACTTATCCCCCCGGACTTCATAGTAACTCAGCAAACCGACCATAACGAGTTCCGCTATCAAACGACTCACATGCGCAGGAGAGATTCGACGCCGACCCAATGTAGCCACATAGGTAAGCTGTTCGTCTCCGTCTAAATTTCCAAAGTCATCTGCCACCGCGTGCAACCTCCAAAACCAAGCCTCTGCTTCCAATGTCACGGAATTGATTCTTCGTCCGCGTAGAAATCCGGCATATTGGCGGCGGTATACGCCGCGAATCATGTCAGTTGGTTCTTCTTCGGTTTCCGCCATTGCCTGATACTCCCTTCGATCCAGTTGTTCCGGTGCCACCGTAGGCAAACAGGTTATCCCCCGGCCGGCAACACCCCCTTAATCACGAGCTCCACGTCGAGAACCTCGTAGCAAAAAATTTTCGTTTTGAGTTCGTTTGGAAAGTAAAAAAACGTTTTCAGATTG
>JAYVXT010000890.1:0-2878 GCA_043785065.1 Bryobacterales bacterium | reverse complement strand
TTGGCGCTGACTGCAATTCGAATCGGGACCATCTCAAGTCTCTAGCATCCCACGGCGAGGGGGCCCACTGCGATAGCCTGTGGTACTGGCCCATGCTTACTGGGCGGGGAAGGACGGGGGAGACGCACCAAATGTTCCGGCTAGACAGTGACAAAATTTTGCGCGTACCGGGGCTCGAGGCATTTTCCTGGCTCGAACATGGATTTGGGACGAAGCAATCGGAAGGTTGGCCGCCGGAGGAAGATCGAGCGACCCTGAAACAAATTCATTCTACGCGGGTGGCGGTAGCGGACAGGCCGGGCGCGTGGGGAGAAGGCGATGCTCTGGTCACGAGTGCGCCTGGCTTGTTTGTGGCGGTGAAGACGGCCGACTGCATTCCGATTTTGTTGGTCGACCCTGTGCGGCGAGTGGTGGCGGCTGTCCACGCCGGCTGGCGGGGGACGGCGGGCAACATTGTGCGTTCCACAATTGACACTATGGTGTCCGAATTTCACACCAATACGGCAGTCGTCTGGGCGGCAGTCGGACCGGGGATCGGCAAGTGCTGTTATGAGGTCAGCGGCGATGTGGCTGTTCAATTCGCGCCATGGCTGCCGGAGCACACCGGGGCGGCGGACGGAACGATGCTGGATTTGACCGAGGTCAATCGCAGACAGATGATTCATGCCGGTGTGGCGTCAACCAGGATTTTGACTAGTGAAGGTTGGTGCACCCAATGCGGAGATGAACTGCACTCATTTCGGCGGGATGGAGAGCGATCAGGACGGATGTTGTCGGCGATCCGGATCCGGCCAGAGCTCAATTCAAACTTCTGAGGGTGATGGAGGTGGTAAAGGCGCGTATAACTTCATTCGCGCCTTTGACAGTTAGGCTGACTGCGAACGGCGTTGCCGATTGCAAGAGGATTAGGCGACGAGCAATTCGTCGAACTCTTCGTTGAACTCTTCCTTACGGCGATCCGCCATTTCCTGGCAGGTGATGCAGTAGGGTGCCCACGGCACTGCGTTTAAGCGCTTTGGATTGATATCCTCTTCGCAATGAAGGCAGACACTGAAGCTACCATCCTCAATACGGGCCAATGCACCGCGGACATTCCGCAGCAGGTTGGTCTCGCGATCGAGGTTGCGAATGGCTAGCTCACGTTCACCGGCATGCTGCACTTCATCCAGTGCGTCCGGGGTCTTCTCGATTACGATGCCCTCACGATTGCGGACATTACCTTCGAGCTCGCGACGTTTGGTGTCCAGGATCTCTTTATATTTTTTTACTTCTGTTTTCGTCATTGTTGCTTCTCCTTACGTTCTTGTTTTGTTCTTATCTTCTCTAAGCAGCTTAGACGCCATCGACCTTGAAAAGGTTCAAGGTTTCAGTTCGTTTTGTCGCTACCTCACCCATCCCATTGCACCGGGATACTCAATTTGGACTCTTCGGTCCTACTCTCGATAACTTACCGTTCAACGACGGCTTGCCGCCTCAACGGGCACCGCATATGGATGCCACTCACTTCGCAAAGGTTTCCAGGTTTCCTACTAAAGATCTAAATCCTTTGCGGTCACTAATACCCCCAAACTGGGGGCCCGACTGCCAACTGCCAATCCTTCACTTAACTAGACGCGAGAACCTGAACCAAACCGGGCCAGACTCCTACCTAAAACCTCGCGGACCCGCACTAATACCCGCCTATCGACGGCGCCACTTATCGGACTAGCACCCAACTGCGCCGGAAGTTGCGTTCCCAACGCTTACCAAAATCATTTTTAATGACAGCAGGGCATTCCATCCAAATCAAAGACTGGATAAAGAGCCCAGGCGTGTGCGTTTGAAACGAAACAGGAGGCCACCGGGATGAGAACTGAAACTGTTCCCAAACGATTCTCTAAACCTCGTCCGAGGTCGAAGTTGTGGGGGCGGGTTGTTGGCCAAATACGTCGGATCCAACCTAGGGCGACCCGACTTCCAGGTATCATAACACACATCAATCGCCTGTCAAGCAATTTTAGTGCCAAATTTCAGCCGAGCGTCACTTTTATTCGTTTTTCAAAGATCGGGTCGAAATCCTGAGTCGGCCGGGACCACTGACTTTGGAATCATAATCGTCTGGTCTTCCTTCCAACATTAGGGTCGGGTCAAAAAACAGAGTCGTCCCCATGCTTCCCCCATACTCCCCAACGCTGAAAGCCCTATACTGTAAAGGTCCCGATCACATGAGTCCAGGCTTCCCACCTATTACTAAGACCGTTCAATGGGCCATTTTGACGGCAGTTGCAGCTTTTTTTACAATCGCGCTCATTCTGCTGCCGTACCCGGGCCTTCAAAACGATGAGTGTCTGTTTGTGCAACCACTCTATGGCCCGGTGGCCCCGGCGGACAAGATCCATCTCTTTCGGCACGACATTGTATTGATGCTGATGTCTTACCTGGGCACAGCCAAGACGCTGATCTACCTTCCAGTCTTCAAATTCTTTGCCCCATCGGTGTGGTCCATTCGCCTTCCTGGGTTATTTACGGGCGCTGCGACCATTTGGATGTTTGGCCTTCTTCTCTTCCGCATGGCTGGGCCATTTGCCGCAATAGCAGGGTCGTTTCTACTCGCTCTCGATCCCAGCTATGTGCTAACTACCGTGTTCGATTGGGGACCCGTCGCCATCCAACACTGCGCGCTGGTTGCAGGCGTACTGGCCCTCCACTATTTCCACGACTCCGGTTCTAAACGAATGCTATCGGCGGGATTCTTCTCCTTCGGCTTTGGCATGTGGGACAAAGCTTTGTTCTCTTGGATGCTTGCCGGGTTGGTGGTGGCCTCCTTAATTTTCCTATCGCCACAGATTCGTAGACATCTGACGCCCGGTAACGCGGTTGTGGTCCTGGCCGCGTTTCT
>JAYVXT010000889.1:0-26884 GCA_043785065.1 Bryobacterales bacterium | reverse complement strand
CGCGCATAAATGAGCTATTTGTTGACCCAATAGCAAAGCAGGTCTTAAGGCAAATGCAGCCCACCCCTTGCATTTGGTTAGCGGTTTTTTTGGAGAGTCCAAATGATGCCAGTGAACGAGGGATAGTTTTCCATCAAGTGGGGGTTCCCCGAAGCCGCCATCGAGCGACGGACTTTGCGGATCAGAGGGAGATCCTCTAGTGTCATCAAAGTCACCACCTCGCGCTCACCATCAGGCACCTTTTCAACCATTTCAATAAACGGTCCAAAGTCCCTTTCGTTGGCTGCAGATTGAAACGCGGCGATGATCTCCTGCCTTGTCAATTTTGCAGGATTGCGAGGCTCGAAGATGGGCCGCTTTGCGATCTCTGACCGGGCGGCAGCTTGAATCGGCAAAGGAAAGCTGCTGAGATTGACAGATTGAAAGGCACTAATCGGATCCCGGAGACGCTAAATGAGCTAAAAGGGACAACGCCAACTCGCTGCGGATGCGCAGGGTTTGTTGAAATCCTGAGTAGTGCCGGTCCTGCAAGAGTCTCATCCATGCTGCCGTACAAGAAAAATGCCCCTTCGGCGGCTGCATTGGGAGCGGGGCCAAGTCCCAAAAATTCCCGGATGTTGCCACGCGGTCCACCGCGGCCTCCTCGCACAGGTTCTGGCGATGGTTCTTGTGAGAAAAGGATAGTTATGGTTATCGACAATGCGGCACACAAAACTCGCCGCCACTAGCATTCATAAAGGCCCTCGAAGGCATTATACAGATCGGCTTGAAGGATGTGGCGAATCTTTTTGATGTTGCGTCAATAAAGCGGGATGAGGATGTCGATCAAATTGGCGACTTGGACAAGAGTAAGTTTTTAGCTCGCACGGTTGTAATGCCGATAACATGTATTATGTCAAATTTATAACCTGCCTACTAGTATTACCACCACTAAATTTAAACTGGAAATAGTACTTCCAGGTAGGCTATGCTTTATGACTGTATATCAGTTGTTATCTTTGAGAGTAGATGCAGAACGGAATGAGTAGGTTGTATACCATATTTGACCAAATGTTTGGACGTTAACAAGGTCTTAGGGAGTGCGAATGTTGACCAACAAAAATGCGCAACACAATAAAAACTCAATCAAAACCACGCGCATGGTTGATTTCGCAGCCTCGAAATAAATAGCCGCCATCGGTTCCGCATTGTTCTAGAACTTGAGTTTCTCTGGGGGGAGCTCAAGATGGGAATAATTCTTCCGTACAAGAATGTTTGATTGAGAATTCTAGACTATTTACAAGAGCTAATCATGCCATATCACGACAACACTCCCCCGAGTGTCGCGTTTGGCGGTTCGTTGTTGAACGCACGGACGCCTCGCTCCACAAATTTCGGCTTGATTCGATCAGAATCCCGATTTGTTGCGGTACATAGGAAAATCCCAACCAGCTACCGCATTATTATTCGTTATAGGAAACCAAGGTTTCCGCAACTTCCGGTTTTCACGAAGCCGAACTTCACGCTGTCACCTCGCCGCGCCTTGTTCCTTTCGGGGGGGGTGATGCTTGGCGCCATGGCGTTGGCTGGCTTTTCCCATTTCAATGCGTCGAGGAAGTGGGCAATTGAAGTTAGCCGGCTTGATAAGTCTTCGATTTTTACTTCCGCTGCCCCGATAGCTTTTCGGGCGGAAATAGTATCCGATGCAATATCCAGATTGGAGAAGGTGGGCTTTGGTTTTGGCTTGAATCAAAGAGTGAAGCTGCAAGCAGGAAGCCTGTACCGGAAATCCGCCGAAATTCAGGGATACGACCGGTCGGCCAATCGTGGGGATATAGGTTCCGCGTTAATCGGCTTACGACGATCCGTTTCCATTCTGGAAAAGCTTCCGCAAAACCAGACCACCCGGCGTGAGCTTGCCGTTTCCCAACAACGCTTGGCAAATGTGCTGTCGCAAGCAGGGCTGCAGGAAGAAGCTAGAGCTTCGGCTCTGCACGCAGTCGCACTGCTTTCCGAGTTGACGGATCTGAATTGCCAATCCGATTTGTTAGTAGCTTATACAGAGCTTTCCAGCATTGAGCAGCGAATGGGCATGAAGGAAGCATCCTTGGCTTCGGCGAGAAATGCCGTTCAGCTTGCGGGCAAAACTTCCACTTCCGAAAGCGGAGCCAAAGCGCAAGCCTATGAACGCTTGGCATTGGCGATAAATGCTGCCGAAGGCCCTCGGGACGAAGCGGTGACCGCGGCGAATACAGCGGTTGATGTTTGCCGGGAGTTCACCCAAAGACTCGATTCTTGCCAAACGGAATATTTCGCGGCGCTTGATACCGTTGGGCAAATTCATGCCTTTGCGGGCCGCCACCAGGAAGCCTTAAATCTTTACGAGCAGGCTGAGCCTAAATTGAAGGAAATGGCCAGCCAAGATCCGAATAACCATTTGCTGCTTGACGAGTTGAGACGGACGCGGCAACAAGCGGGAATATCGCTACAGGCGATGGGCCGTATTGTGGAAGCTCTAAAGAAGTTTGAATTGGCGGTAAAGACGGCAAAAGCGATTGCCACTTCCGCGCCGGCGAAAACCGCGGTATCCAACTGCCCTTTGGTGGAAGCGAGCCTGAGCTATGCAACGCTGCTAATGCGAACGGCACGCATGGCGGAGGGACAATCTATTTGGAACGACGCCAAGCAATTGTTGACATCCTCGGGCGCGAACTGCATGGACACGAAGGAGGCCTTCCCTCAGCCCACGGCGGCGCCAAAACTGGCGCGGACGAAAGCTGAAGCCGGCGAGCCAGTGCTGGCCGCAAGCACGGCTGAATTCGATTCGTATACCGGCACTCCGGAATAGACGCCCAAAGACGATATCCTATTGCAATGCGGACGATTGGTTTCTTCATCCTTTCCTGTTGCTTGATTCAGGCGCAACCGGCGAAACTTCTGTTTAACGGCAATATCGTCACTGTCGATGCAAAATTCGACGTGGCGCAAGCGATGGTTGTGCGCAAAGACCGTATCAGCGGTGTTGGGACAACGGCCGCCATGACACGTTTGGCCGGACGCGAAGCGGAACGGATCGACCTGAAGGGAAAAACCGTTTTACCTGGATTGATGGACACACACGTTCATGCGGGCGGCGCTTCCCTTTACGAATTTGATCACACAGTGCCGGACATGGAGACCATGGCGGACGTTCTGGCTTACATGAAGAGCCGTGCGGCCCAGGCGAAAGCAGGCGAATGGATTCGGGTTTCCCAGGTGTTTATCACTAGAATTCGGGAACAGCGCTTCCCTACCCGGGCCGAGTTGGATCAGATAGCGCCTAACAATCCGGTCTACTTTAGCACTGGTCCGGATGCGTCACTCAACTCGCAGGCACTGCGGTTAAGCGGCATTGATAAGAGCTTTGAAATCAAAGATGGTTTGCCGGGCCGTATTGAACGGAATAATAACGGCGAGCCCACGGGTATTATTCGGAACTGCTCCAGGTTCGTGAAGTATCAATCGAATTTGCGCACGCCAACGCAGGCGGAAAAACAGGCGCGCTTAAAGCAGCTCTTGGCCGATTACAATTCCGTGGGTTTGACGAGTGTGGCCGACCGCAACACTTCCGACGATGAAGTGGAAGTGTTCCGTCAACTGCACGGCAAGGGTGAGCTTACCTGCCGCGCCTTCCTAACCTATGCGGTGGATGCGCAGTTGCCTTTCACAGAGATTGAGACTCTGATTTCCAAAGCCGCGAAGGACCCTCTGCATACCTATGACAACATGCTTTGGCTGCGCGGGGTGAAGCTGTTTTTGGATGGAGGCATGCTTACAGGCAGCGCCTTTATGCTGAAGCCCTGGGGCGTCAGCAAAGTTTATTCCATCGACGATCCGCAGTATCAAGGGATGAAATACATTCAAGCCGATAAGCTGTACCAAATCGCCCGGACGGCGCTGAAGAACGGTTTTCAGATTACGGCGCATTCTGTTGGCGATGGCGCGGTGACCGCATTGGTGGATGCCTATGACCGGATTAACGAGCATGACTTCGCCCTGCGTGAAATGCGTCCAGCAGTTACGCATTCTAACTTCATGACGCCCGAAGTGATCGCCAAAATGAAGCGTATAGGGGTTGTAGCGGATTTGCAGCCCGCGTGGTTATGGCTTGACGGCGCAACCTTGCTGAAGCAATTTGGCGACGAGAGGATGAAATATTTCCAGCCCTATAAGACCCTGTTCGAGCAAGGAGTTAAAGTGGGTGGCGGATCCGATCATATGCAGAAGATCGGCAGCTTTCGTTCCATTAATCCGTACAATCCCTTTCTGGCGATGTGGATTACATTAACGCGTCAACCACGCTGGATGGAAGGCGCTCTACATCCTGAACAAAGTATTTCTCGCGAACAAGCTATCCAGCTTTATACGATCAACAATGCCTACCTTATGTTTCAGGAAAAGGAGAAGGGTTCACTGGAGGCGGGAAAGCTGGCGGACTTCATTATACTTGACCGGGATATTCTTACCTGCCCATTGGATCAGGTGAAGAATATTCAAGTGGAAGAAACTTATCTTGGCGGCAAGCGCGTTTATAAACGGCAATAGAGCTATTTGGCGGCAGCATCCGCATTGGCGCGGGCGAGCAGTGCTTTCATGTAGCCGGCGGTGTAGGCGATGGACGTTCAGCTGCCCCCCACCATCTCCGGAAAGTGGTCGCCAATTACGCAACCATCGTAATCCACGTCGCGCAGGGCTTTCATGAGTTTCCACATGTCGGTATAGCCGTTGTCCACTCAGGAAGCCAAGCATCACGAGTTGTTGGCGGAATTCGCCGAATTTCAGCGCAAGAATCTTCGAAGCTACCGTCCCTTTAGCGAGAGCTATTCCGCAGTTGTTTGATCGCAGCTTCCACGCCGAGACGGGGACTGGAAAGCACGGGGATTGGCAGGTTCTTCAAGAGATCCGCGGCCTTGGCCATGGAGGCTTGCGCGAGCACGATGACATCGGCTTTCGATGCAACTGGGCGAAGACCTTCTGCAATGGCGGTGGCATAACCTTCGGGGTTGCCTGCTTGCAGGATGGACCAGGCATCGGAGAGCAGTATGACTTCGATTGTGATTTGCCTGCCCTGCTCTTGGGCAACGGAGCGAAGGAGGTTGGTGGTGGGGCCAACCGTACTTTGAAGGCATGCCGCGACAAGAATCCGAGGGCCTGAGGCGACGGCGGCTTCGGCCATTGCCGCGTCGATGCGCTGAATTGGAATCTTACTTTGTGTCTTCGCGGTATTGGCCGCGGCTCCTATAGTTGAACATGTAAGCACGACCATGTCCGTTCCGGCGTTTGCTTCGGCTAATAACTTGTCTACAATGCGCTGTTCCAAATCTTTCGACATGGAACCGGCTATGGCGGCTTCGTCTAAAGACTCTGGGCTGAAGACGTGTTTTACCTGAACATCGGGGGCGATTTCGGCAACGAGATTTTCAAGCATAGCGGCGTTGCCGACGGCTGTATGGTAAAAGGTCAAACGTGGGGGCATGTTAAGATTTGCGTTCAAATAAATAGTGTGACACGGTCCATTCGTTGCCGACTCGAAAACCCCATACTTCCTCAACGGCCATGAAGAAGATGCGCCAGCGGGCAAAGTGGGCCTTTGCTTCATTTCCGTAAGTCTTAGTGAACTCGTCCATGATTGCCGGCTCGTGTTGGTCCATTTTGTTGAGCCAGGCTTGGGCCGTCTTTTCGTAATGGACGCCGCTGAGCAGCCAATGGTCAAGACAAGTTACGTGCTTTTGAAAATAAAGCAACAAGTCATCGCTTGGCATCAGACCGCCGGTGAAAAAGTATTCAGCCATCCAATCGGTCCCGTCCTTCACGGTGAAAGGATAAGCATAGCGGTGATGGGAAAAGACGTGGATAAATAGTAAGGCATCGGGCTTCATCCAGCGGGATACTTTTTCAAGCAGCTTTTCGTAGTTGCGCATGTGCTCGAACATCTCGATACTAACAATGCGATCGTAGAAGTCCGGCGCCTCGAAGGTAACCATGTTTGCGGTTATGATCTCGAGATTCTTTAATCCACGCTGTGAGGCCTGCGCCAAAATGTACTCACGCTGCGTATTGGAGTTGGAGACTCCGGTGACGCGCCCATTGGGGAACTTTTCGGCGAGGTACAGGGAAAGCGCTCCCCAGCCGCAGCCTAGGTCGAGAATATCGTGACCGTCTTCAATGCGGGCCCGCTCGGCTGTGAGCTCGAGCATCGCCTCTTCCGCTTGATCTAGCGTCGATACACCGGGGGGCCAATACGCGCAGCTGTACTTACGGCGCGCGCCGAGTACCAGTTCGTAAAACTTCGTGGGTACTTCGTAATGCTGTTCATTGGCCTCGCCGGTATTCACGGCAATTTCATTAGACCGAAGTTCCTCCACAAACCGCATTAGCCGCTGGTGCTGCAGTTCCGGCGTGGGCTCGGCTTCGCCTTTGAGCCGCATACGATTCAAGTGGCGGATGGCCGGGCGGATGATCCAATCTGGGATGACATTTTTGTCGAGCAGCGCCCAATAAAAGGGAGGTTTAATTTCGCTCATGCTTTCTTAAACCAAGGGACGAAGGGGCTAGTGGTAGCTTGGTATTCCTTGTAATCCCGGCGGCTTTTTAGGGCATGCTCTTCCGTAGCTGGTATGCCTGTGACGCGAAGAAGCAAGAAGAGGATTATGGCCGGTGCGATTAGGCCCGCGGCACCCCATTCCGATGGCATCGCGATAATGGCGTAACCCACCCAGGTTAACCACTCGAAGAAGTAGTTCGGGTGGCGGGAGTAGTTCCAAAGGCCTGCCCGGCAAGCTAATCCGCGATTTTCCACTTTTGATTTGAACCGTTTAAGCTGCGCATCGGCGATGGATTCGCCGCAAAGCCCGGCGATCCAAATGGTGAGGCCTAACCAGTCTGTGAATCCAAGCGGGCGGTTATCCCCGCTGGCTAGAAAGAACGGTGTTGCCAGCATGACACAAGTCAGAGCTTGCAGTTGATAGAAGCCCAGGAATTTTAAGCCGATGTTGGTTTTCCACTTTTCCCGTAGCTCAACATAGCGCCCTTCTTCGGGCTCGCCGATGATTCGGTCGAACAGCAAATGCCCGGCGAGGCGAAGCCCCCAAAAACAAATCATCGCAGTGAGCAAAATGCGGCGCTGCTCATTTCCCTGTCCCAAATAGGCGAAAATGCCGGCGCACAGGGCGATGCCGGCAGCCCATCCGGCATCAACAATTGATGCGTTCTTGAGAGGAAAATGGATCAACCAAAGGACGAACATCAGCAGGCTCACGGCGGCCCAAGCAGTCAGAATCATGTTCATGATTGATGCTGCCTTTGCGCAGCCAGCTTCAAAATCGGACAAAGGGCGAAATATAAGATGGTAGCGGAGGGGATAGCCAGGATCGCCCAAACGGATAGCGCATGAACAGTTGCTGTCCAGAGTGTGGCGATTGCACTCAACATACCGGCTTGCGCCATGGTCTTTATTTCCGTCAGCCCTAGGCGGAAACTGTTGTCCCCAAAAAGTATGGAGCCGAGGCGCAGGAACGGGATCAGCAATGAGAGTTGAAGTGGATAAACCAGATAGTTTACGCCTTGTATTACCGCTTGGTTCAAGCCAAGCACTGCCGCAACCCCAGCGCATGCTATTGAAGTGGAGCCAAGCACGGGGATTGTTCCTAGAACGATGCCTAAGGCAATTGTTAGCGCCAGTTTTTCAGGCGTGAGGCCTTGCCTTAGGAGATGGATCACCGGACCGCGAATGCGGCGTTGCCAAAAGGATTCATTCATGAGTTAGCCTTGGTAGACACCAACTAAAAAAAGTCTAGTCGACTTGTGTAACATCCATACGAAGTTATTGAGAAAAAGGATTTGCGATGCACTCGACAAGTTTGGCCCTAACCGAGGCTAGCGGAAAGGAACACTTTAGTCAATGAGCCGGATTGCCGTGATTGGGGCAGGCATTGCAGGAATGTCGGCCGCCTATTTTTTGAGCCGGAAGCACGAAGTGTGGTTGTTTGAAAAGGAACAACGGCTGGGAGGCCATACCCATACGCACGCGCTGAACGGGCTGAACATTGACACGGGATTCATAGTTTACAACGAGGCGACTTATCCGAACCTAATCCGCCTTTTTGCGGAACTCGGAGTTGAAACGCAGGTCTCCGACATGTCGTTTTCCGTGTCCGATCCGGCGAGCGGATTCAGATATTCAAGCAATGGCCTAGGAGGGTTCTTTTGTTACCGACGCAATTTGATTCGACCAGTGCACTATAAGTTGGGGCTGGACATTTTACGGTTCAACCGCAAAGCGGGCAAGCTGCTTAAAAGCGGCGAAGACATCACACTGGGCGACTACCTTAAGCGTGAAGGATTCAGCCAAGCGTTCCAGGAACTTTACCTTTTTCCGATGGCTTCCGCAATCTGGTCGACACCGCCGGGGAAGGTGACGCGGTTCCCTGCCCTTACTCTAATCCGCTTTTTCGCTAATCACAACTTGTTGAGCCTTAATCAGCATCATACTTGGCGGGCGGTAAAAGGCGGCAGTTCCAGCTATATTGAACCCATCAGCCAGCCTTTCCGGGAACGGACGATATTGGGAGCCAGAATTGAATCTATCGGCCCGGTAAGTGATGGCATTGAAATCCATATGACGTCCGGTAACGTACAGAAGTTTGATGAAGTGGTTTTCGCATGCCGCGCCAGTGAAGCGTTGCGACTTCTAAAATCACCCACAGAAAAGGAACGGCAGATTTTGGGAAGCTTTCAAACTTCGCTGAACCAGGCATGGCTGCACACGGACGAAACCATGTTGCCCGAGCCCGGTTTAGCGCGCGCTTCTTGGAATTGCATCCTGGGCACGGATGGCCCTGCGGCATTGACCTATCATATGAACCGGCTTCAAACGCTGCCATGCCAGACGCAGTATTGCGTAACCTTGAATGCTGTGGAGCGAGTTAATCCGGTCAAGGTTATAAAAAAATTGGAATACTATCATCCACTCTATACGAGGGAAGCGGTTGCAGCGCAGGGGCGCTGGCCGGAAATTAGTGGCCAGCGTGGACTACACTATTGCGGGGCCTACTGGTTCTACGGATTTCATGAGGACGGCTTAAATTCCGGGATGCGCGTGGCCCGTAGTTTGGGTGTGGATTGCTAATGCTTGAATCTTCCATTTACGAGGGGAACCTGTTTCATCGACGGTTAACGCCGGCGGTTCACGAATTCAGGTACCCCATTTACTGGGCTTACTTGGACATTGACCAGCTGCCTCAATTGTTCGCAAAGTTTCGGGTTGCCAGCTACAACCGGTTCAATTGGGCTAGTTTCGCGGACCGTGATCATTTTGGCGATCCGGGCTTGTCTATCCGCAAACGGCTGGATCGGGATGCGGAGAGTCACGGGCTAAAGCTGCCAACGGGGAAAATTTTTTTGATGACTCAACTTCGGTATCTCGGTTATGTTTTCAATCCCATATCGTTCTTTTACTGTTACAACCGGGAGGGCAAATTGGAGATGGTTTTATCGGAAGTGAATAATACTTTCGGGGAGACACACAATTATTGGTTACATGAAGGCTGCCGCATTCCAACGGTTGGTGGGTTTCGATATCGTACTGGGAAAGCGTTCCACGTTTCCCCTTTTCTTCCGATGGAATTGGGTTACGAATTCAACTTCACCGATCCAGCTGAAGCCACGACGGTCCACATCGGCGTCAGCGAAAGCGGACAACCGAAGTTCGATGCATCCATGACACTTACGCGAAAAGATTGGAACGAAGCCAATTTGCTGCGCAGCCTAATCCGGTTTCCGTTCACAACATTGATGGTTGTGTGGAGGATTCATTGGCAGGCCGCCAAACTACTTTGGAAGCGCGTCCCCGTTTTCGATCACCCGGCAAGGAGGCAAGCTTAATGTTCAACCTAACCAATGCGGCTGAATCCATTTTTCTGAAAGCCTTGGAGGGGTTAACGCAAGGACATTTGGAAATCACCAATCGGGGGGTTACGTATCACTTCGGATCCAATGACGATGCTCTTCGGGCGGTGATCACGGTTCACGATTCCCAGTTTTTCCGCAGAGCTTTGTTTGACGGCGATATCGGAATTGGGGAATCGTACATGGCAGGAGAATGGACCTCGCCGGATGTAGCGAATGTGATCCGGTTGGCGGTGCGCAATCTGGATTATCTGGAAAACAATAATGCTTGGTTCAGCGCGTTTAGCCGGCTTGGTAACCGGATTCAACATGTATTGAATTCGAACACAATCACACGCAGCAAGCAAAACATACAGGCGCATTACGATTTATCCAATGAGTTTTTTGGCCTGTTTTTGGACGATAGTATGATGTACTCGTGCGGGTGGTTTGATTCGGCATCAGATTCACTGGAACGCGCGCAGTTTAACAAGCTGGAAAGGATTTGCCGTAAACTGCAGTTGCAAACGGGTGATCGGGTGTTGGAAATCGGCACGGGGTGGGGCGGTTTTGCGCTGCATGCCGCATCGAAATATGGGGCCCACGTGACCACCACTACCATCAGCCAGCAACAGTACGATTTTGCCGCGCGGCGTTTTCACGGCTTCGATCCTGATGGGGAACGAATTCATTTGCTGATGGAAGATTACCGCAAGCTGAAGGGAAGCTTCGACAAGATTGTTAGCATTGAAATGTTTGAAGCGGTGGGCCTTGATTACTACGACGAATTCTTTGCCACTTGTGACCGGCTGCTGAATCCGGATGGGGCGATGCTGATGCAAACGATTACGATGCTGGATCAGAAATTTCCCGCCTATCACAGGTCGAGCGATTGGATTCAAAAATACATTTTTCCGGGTGGCGAACTGGCAAGTATGGCTGCGATCTTGAAGTCGACATCGCGGGCGACGAGGCTGGCTCTATTTAATGCCGAAGACATGGGCCTGCATTACGCGCGGACACTTGATGAATGGCGGAGCCGATTCATGCGAAACCTTGGAGCAGTCCGCAACCTGGGTTTCGATGAAAATTTCACCCGCATGTGGGAATTCTATCTGGCCTATTGCGAAGGCGCCTTTCTGGAGAGGCACGTGAGTACAACGCAGTTGATGTTTACCAAGGCCTATTCGGGACGCGTGCTGAGTGGGGAAGAGTTCTGCATTGAATCCGCGCGAGTCATGGCATTGAAGGGTTCTTGAACTCGATGTTTTATGCGGTGAATTGGATAAGGTCGTACTCGTCGAGCCGGCGAACGTCTAGACGAACGCGGCCGTCGGACGCTGTCTCGTATACATCGCGGAACTTCGCGCCGTAGACAATTTCATCCAGCCTGTAAGAAAATCGCGAGTGGACGGTCTGCATGAATGTCTCATCAATAGCGCTAATCAGCACCATAATCTCAGGTTGGCTGGTTGTCACTTGTTCCGCGGTTTGGCCATGAAAGGGGCTGGATTCGTCGATCGGATGGACGACTACCCATTGCACGGGAAAAAAGGTAACTCTTTCGCGTTCAAGAGTCAGCTGATGAAATTTACGCACTCTCTTCCCATCCCGTCCTTCGAATCGAAGCAAGGTTACTCTTGCGCGGACTTCGGCCAGTTCATTACTGCTGGAATTGGCCAAGCGGAACATTAGCGCTTTGCCTCCCATGAATGGGGCCACGACGGCGTTACGGCTGAAACGGAGGCGAGCGATGGGGCGTGAGAATCTGGCAAACAGCAATCCTGTGGCGAGCGCGAAGCCCATCAGTCCGCTGAGAGCTTCCACCGCCACCAGCAGGTTTGCCGGGATGCCTTCGGGGGTCATTTTGCCGTAGCCGATGGTCACAAGCGTTTGAACGCTGAAGAAGAAGCACTCTAACAACCAGATGGAGCGGGACGATTCGTTTACGCCGGCTACGGCGCCGTGACCACATAACATATAGCCGATGGCAAACAGCGAATTCACCATTAAGTACGCCAAAACCACCAAACCAAGAAATTTAGTCCAGGAAATGGTGAGCAACAAATGGTATATGTTGATGGCTTCCCACTTTGGGGTGCCATAGCGATCTACATTGAATGTGCCGTCCTGATTCATGGAACGCAGCGCCTGATTTGCCAGGCGACCGCCCAACCCAAGATCCAGGTTTATATCTTCACGATTGATCGGCTTGCCGCCCGGCTCAGTTGATTTTGATTCAGACATAAATCAGTGTGTTATCGAATGATACCAAGAGGATCAAGTACGCCTCTTGCCGTGGTACAAATCACTATAGATATGTTTATTCGACTCGGCGTTCCACTGCTTGTGATTTCCTCCGGCTTCGGCCAGGGGGTTCCCTATGTTAAGGAGCACTACACCAAGTACGATTACCTGATACCAATGCGGGACGGCGTAAAGTTGTTTACCTCCGTCTATGTTCCGAAGGACGCGTCGAAGACTTATCCCATCATGTTGACTCGAACACCGTATAGCGTCCGGCCCTATGGGGTGGACCAATACCGGGCTTCGCTGGGGCCGTCTGAATTGTTCACTAAGGAAGGTTACATCTTCGCTTACCAGGACGTTCGTGGGCGGTTTAAGTCGGAAGGGACATTTGAACAGGTGCGTCCGCATATCGCGAACAAGCAGGGACCCAAGGACGTGGATGAAAGTTCCGATACCTACGACTCTATTGACTATTTGTTGAAAGCCATTGCGGGCCACAATGGGCGCTTTGGCATGTATGGTATTTCCTATCCGGGTTTTTATACTTCGACGGGGATGATCGATGCGCATCCGGCGTTAAAGGCTGTTTCACCGCAGGCTCCTGTAGCCGATTGGTTCATTGGGGACGATTTTCATCACAATGGCGCGCTGTATTTGGCCCATGCCTTTCGCTGGCTGTGGTCCAATGCCCGTGAGAATCACTCCAAGGCCGACAACACTCCTTTGAAGGCTTTCGATTATGAATCGCCCGACGGTTACAACTTGTTCTTATCGATGGGAACGCTTTCGGAGATTAACGAAAAAATGAACAACAACAAGGTGCCTTTCTGGAACGATATGACGCGGCACCCCAATTACGATGCGTTTTGGAAGGCTCGCGACATTCGGCCGCATCTGAAAGCGATCAAGCCCGCCGTGATGACCGTGGGCGGTTGGTTCGATGCTGAGGACTTGTTCGGAACACTTGAAACCTACCGGCGCGTGGAAAAGAGTTCGCCGGGCACATTCAACATTTTGGTGATGGGCCCGTGGTACCACGGCGGCTGGGCTAGTAGCGTTGGGAAGGGGCTGGGTAGTGTCCCGTTCAACGCGAAGACTTCAGAGCACTACCAGAAAGACGTGGAACTTCCATTCTTCGAATTCTTCTTGAAGGACAAGAAGGATCCCAAATTGGCGGAGGCGATTGTGTTTGAAACGGGTGCAAACTTGTGGCGCAACTATCCTTCCTGGCCGCCTCCCGGCGCCGTTAGCCGTAGCTTGAACTTCGCGGCGGATAGCACGCTTGGTTGGACCGGGTCTGCAACGAAGGGCATGGATGAATATGTCAGCGATCCGGCCCGGCCTGTTCCTTATGTCGGCTACATCGCGAATACGATGACTCGGGAGCATATGTTGGACGACCAACGATTTGCAGCCACCCGGCCGGATGTGCTGATTTACCAAACACCCGCGGTGGAAGTAGATACGACGCTGGCCGGACCCCTTAAAGCAACATTATACGTTTCCACAACAGGCACCGATTCCGATTTTGTGGTGAAACTGATTGACGTCTACCCGCCCGACTATCCCGATCCCGATCCAAACCCGGCGAATGTCCATATGGGCGGCTATCAGCAATTAATTCGCGGCGAACCTTTTCGTGGCAAGTATCGCAAGAGTTTTGAAACTCCGGAAGCATTCACGCCCGGTAAGATTGAGAAAATTGAGTTTACACTGCCCGATGTTTTTCATACCTTCCGGCCCGGGCACAAGATTATGATTCAAGTACAGAGTTCGTGGTTTCCGCTGGTGGATAGAAACCCGCAGAAGTTTGTGGACATCTATAATGCAAAACGTTCTGATTTCTTTAAGGCGACGGAACGCGTATACTATGGTCCCGGCCAGGATTCCCGGCTTGACGTGATGGTAATGCCAACGGTTGGCGAATAGGAGGCTTATGAAGAAAGCCTTGATCGGTGGTGGCGTTGTCTTAACTGTGATTTTGACCGCACTGGCGTCGCTGCCGTTTCTAGTGGACGTGAACTACTTCCGTCCGCAAATCCAAGCTGCCCTTGAATCGAACCTGAATCGCAAAGTTGAGTTGGGAAAACTTGGGCTGAAGTTGTATCCGCTTTCGGTCACCGTGGATGATGTGAAGGTTTCAGAAGGCGCGGGTTGGGGAACAGGCGCCCCGTTTCTGGTGGCGAAACAGATTCTGGTAAATGTGGACCTTGGCGCGCTGCTGAACAAACAAGTGAAGGTTGACGCTTTGACGGTGACCCTGCCCGCGTTTCAACTGATTCGCAATGAACAAGGCAAATGGAATTTTCAGAGCATCGGCCAGCAGGGTGGATCGGATGGCAAATCGAAAATTTCCTTTGCACAATTGCTTATTGATGATGCTACGGTGACTCTGATCAGGCCGGGCGCGGCCACGCAAACTTTTAACCATGTGAAGCTCGCCCTGCATGACTTCGTACCAGGAAAGCCTTCCAAGGTTGAAGCTTCCATCCAGCTGGCGGGCGAAGGTAAAGAATTGGCGGAGTTTAATGGAACGCTGAATGATGGCTTTGACGGCAGCTTCAAACTTACGGGTATCACGCAGGCTTCTTTCAAAGGCGTTGATGCTTCGGGTACGGTAAAGGCTCCGTCCAGTGGACGCATTCAGTTTGACGCAACGCTAAGCGCCGCGGAGCCTATGTTATCCGGACAATTTCAGGGCTCGGTTGAGCCTGGCGAGAAGCTGAAGGGTTCCCTTGCCGCGCAGAACTTGCAGATGAATCGCAAGGAATGGAAACATCCGGTGCAAGTCGCATCGTTAAAAGTGGTGATCGCGGACGACAAAGCGGTGTTCCAACCTTTCGTTATTCAGTCGGGTGATTTCAGAGCCAATGCCAAGCTGGAAGTGAGCGATATTTCAAAGACGCCTGACGTAAACGGTGAGATTGATTCCAGCGGTACCGTTGCCCAAATGTTGACGACTGCTTCCGCCTTTGGAGCGGATGTGAGCCGCGTTAAGGCAAGTGGACATATTAATTTGCAGGCGTCATTTAGCGGACCAACATCAAAGCCGGATGCTTTGACATACCGAGCCTCGGGCGCGCTTGACGATGCTACAGTCACAGTTGCCGGGTTGGCCAATGCTTTGCAATTGAAGCATGCTTCTTTTCACGTAACTCCGCAACTGATCGACGTTGCGGTGGATACGCCGGAACTTTCACTGATGCCATCTCCCCCATCGAACGAAAAGGCAGCAGGTAAGGATGGCGCTACCAGCATTCGGCAAGCAATCCGGGGGACAGCGAAAATCGGAAAACTGATTACGCCGAACTTCACTTTTGAACAGGTAAAGACGCAGTTTTCGTTGAGTCAGGGCATACTCAAGATGGACCCACTTGAGGGGATGCTTTATGGCGGTGCGATTTCAGCTTCCATAATCTCGAACCTGCGCCAGCAGCCTGTTCAAGTGAATGTGGCCACCAAGTTAAGTGGCATCGACGCCGTTCAATTGCTGGGGGCGGCAACTGGACTGAAGAAACTGCTGACCGGCAAACTTTCCGCCGATGGAGGTTTCTCTTTCCACATCGATCCCAATCAGCCATTGGCCAAATCGATTAATGGAAATTTGAAAATCGAATTGTTGGATGGGCGCATCTATGGATTTAATTTGCTCAATGAATTCGCCAGGATCGGCAAGTTTTTGGGCTTTTCGATGAAGGACAATGCCTTCACGGATTTCGTCAGATTAGCCGGATCCATGAAGATTCAAAACGGTATTGCGGAAAGCGACAACATTCGTTTGGAGTTCGGCGGTGGATCATTGGCTGCGGCCGGGACCCTTAACTTGCTGGACGAACGGATGAACATGAAGCTGATTACCACGCTAGATAAAAACCTAAGCAAATCCGCGGGCGGCAATCAAATTGGTGGCTTTTTGACCAGCGCGCTTGCCAATGAAAAGGGCGAACTGATTCTTCCGATGTTGGCTTCCGGACTTATATCCAATCCGAAGTTGATTCCTGATGCGGGGCAAATTGCTAAGATGCGTTTGCAATCGCCGGCGGGGTTGGGCAAGCAGGTTAAGGATATTCAAAATGCAGCGGATGAAATCAAGGGGTTCTTCGATCAATTCCGAAAGAAGCAAGAATAACGTTAGTCGCCCTCTATGATGTCCAGAATGCCTTCAATCGTTCCCGGCGCATTTCCCTCCAGCCGGTTGTTGACAAATAGATATGCCGGATTGCGCTGGGTTAACGCTTTCTTCGCAAGGCCAGCCACAGCCGCGCGAGCAGCGGGATTTGGTTCCTGCACTCGTTTATAGGGCGAGAACTTTGCCACGGCATCCTCATACGGCCGGTCCCGCTTTAAGAGAGCCCTGGCTACAAGGAAATCCGCCGTTTGCGATCCAGGTAAGCCAGCTTGTGCGCCCAGTTCAGGCATGCGAGTCCAAGCGCTATAAACGTGAGCCACTCCGTGGCTTCGCAAGCAGTTAAAATATGCTGGACCTAAATAATCCCCATTGCGAATTTCGACGGCATAGCGAACTTGGGGCGGCAACTTGACTAGAAACGCATCGAGTTGTTCCAGGAACTTTCCTGAATCCGTCATGGCCGCTTTTGGAAAGGTCCCAAATTCAAAAATCATCAAAGTCACGCGGCTAAGATAGGGTTCCAATAGTTCCAGGAACATGCGCTCGAAGACATCGGAGTTGAGAAAGTTTTCATTCTCCATGCCGGCGCGCGGTCCATATCGCGCGTGCGTGGGAAACTGCTTTACGGTAATCTCCTCGGGAACTTTGAAGGCCCAACGCAGTTTCTGAGGCGCTGACCCGAATAGTTTCCTCCAAAACGCCTCGTTGGGAAATTGATAGAAGGAAAAATCGCCACAGACAATGGGAAAGGTATCCGCATATTCGGCCAGGCAAGTTTCCTCAAACTTCTTTTGAGAGAATTTGCCACGAGTGCGATAATTCTCTTCGTGATATACCTGCCCCATCCATCCCGGATACTTCCAGGAACTAGTTCCGATAAAGACTTCTTGCTTCGCCAGACGTTCGAGTGATATGGCGAGGCGCGAAGGAGGTTCGGCAAAAAGAGAGAGTGTTGACATCGTCCACCAATTAGTGTAAACGTTTATACTAGATGCTTACTGAACGGCAAAAGGCCATCTACGACTTTATCGTGGATTTCCGTCGCGGGGCGGGATGCTCTCCGTCGATTCCCGAAATCCAAAAGCACTTTAAGATCGCCAGTCCTAACGGAGTGGCCGGGCATTTATTGGCGCTGGAAAATAAAGGGGTCATCCGGCGGTCGCGCCGGGGATCGCGCCAAATTGATTTGGTGGCCCAGGCCCTTCCTACGGTGACGCTCCCATTGTTTGGGCAAATCCCGGCCGGCCCGCCCCAACAAGTTTCCGCCTCGCTGCCGGAAAGCTGGTTGAGCTTGGATGAACATGCGCTTGGCTTCAAGGCGAAGGATGGTTGCTTTGCTTTGACTGTGCGCGGCGATTCTATGAAGGATGCGGGAATTCTGACGGGCGACACGGTGGTTATTGAGCCTACACCCTCTCCCAACGCTGGGCAGATTGTAGTGGCTCTGATCGATGGGGAGAGCACCTTGAAGCGCTTGGTGCGGCTGAAGGGCCGATGGTTTCTTAAGGCGGAGAACCCCGCTTATACGGAATTGATTCCACGCTCGGAGTTGGTGATCCAAGGCGTGGTGCGAACCGTGATTCGGCGATTGGATTAATTCAGATGCGCTATTCGTAGTTAACGCGAACCAGGAATAACCCTTGTGGAGGCGAAGTGGCCCCGCACCTGCCTCCGGGCTGCTCCATCAATTTCCGAACTTGCTCCGAGTTTAGGTTACCCTTCCCTACCTCGATGAGCGTGCCAACCATATTGCGCACCATGTGCTTGAGAAAACCACTGCCCAAGACTTGGTAAATCAAAGAGGATCCGCGCCGCTGCATAACGGAGTAATGAATCCTTCGAACCTTGGAGTATCCCAACACATCTTTGACGTCAGCGGCGGCGAAGGCTGAGAAATCGTGTTCCCCTTCAAACAGGCGCGCCGCCGCGATCATCGCCAGCTCATCCAACGGGAAAGGATGATGGTAAACGTAAAGCCGTTCAAATGGCGGGCATATCTCCTCGCGCCAAATCCGGTATTCATAGATTTTGGACTTAGCGTCGAAGCGGGGATGGAACTGGGCCTCAACCTCTTCCACTTCAAGAATTCGAATATCTTGAGGAAGCAGCCGGTTCATTGCCTTTTGCAGGTTTTCCGCCGGAATTGGATTCCCAAGAGAAAATGCCGCTGTTTGTGCCATGGCATGAACCCCGGCGTCGGTCCGTCCTGACGCGGCCACCTTCACAAACTTCCCCTCAATTTCGAAAACAATGCCCTCGACTACTTTTTGGATGGTGATCAAGCCCGGCTGAACTTGCCAACCATGATAGGCCGTCCCGTCGTAAGAAAGTGTTATCTTGATGCGGCGCGTGGCATTGGGATAGATCAATATCTACCTCCCAGGCCGCGACCCAGGTTTAACAACGGGCAACCCTTGGGCGCAGAGTGGGCAGGATTCCGGCGCATAAGTAGTGGCCATCAGAGTGGCTAACGCCACGCGAGGGACACCTAAGTCCGCCTTGCCACCACTCCGGTCGATAATCGAGCCAGCGGCAACCACGGAGGCGCCAAGGGATTTCACGAGTTGAATCACCTCAACCGAACTTCCTCCGGTGGTGATGACATCCTCTATCATCACTGCTTGCTCGCCAGGTTCAAATGCAAAGCCCCGGCGCAAGGTCATTTTCACATCGGTGTCTCGTTCGGTGAAAATGAATCGGACGCCCAAGGCGCGGGCTACTTCGTGCCCAATAATCAACCCGCCCATGGCTGGGGCCACCACAACATGAATCGAGCCAGTCAGCTTTTCCAATTCCGATGCAATGCGCTTTCCGAATTCTTCGGCGATTGCCGGGTGTTGTAGCACTTTAGCGCATTGGAGGAATTCCGGACTATGGAGTCCGCTGGTTAGGCGGAAATGCCCCTTCAAGTAGGCGCCAGTCTCTTCAAAGCGGCGCATGGTTGGTTCATTCGATTCTACGTTCACGCATTTGCCAATATAGCAGGAGAGGGAAGGATTCGAGCATCAAGATTGATCGCGCCACCTTAAAGTGTCCGGTATTGGGACTGGCATTCCCGCGCCCGGCCAATCAATAAGAGGGGAAACCTTTTCGGTTGTGGCGAAGTCTTTAACTAAGAGTCAGTTGAGTCCAATCCCTGATTGGGCGATGAACTGCTACTATAGAAATTTCCGATCCAGCACTTTGTGGGAACATCCAAGACATAAGAATCGTTTTCTTCACTTAAAGCCCATGGCCTATAAACCTTATCTGAGCATCTTCATCTCCGCTACTCTCATGGCTCCAGCACCTATGCTGGCCCAGGCGCCAACAACACCCGAAACGTCAGCCACGGGAAACCGCGTTGGCGATTGGGTTAACAGAGTCTCAAAGCCCTATAAGTGGCAGGAAATGGCCCCAA
Source organism: Bryobacterales bacterium (assembly GCA_043785065.1). Classification (GTDB taxonomy): domain Bacteria; phylum Acidobacteriota; class Terriglobia; order Bryobacterales; family Bryobacteraceae; genus JANXSF01. Next base: position 7,202 of record JAYVXT010000889.1, on the reverse strand, counting down.
TAAACCTAGCCAATTCCAACCGGATTGACGCACTGATGCGGGCTGGAAACATCTACCTTTCCTTGAAGGATGCCATTGCCTTGGCACTGGAGAATAATCTGGACATTTCCGTGCAGCGTTATGGCACGGATGTTGCCCGGTCGAATTACAGAAGAGCTCTGGCCGGTGGCATCGCCAATCCATTTGCAGGAGGGGTGGCTAATTCCTCCACTGCGGGAGCAGTTGGCGGATCTGGTATCTTAAGCTCAACGCCGGGAGCGCAACAGACGGTGATCACAACTGGCGCGCTTGTGGCCGGATTGGACCCTGTGATTCAAAGCACGTTAAGTTTTAGCCATCGCACTACGCCGCAAACCAGTTTGTTCGTCACCGGAACCAACTCGCTGGTATCAAACAATAAGGTTGCTAACGTTAGCGTCTCGAAAAATTGGCTGACTGGTACTTCGGCGACCCTCTCGTTCAACAACAATTTTCTGTTTCAAAACTCCGGCCGTAACGATTTCAACCCGTCCCGCACGGCTATTGCCGATTTTACACTCAATCAGCACTTGCTGCAAGGCTTTGGGCTGGCCATCAACAAACGGAACATCTACATCGCCAAGAACAATATTGCTGTTGCCGACTTGGTTTTCCGCCAACAAGTGATGACCACAATTTCCAGCATCATCAACATCTATTGGGATTTAGTTAGCTATAACGAGGATCTGCGGGTTAAGCAACAGGCCCTGCAATTAAACCAAAAGTTGTATGACGACAACAAAAAACAAGTGGAGATAGGCACCCTTGCCCCAATCGAAATTATTCGCGCGGAGGCCGAAGTGGCCCGTAGTCAGCAGGACCTAACCATTTCCGAGACCAACGTGCTGCAGCAGGAAACTGTAATCAAAAGCGCTCTCAGCCGCACGGGACTTTCAAGCCCAGGGTTAGCCGAAGCGCGCATCATTCCAACTGACCGGATTTCCATGTCCGACAATGAAGGGCTGCTGCCTGTTCTGGATTTGATGGGCAAGGCCTTGCAATTGCGGCCTGAGCTTGACCAACAACGCATAAGTATCGAAAACGCCAAACTGGGTCTGAGAGGATCCAAGAACGCATTGTTGCCATCCATTGATGCTTTCTTTGACTTGCGCAATACAGGGTTGGCGGGTGACGTAAATGCGATTCCAGCGCCGCCGATAGCTGGAGCTTCCATCACCAGCGTGCCAATCTCGCGATCCTCGCTATCCGTTGATCAGTTTTTTCTAGGAGGCTATGGAACGGCTCTGAAACAAGTGCTAGGCCGGAACTTTCCTGATTACGCGGCAGGAGTAACATTGAACATTCCGATTCGAAACCGCCAAGCTAGAGAAGATATAGTCCGCGATCAGATTACTTTGCGGCAAAGTGAGGTTCGCTTGCAGCAACAACTGAATCAAGTGAGAGTAGAAGTTGAAAATGCTTTGATCGGCTTGCAACAAGGAAGAGCTAGGTTCCAGACTGCGGTTAAGAATCGAGTACTTCAGGAGCAAACCTTGGATGCCGAGCAAAAAAAGTATGCGCTGGGAGCTTCCACTATTTTCTTTGTTATCCAAGCGCAGCGGGATCTGACTTCCGCCCAGGCCGCCGAAGTGGCTGCCCTTAGCACTTATGCTCACGCACGCGTGGAGATTGAACGTTCAACAGGTCAAACCTTATCGGCCTATGATGTGCAGATAGACGAGGCTGTTAAGGGTGTTGTTTCCCGTCCACCGTCTCCATTGAAATAGACGATTAAGTACCGGCACTGGCAACGCTGGGCGCCAAGGATTATAATAGCCTCCATACAATGCAGAACGTCGAGTTGAGCATCGTGTTGCCTGCCTGGAACGAGGCGGAGAATTTGGAGATTTTGCTTCCGAAGCTAAATCGTCATCTAAAAGCGGCTCAAATCCAGTTTGAGGTGATTGTTGTAGACGGGGGTAGCGCGGATAGTTCGAGGCAGATAGCCGAGCAAAATGACGCGATGTTCGTGCCCCAAACCGAACGCGGGTATGGCGGCGCTTTAATCACCGGATTTCGATTGGCAAAAGGGTGTTTCGTCGCTACCCTTGATGCCGATGGGTCCCATCCACCGGAAAAGCTGCTTGAAATGTGGGAGCAACGTCACACTGCCGACATCTTCATTGGCTCCCGCTATATCAAAGGCGGCGGCAGCAGCGCGGATTGGTCAAGGAAAGTCCTAAGCTGGATACTGAACGCGTTCTACCGGCTCGCCGTTGGTTTGCCCTTCCGAGATGTATCAAGCGGCTTTCGGCTCTATTCGCGGCGTTGTCTAGATCTCAAAGTGGTTGCGCGCGATTTTGAGTTTCTTGAGGAATTGCTCGCCAAACAATATTATCTTAAGTGCCGGATACGTGAGATTCCATTTTATTATAAGCCAAGAGCCTTTGGCGTCTCTCATGCCCGCCTGTTCGACTTTGCGAAGCTTTACCTAAAGTCCATTGCGCGGATCCGCAGGGAACGGTCAAACTTCCAATGGGAATCTGGCAATGACCGGTTCCAGACCCAACAAGCTGGAAAAGTATAGCTCCATCCGTTTCAAAGTGGTAATGATTACCATTATGGCCATCCAGATTGGCATAACTGAAAACTTTAGCGCACCCGAATGTAAAATTTATCATGTGGTGCTTGCGGTGGGTTGGCATGCCATGAACTGGAATTAGGCCACATAAGAGTAGCTTAACCCCATGCTATGAAGCAATTAGGATCACGATAGAGAAAGAATTCCTTGCAGAGAGGGAGGGAGAGTAAGCCAAACAAAGTTTGGCACTCAATTTGCATACATAATATCGTAATGCAAATGGTAAAGGCTCAAGGATCAGAGGTTGTTCCTCAAATTATCCCACAGAAGTCAAATCCTCTCAAGTAGTTTCTCTCCATTTCTCCCTCCATCACAATCCTTCCCAACCTAACCCCTTGAGCCTTCAACAAATTGCGCGCTGGAGAATTTCTCTGGCGAATGCGATCAGGCGAAGAAAAGGGTTGAAGGTCTTCAATTTACTGACAATTCTGCATGGCAACCTTTTGTCAAAAATTCACTCCGCGTCAAAAACTTGCCGCTAAAGAGAATAAGAAAGCCAGCCGATAATCAGTATATGAATGCCAATCCAGATCTAGACGCCCACATTGAATTTCAACTTAGTTTACTTCGCCTCACGGCAGCGACTGCTACAGCGGAAAAGACCGTCAAAGCTGAATTGTGGGAGGAAAAGGCTCAAGATCTTGAAAAATTGGCTGATCGTCCAAACAGCCAATTGGTGGCGCAGCCGGTCCGAATCAGCAAGAGAAGCTGAGGGTAACTGAGAACCTAACTTAAAATTTCTTCTATCAACACTACAAGCGTTTTGGGGCTGAACGGTTTTTGGACAAACCAAATATTGGATTGTAGGTTGGTTGGAAGACTTCCGATGTCGAAAGGGTAGCCACTCAAAAGCAGTACAGGAAGCGATGGGGACACGGCTCTCAATTGCCCCAATAATTCAACTCCCGAAAGACCGGGAAGCGTTAGATCGAGAATGATTAACGAAAAAGCCCCGGAAGCCGCGACCACTTCCTTCCAAGCTAACTCCCCGCTTCTTGCACCCGTTACAGCGAACCCACTGCGGCGCAAGAAACGCTCCATTAAAGCAAGCAAGGCTTCTTCATCATCGACAACGAGAAGGCTTCTTTGTGACACGCAGCCTACCAAAGACTTAGAGGCACCGCTCGCGGGCTGAATCCGACACCCCCCGATATCCGGTATCCCGATTGTTTGATTGTAGTCAAGTTCACTTGGTCAAATTTCCGGGCATCCGCTCTAAAGAAGAGATGACTTCCCAGCCACGGCATTTTGCGCGTTACTCCACCACCTATGACAAATGCGTTGTAAGGGTCCAGGTTGCGAGTGATGCTGTTATATCGTGTATAGCCCGAATTAATACCAATGTTCCAAACCTTCTCAGCGGTATAGCTCATGGAGGCACTCACAGTCGTTTGTTTACTGGTAAGGAATATGCCGTTTCCTGGAGCGACGGCGAGTTCTCCGTTGAAATCGATGAAAACCTGTTTTTTCTGATAATTGAGCGAGCCCTTGTAACCGGGAATCTTATCAATACGATAGAATGCTTCCAATCCCTGGGATCGTCCAAACAGAGCTGCAATTTCCGGAGAGAGGTTCACTACTACGGCTCCCAGACTTTCCACTCGATAGGCTTGCAGGCCGACAGTCGCTCTCCAATCCCGGTTGATTCTCCGATCCAACTTAACCGACACGCTGTGAATATCGGAAGCACCAAAAGATCCCAAGAAATGATAATGGTTGAACTGATAGCCGCCCGTGATTTTAGTCGAACGGTTTAAGATGCGGAAAATTTCTGCGTCCGCTGAATAACCTTGCAATTCGGCCAAGCCCTGAGTAGCTCTTCTGGTCGTTATGGTGGTTGCGCCAAAACGCATCCCAAAACGACGATTGGCTTCGTATGTAGCGTGCGCACCGACCTGTCCATAATTAGTGCGGCTGTTCAAAACCTCATTGGTCGGAGTGCTGTTAAAGTTCGCGTCAAAAGGAATGTAACTTTGCAAGGCGCCGAAAATCCGATTGGTCGAGCCGGCCGCTACATCTATTTGGGCCAACCATTTCCTATTGAATTGGTGAGAGAGTGCCAGACTTAAGACTTGGTTGCTGCCGTTCTGAAAGGAACTCTTTGCGTAATGAACGAAATCGCCACGATAGTTCAGGCCGATGGAAGTGCGTTTCCAGGACTTCGTTCCATAGGCTCCGAAGCCGGCCTCCACGCCATAGGAAGGTTGGGTCTCGAAATTTCCACTCAAAGTAGATGGATTGCCGGCCGAGGTATCGTACACTCCACTAACACTGGCGAAAGGGCGAATCCCTTCCCCGCCGCGTCCAATCCGGGCTTCTCTCACTCCGCCGCCGCCAATTGTGTTTGATCCAAAACCACCGATCTGACCGTTAGCCAACCGCATCAAACTCAACAGCAATATTGCATACCGTAATCTCAACTGCCCTCCAGCGAAACAATCCTACTTTATTAATCGGCTATGGCGGTGATCAACTTTACTAACACCGTCCAAAAAGGGTCTTACTACGTTGCAACCTTCGTACTACAACAATTGCCCTTATTCCTATATAGCGTACCAGAACGAGTAATCGTCCTTAAAACATTTTACCTCGAAAATGTGTGAGAAGGCCTCTACCACCCAATGGGGACTAGGTTACAGTTAGAAACATTAGGAATCCAATTCCCACTCCGCCCCCAAACAAGGCATGATTAAGCAGGGATCAACTAATCTTTTACGGAACACGCGCAAAACGGAGCTCCGGTGGCGAGCTAGCTTTCGTGTTCCTTCAATATTTGGCGGCCCTGCCATCGGGCTTTTGCGCTTCTATGCTGACGGATGAAAGGATTCGGCAGCCTATGGAATACCCATTGTAGAGGAGTTAATGAACCGAAGATGAAACGACGAATTGCCCGATGTATTCCAACTGCCCTCGCCGCCGCCGGCATCCTTGCAGCAGCAGAACTACCGGTAAGACAAGTTATTTTGTATAAACATGGAGTGGCGTTTTTTGAAAGGTCAGGGGATCTTGCCGCTGGTGAATCCGCCAAATTGGATTTTAAGGCGGGCGACATGGACGACGTTTTGAAATCTCTTACGCTGGAAGAATCCGGCGGAGGGAAGGTCACGGGAGTCCGTTACGATTCAAGCCAACCGTTGGCCAATCGCCTCGCCGATTTTCCATTCAAGTTGGGGGACAAGCAATCCTTGGCTCAGTTCTTGGATCAATTGAAAGGTGCGCGAGTGGAACTCCAGTACGGCACACAACCCGTTAAAGGATCGATCCTTTCCGGACGCCTCACCGCCGATAAGGACAACAAGGAATTGTCCAAGGAAACACTGGTGGTACTGACTGAGTCCGGCGACCTGCGCTCTATTGACCTCACTGGTGTTCAATCGTTGCGGCTTGCCGATCCTAGCTTGCAGCTTCAATTGCGGGAGTATCTGACGGCGGTGGCAAATTCGCGGAACAAGGATCAGCGAAGTGTTTATATCGACTCGGCCGATAAGAAAGGCCGCAAACTTACCGCCAGCTACATGATCCCCATGCCCGCGTGGAAATCCAGTTACCGGCTGATATTTCCTCAGTCCGGAGATGCGATGCTGGAAGGATGGGCGATTGTGGACAACACGACCGCGGACGACTGGACGAACATCCGGCTGTCGGTTGTTTCGGGACGTCCAATCTCATTTGTTACAAAATTGTATGATCCGAAATTTATGTTTCGCCCGAATGCAGAACTGGCGGAGGATAAGGCAGTCGCTCCGGAAGTTTACGCTGGAGGCGTAGCCGGAGGTGCTCTTAGAGATGGAACCGCACTTGGGATCGCGCCAGCGCCGATGGCGGCAAAATCTATGAACCAATTTGAGAGGCTGCAACAATTCGCATCTGCTCAAAAGGCCCCATCCTCTGTCTTTGTCTCCGCCGAAGGCCGCGAAATGGGCGAACTGTTTGAATACAACTTCGCTACTCCCGTGACCGTGAAACGAAACGAGTCGGCAATGATCCCGTTCCTCCAGCAAAAGCTCACGACAAGAAAGCTCCTCATCTATTCCGACCACTCTTCGCCTAACCCAAGGAATGCGGCGGAACTCACCAACAGCACAGGTAAGACACTTGACGGCGGTCCGATCACAGTTTACGACGGAACCTATGCCGGCGAAGCCCTAATGGAAACCCTCAAGGCTTCCGACAAACGCCTGATCAGCTATGGCATCGACCTCGGCACTCGTGTCACCACACTTCTTGATTCTTCTTCTAACATCGTCCGTGAAGTTCATCTTCGCAAAGGCATAGTAATGGCCAAAAGCGCCGCACGCGAGACGACAACATATACGGTGAAAAATGTCGACGCTAAAGCAAAAACACTTGTCATTGAACGGCAACTGCGTGATGGTTATAAGGTCTTGAATATAAAGCCTTCTGAAACAACAACTAAGTCCAATCGTTTTGAAGTAAAGCTTTCAGCCAATCAAGAACTTCAAATTCCCATTACAGAAGAACGGCAACTTGAAGAATCCATTGGCATTCGAAACATCAATCGGGATGTAATAGCCGTTTGGACACAGAACAAGGCTATCAGCCCGGCTGGGCGGCAAGGGTTGGAAAAAATCCTGGCAAAACA
>JAYVXT010000888.1:0-9455 GCA_043785065.1 Bryobacterales bacterium | reverse complement strand
GAAACTCAGCCCACGAATTGTTGTTAGGGCTCCGTTTGAGTTAGTCTTAACTTGATCACGTTTTGATGAGACCCACATGAAGCTTTTCGCCGCATTGTTTGCCGCTGTCTTGACTGCCACAGCTCAACCTCTGCCCGGCACCTCACCCCTTACCATCACCACCGACATTGCGTCAAGCCTCGTTTCGGGCATCGACGCATTCTTGATGCGCGAATTGGAATCGGCTCGCACTGCGCCTGTTTCACCCGGAAGCCGTGAGCGGCTTCGTCACATCATCGGGCTAAAGGACTCCCGCGTTCCCTTCGATTCCCCAACTCTTCAAGCAAGTCTCATCACGGGCTCGCTCATAGCGAAACCGGATACCTTTGAGATTCATCGTGTTGCCTGGCCCGTTCTCGATGGTGTCTCCGCCGAAGGCCTATTGCTGAAACCCATCGGCGGCGCGCCAAGAAAAAACGTGGTCGCCATACCCGATGCCGATCAATCCCCAGAATCAATCGCATCAACTTGGGCCGGCAAGCTTGCTGCAAACGGATGCCTGGTCCTCATCCCAACATTGATTGATCGCAAAGACACATGGTCAGGCAACCCTCGCATTAAAATGACCAACCAGCCGCATCGCGAGTATATCTACCGCATGGCCTACCAAGTGGGACGCCACATCATCGGCTATGAAGTGCAGAAGGTTTTGGCTGCGGTGGATTGGTTTAGTAAGTCCGCGCCAGGCACATCAATTGGAGTTTGGGGATATGGCGAAGGGGGTTTGATAGCCTTGCACGCAGCGGCGGTCGATGAGCGAATATCGACGACAGTCGTCAGCGGGTATTTTGGTTCGCGCACTGCCATGTGGCGGGAGCCGATTTACCGCAACATCTGGACCCAGCTTAAAGGCTTCCGCGATGTCGATCTCGCCGCCTTAGTTGCTCCCCGTCAATTGATTATTGAGGCATCACCCTTTCCCCAAATCTCCGGTCCGCCCCCTGAACAGAACGGACGGCGAGGCGCCGCGCCGGGCTTCCTTACGCAGGAGCCTCTTTCATCCATCCGAGCCGAAGTGGGCCGCACAAAAGCTACCTTTATTGCCAATCACGGGGAGGAAACGTTCAAAGCGTTTCTCGGCAAGCAAGTCATAGGGGGTCCCATTCTTTCGTTGGACGAAAGCAGCGCCCAGGCACGTATGCAGACTCAATTCAGGCAACTTGTGGAATTCACGCAGTCTGCTGTCCGTCATTCAGAATTCGCGCGAAAGGAATTCTGGGCTATGGCATCGAAGACTAGTCTCGAATATTGGGAAGCGTCCATGCCCCCTTACCGGCGGCAATTTGAGAAAGAGATTATCGGGAAAATTCGTGAACCTTTTTCCCCGCTTGCAGTGAAGACTCGGCGCATCTATGACATGCCATTATTTACAGGTTATGAAGTTGTGATTCCCGTATTCCACGAGGTCTTCGCCTTCGGCGTTCTACTAGTTCCTAAAGACTTGAAGCCGGGCGAACGCCGGCCGGTGATAGTTGCGCAGCACGGGCTGGAAGGCCGTCCACAGGATTTAATTGATCCTAAAGACCCCAAAATGATGCTCACCTACCAGCGCTTCGCCGCACGATTGGCCGAGCGCGGCTTTATCGTGTTTGTCCCACAAAACCCTTATATTTTCGGCGAAAGATTCCGGGTGCTCTCGCGAAAAGGGAACCCGCTTGGACGCACATTATTCTCTTTCATCAATCCGCAACATCAACGATCTATCGATTGGCTGGAAACGCTCGATTTTGTCGATAAGAACCGGATCGCGTTTTATGGCCTATCCTATGGTGGGAAAACGGCAATGCGGGTTCCTGTACTTGAGCCCCGCTACAAAGCTGTTATTTGTTCGGGTGATTTTAATGATTGGATTGCCAAAATCACCAGTGTCGAACAGCCGTTTAGCTACATGTTTACGCAAGAGTATGAAATTCTGGAATTCGATTCCGGAGATACTTTCAACCATGCCGAAGCGGCTTTTATGATTTTTCCGCGCCCGTTCATGGTGGAACGCGGCCATTACGACGGAGTTGGAATTGACGAATGGATAAGTTCTGAATATGCAAGAGTCCGCCGCCATTACGCCGATTTCAGTTTGAGTGGCTTGACGGAAATTGAATATTTTAAAGGGCCGCACCAAATTTTTGGAAATGAGACGTTTCAATTCCTGCATAGGCATTTAAGTTGGCCTTAAAAAACAAGCGCGGCGGGTTTTGATAAACCGGCCGCGTTAGCTTGACAACGGCAGGAATCAGCTGCCGCAATGTCGGGAGAATCAGAACCAACGTTATCGCTTGAAACGAAGCCGAAAATTCTGTGTGTTATTTGGATGGTAAGATCTCTCGCGATTTTAGTCAAGAGAAAAAGTGAATGGATTTTCTATGTTAATAACTGGTTTGTTTTCATTAAACTACGCTAAAGATGATTTCTATTACAAAAGTGGATAAGCTGGGGAAATCCTCTGAAAAAGACTCTTGACTTCGCTCTAAGACAGAGATTCTTCAAGATTTATTTTTGCCCACCACCTAGTCGCAGCCGCGTTATCTCTTCTTCCTGGTCCCCCGGTTTTTCTCCACGCATGCGAGAGATCAGGAGTCGGATTCCTTTCAATCCAAAGGCGGCTAACAATGAGAAAATAAACAACATACCTGCGAATTTAACGCCAGTAACAACGATTTCTCCAATTTGAGGCTTGTAAGTGTCGCCCTTTACGTTCACCGTGATATTGGGTTCGTAACGCACATCTGCTAGTAATTTCTCGGCTGCATCTGCGCTTGTAAAATCAGTAACTACCCCCAGAATTGGTCCGGATCGTTTCACTCGGATGCCTTCCACCTTCTGGAATTCGGTTAATCGGTCACGGGCAATATGAGGGGTAGGATAGCTCAACAGCGTAAGCCGCATTTCGCCTTCCGACGCCTTGTAGCGCGCCGTCCGTCCTTCGGCACCCATGGAGAAGGCCGCCAGAGACGGACTGATCTGAGGGACAAATTTGGCCATTCCGGCCGGACCCAAAATGTATCGTTCGGAACGCGGTATCTTGCCATTTTGAGGCAAAGCTCCTCGCAAGGATGGGAATGGAGCTTGGTCTAGGCGGGGCAATGAAAGCATTAACTGTGCGAGAATATCGTCGTCTGAGGGCGTAACATTATCAAAGATAAGCAGATAGTTTCCAAATATCGCCCAAGTAACGGTCCCGCGTTTAGCCGCTACCTTCGTAAGGTCGGTCACTTGGGCGTCCGCTGGTACTAGGAACTCAAAAGCCTCAAGTGATGCTGTGGTATCGGTAAACCGCCAAGCCGTGATGTTGAACGATTTGCCCGCCTTCTTGTATTCGGCGTAATCGGAATCCTGGTAGCCGCACTCTTTCCAGATACCGGCATCGGGAATTTCTGGCTTATGGTTCGAGGTACGGGTGGCGCCTTCAAATCCTTCAGGCAACAAGCCAGCATGTCCACTTATCGATAGGATGAGAAATAGTGCTGCTAGCCGTGGCATTTCTTGAATTTTTTCCCACTACCGCACCAGCATGGATCATTCCGTCCGGGAGTTTTCTTAGCAAGGAGAGGTTGCGGCGTTTCGCTTGTTGATGAACCGCCAACGAATTGCAGCGCTTCCATTTCCTTTTCTTTCTTGCGGGCGATGTTACGAGTGAAGTCAGCAATGCTCGATTGGGCCGCCTGATTCACTTCGACCGCATGCCCACCTGATCCATTTCTTGGGCCACCCGAATCCTCATCTTCTTCCGCCGAAGGGTTATCGTCGCGGTCCTCATCGTCGGGGTCAAAAGGCAGTAAGTTACGGGCCGTGGTTCCTTCGTCAACCTGCAGGAAGTAGAGGTAGCGGACGGCTTCGTCCTCGATACGATCCATCATATCCTGGAACATGGTGAAACTTTCCCGCTTATATTCGATCAGCGGATCCTTCTGTCCATAGCTGCGGAGGTTGATGCCTTCCTTCAAGTGATCCATCGACAGCATGTGATCTTTCCACTGATCGTCGATCACTTTCAGCATAATCATGCGCTCGGCTTCGCGCATCATCTCCGGACTGACGGTGCTCTCCTTTTCGTCGTAGCGCCGTCTAAGCCTTTCGAGAATCATCTCTTCAATCTGATTCTTGTTGGCGCCCTTCATTTCGGCAAGGGTAATCTTAACGCCGAAACGGGAGAGAATATCACTTTCTAGCTCAGCCAATTCCCAGGTATCGGGGTGCACTTTGGGCGGAATGCGATCATCCACCAGCGTCCCAATCATACCTTCCACGATCTCCATGATCTTGGCTTTTTGACTGGTCCCATCGAGCAAGCCGCGACGCAAAGAATAGACCGCCTGCCGTTGCTTGTTCATCACGTCGTCATATTCCAGAACGTGTTTGCGGCTGGCGAAATGCTGCGCCTCGACGGCTTTTTGCGCGGAAGCGATGCGTTTGGTGATGAGGCGCGATTCGATCGGCACGTCCTCTTCCATGCCTAACTTCAGCATCAGATTCTGCATTCGGTCGCCGCCGAAGATGCGCAGCAGATCATCCTGCAAAGAGAGGTAGAATTTGGAACTCCCCGGGTCGCCCTGACGTCCGGCGCGGCCGCGAAGCTGGTTGTCGATACGGCGGGATTCATGCCGTTCGGTGCCGATAATGTGAAGTCCGCCAGCGGCAACGACTTCATCATGCTCCGTCTCGGTCTGTTGCTTCATTTCCTTAAATACTTCGTCCCACTCGGCTTTTTCGCAAGTATCGGGATCTATGCTCTTCTTGCGGAGCTTTTCTTTTGTTAAAAACTCGGCGTTGCCGCCCAGCAAAATATCGGTTCCGCGTCCGGCCATGTTGGTGGAAACTGTGACGGCGCCTTTGCGTCCGGCCTGCGCCACAATAGATGCTTCGCGTTCGTGATTCTTCGCGTTCAGCACCTCATGCGGTACGCCCATCTTCTTAAGGATCGCCCCAAGTCTTTCAGACTTATCCACGGAAATGGTGCCGACTAGAACCGGCTGGCCCTTTTCGTTCTTTTCTTTGATTTCCTTGGCGGCGTTGCGGAACTTTTCTTCTTCGGTACGGTAAACAATATCGTTGGAATCGATGCGGCAGCGCTGCCGGTTGGGCGGAATAATACTGACGTCGATCTTGTATGTCTTGCCAAACTCCGCCGCTTCAGTTTCCGCGGTTCCGGTCATACCGGCCAGCTTCTTATACAAACGGAAATAGTTCTGATAGGTGATGCTGGCAAGTGTCTGCGTTTCGCGCTGAATCTTGACGCCTTCCTTGGCTTCAATAGCTTGATGCAAGCCGTCCGACCAGCGGCGTCCGGGCATAATGCGACCCGTGAATTCGTCGACGATCATGACCTCAGGTTGGCCATCGTCTCCTGGACGCACCAAGTAATCCTTGTCGCGGTGGAACAACACGTGGGCTTTTAGCGCTTGTTGAATGTGGTGATTGGATTCGATGTTCGCCGGATCGTACAAATTTCCGCAACCAAGAAGGCGTTCCACTTTGTGAACGCCTTCTTCGGTTAGCGCCACATTCTTATGCTTTTCATCCACCGTGTAATCGCCGGTGAAATACTTTTCACCGGGCTCCCGGCCCTCAATCACTTCGCCGCGGACCAACTTGGGTATGAAGCGGTTGATCTTGTAATACTTGTCTGTCGATTCTTCGCTGGGTCCGGAGATGATCAACGGGGTGCGCGCTTCGTCAATCAAGATGGAATCCACTTCGTCGACAATGGCGAAGTTGTGGCCGCGCTGGACACAGTTTTCCAGCCGGAACTTCATGTTGTCGCGCAAATAGTCGAACCCGTATTCGTTGTTGGTGCCGTAGGTGATGTCCGACGCGTAGGATTCGCGGCGTTCGGAATCGCTACGCTCATGAACCACCGTGCCCCAGGAAAGCCCCATGAAACTATAGAGCCGCCCCATCCACTCCGCATCGCGCTTGGCTAGATAGTCGTTGACGGTAACAACGTGGACTCCTAGTCCGGAAAGAGCGTTCAAGTAGACGGGGAGAGTTGCCACCAGCGTTTTGCCTTCACCAGTTCCCATCTCGGCGATCGAGCCATTGTGGAGCATAATGCCGCCGATCAATTGCACGTCGAAGTGGCGCATGTTCAGCGCGCGCCGGCTGCCTTCGCGCACAGCCGCGAAAGCTTCAACCAGTAAGTCGTCGAGGGAGGAGCCTTGGGCTAGCCGCTCTTTGAAAGTTATCGTTTTGGCGGCCAGTTCGGCGTCGCTCAAAGCTTTCATCTGTTCCTCTAAACCGTTTATAGAGGTGATAAGAGGACGAATGGCTTTGATCTCGCGCTCTGTCTTGGTGCCGAAAATCTTGGCCAGTATCATGTCAAGCATATATAGAAAACCGCTGCTACTAGTTTAGCGCACCGATTGCGGTCAGCCTGGAACGCAAATACCTTAGCTATTTAGCTATATGGTGGTTCCAGGCTTAAGGCTGGCGTCAAGTAGTGAGGACAGGCACTCCGACGGGCTCAAGCCCGTAACCACCACCGGAGCCGTCGGCACCCAACACCTTATCGTATCTAGACTATTGGACACCTTCGAGCCGGAAAAGGTTTCATTGGGGCAGGAATGAGGATGGGCGTAATGGGAAGGCTGGTATTAGGTTCGCTTAGCAACCACTACAGTGATGTCATCGCTAGCCGTTGCTTCGCCCATGAATGTGAGCAATGAGTCGTAGATGTTTTCCAGAATTTGGCCGGCAGGTTCATTACTGCTTGCCGCCAACAATTGCGCCAGGCGTTCTTCCCCGTATTCGTCTTCAGCCATATTCATGGCCTCCGACACGCCGTCACTATAAAGCAGCAGAACATCGCCTGCTTCCCAGGGCACCGTCTCCCCAGCGTATTGGAAGGATTTAAGAATTCCCAACACTGGGCCGCCTTGCTCAAGGGTAATCATTTGGCCCGAACGCTTCTGCAGCATAGGCGGATTGTGGCCCGCATTGGAATAAGAGATGGTTCCAGCCGCCAAGTCAAGCAACGCCACAAAGAATGTGATGAATTTACCCCGGGGGCACTTCTCGGTCACGCCTTTGTTGAGGGCCGTGTTCAACTGCGCCATGTCTTGGTAATGGATTGCCAGCGAGTGGACCCGCGCCTGCAAGCTGGTCATCAACAAAGAGGCAGGCATTCCCTTTCCCGCAACATCGCCCACCAGGATTAGGACACGGCCATCTTCAAGCGGTAAAAAGTCAAAATAATCCCCGCCCACCGAACGGCAAGGAACACTCTTGCCCGCCAGCTCCAGCCCTTCAATTTGGGGGGCGGATTGCGGAAATAAGCCATTTTGAATTTCCGCTGCCTGTGAAAGCTCTTTCGCCATCAGCTGTTCAGCCCGTTCCACATCGAGCAGCCTGGAATGTTCAATGCGTACCGCCGCGATGTTCCCCATTACCGTTAGTAGGCTGAGATCGTCGGCGGAAAAACGGCGGATGACATCCGGCGAATCAACGTAGATCAGGCCGATCACTTTCGATTCGGTTTGCAGCGGGACGGCAATAAAACTGCGGACGCGTTGTTCGACTATCGTGCGCGACTCGCGGAACATTTCGTCAAGCGAGGTGTCCGCTATCAGAATTGAATCGCGTTTTTCGATGACGCGGTTTACAACCGAACTGCTAAGCCGGAACCCTTCTCCTATGGTTGCGCTGACCACTAGATCGGCTCCCTGAAAGGTCATTAGAACTCCGCGTTTCGCCAAAACCGCGGATGTTGCCAGCTTGACGATAACTTGGAAAAGCTCATCGAGCGGCCGGTGTGCGGCCAACTCCCGGCCGGCGTCGATTAGTGCGCGCATTCGCGCTTGCGCATGCAAATCGGAGTGACCGGAACTGGGGTCGGCGGCCAGAGCCATAACTTTTTCCAGTGTCATCGCGACGGTCTTATTGTCCAGAATCGGGTCGGAAGTAATTTCAATAGTTGGTGGCTTTAGATCGGCTGAAGGTTCCGTTCCGAGATAAAGAATGGTGAGACCACCGGCAACAATCTTGTCGCCCAATTTTAATGGCTTCCGGCCACTGACCCGGTGATTGTTTAATTGAGTTCCGTTGGTGCTGCCAAGATCGCAGAGTACCCATTCTTCGGGGCCACGCTCGAAGGCGAGGTGGGTGCGGGACAGCATGGTGTCATTGGGGTAGGACAGGACGCAAGTTTCCGAACGGCCAAGAACGATACGGGTATTGTCGAGAAGAACGGTGCGGAGTCCGCCATGAGAGGTCTTAATGCTGAGTTGACGCGCCACTTCATGGAGTATCGCATGGATGGTTCAGGGTAGTCGATGCCAGTTTGTACTGAAGTTCGCGTCCGTGAATTTAGCCGTTGTTGCGAAGATGTACTGCGCTGTGTGTTACTCTGCAATTTATCTGGCGTGGAATTTTGCACGCTATAAACGCGATAGCGCCTCGGGCGGTACTGGAAACAGCCATGTACCGCTTGGCTCTAGCCTGCGCTGTTATCGTGTTCTATCCGGCGAGTAGGCGGTAACTTCCGGATTGGCCCGTCATCCATGCGCAATGGCTCGGATTTCACCCTGGGACCGTACGAGATCGTCTCGCCGGTGGGAGCGGTCGGGATGGCTGAAGTGTTTTGCGCGGGTGAAACGTAGTTGGTGTGCGACGTGTCGCTCAAGATTTTGCCGGAAGAAGACAGGTCTCTTCGCGCGCGGTTGGTGAGCCGCCGCCACGCCTCCCTCAGCGCAAGGTCGAAGGTTCCGTTACTTCTTGACGGCCAGAACCGCGGGAACGGGGATATCCGAGTTGTACGTGTCCACACTACACTTCCACTTGCCGTCGGACTGCTTCTTCCAGACCTCAAGGATCTTGCCCGTATCCGTGATCGCCGGTCCGCCTTTAGGATCTTTGATCGAGAGTTGATACGTACCGTAAAGGTACCCCAACTCACCGGATTTCGCCACCTCGACCTTGGACACCTTCCACGATACGGCCGTGTTCGGGCCAAGCAAGCCCGTCCAGGATTCACGAATCGACTTCGGGTCGTTGGCGATCGGCGTGTTGGGCGGAAGCAGCACGGCGTCCTCAGCATAGAACGCGAGTGTTCCCTCGAGATCGTTCTTCGCCGCCGTGGCGGACCACTGCTCGTCCAAGGACCGGATCGCGGTTTCATCGGCTGCGCGGGTATCGGGTACGGCAGGTGGAGAGCAGGAAGTGGTCAGGATAGCCGCAGTAGTCAGCGCAGTGAGTCGAATGGTGTTTCGAAGCATCCTAAAATAATACCATTGCGAATCGGGAGCGTCCCGTGCCTGGGTCATCCGTCGCCGTAGCGGTTACCGTAATGCCCAAGTCCTGGGTCGTCGGCTATCCGGAAGTTATAATTATTCCGCGAAGTGGCGGCAGGAGCATCGCTGTACTAGTGGGATCGTCGGCAGAGCTGGCTTGCACAAACGTTCGTTTCCGCAAGCCACCAGAAAAAA
>JAYVXT010000887.1:0-2900 GCA_043785065.1 Bryobacterales bacterium | reverse complement strand
CGGTTTTCGTCGTGGGTTTCGGTTTTCGCTCCCATTCTTTGGAAAGGACCATCCTTTTTTCAAGTTCCCTCACGCCGGTCACGTATTGGTCTAAGCGTTCCTTGTCGGTGGGTCCCAGATTTCGTTTCAACCCACCGGCATGATCGGCCACCGAATCCATGATACTTTCGCCCAGTTTCAGCCGGGCAATTTGCATTTCAATTTCTTGTTCACTGCCCTGCAGGAACAATTTGCGATAGACGCTGCTAGCGCTATCTTCGCAAGGAATCATCACACCCGACCCCGTGAACGTCAAGCTACGCTGCCCTTTGTTGACGTTCACGCCGAGCGTGAGCGACGGGAATCGCGTCTTGACGCCGATGTATTCCGCCATATGCTGGTCCAGCGAAATGGAGTTGCGAAATCCGCCGTTGCCGGGGTGCGGCGCGGCGGTTAGGAAGCACACTTCCGTTGCATGGCTGCCATCCACATCCGGATGAGAAACGCCGCTGAACACGGTGAAATCGTCGCGATGTTCTTTCAGTATGGAAAGATAAGGAGAAAGTTCGTAGTCTTTACCCGCCCCCTTCGGGAAGAAACCACCTTCAAGATAGCCAAGGTTATTGCACACGGCGAGCATCCGGCGCGGCGTGCTTTCGGGCTTATCGGCAGCCATCAAAGGCCGCATGGCATCAAGCATCGGCAATGCAAGCGCAACGCCCGCGCCGCGCAGAAATTGCCGGCGTGGGAGCGGAGTTCGTAGAGCCACAAAATGTCCTGTTGTGTTTTTCATACCTTTGGTTCTCTCTTATTTGTGCGTGAACAACGGACTCTCGACAATCTTCTCAATCAAGGTTCGCACACCGTAACGATCCTTCTCCGAAGCGGTCAGGATTCGCTCAACCTCGGCGCGATCCGCAAACCCGGCCGGCGTTCCAGTGGAATAGGCGATCAGTTGCTTCACCAGGTTGCGAGCGATCTGGCGTTCATCCTTTAATAGCGCTTGCTTCAACGCAGTCACGTCGTGGAACGATTCCCCGCTTGCCATCTTACCGCTTGCATCGACTGGCTGACCTTGCCGGAAGGCGAACGCAAAGCCGTTCTTTCCGAAACCTTGCACAGGCGCCCCTTCTTCGGTGGAACGGTATCGATCCCGCCATGCGCCAACTACATCAAAATTTTCAAGAGCGAATCCAGGAGGGTCTATTTTGTTGTGGCAAGCGGCGCACGAAGCCACGGAGCGGTGCTTGTCCAACTGCTGCCGGATGGTGGTAGCTCCTCTAGTATCGGGCTCAACGGCGGGTACGCCCGGTGGCGGCGGTGGCGGAGGATCACCCAGAATCCGTTCCATGATCCACACCCCACGCAGCACGGGCGAAGTAGTTGTTCCATTCGCCGTGATTTTCAGAATGCTGGCCTGTGTCAATAAGCCGCCGCGGACGCTGCCTGATGGAAGGTCGACTCGACGCACCTTAACCCCTTCGACGCCCTGCAGCCCGTAGTGCTTCGCCAAATGCGAATTTAACATAGTAAACTTAGAATCCACCAAATTAGACGCGGACAAATTTCTGGTCACTAACTCGCGAAAGAAAAGCTGCGTCTCCCGCAGCGACGACTCAACTAATAAATCGTCAAGATATGCTTCCGGATATAGCACCTGATCGGGAGTTGTGTCCCCTAGCTTGCGTAAATCCAACCAATAATCCAGAAACGCATTCATGAAGTCGTTCGCCCTGCCATCGGAGAGCATACGCCTTGCTTGTTTCAGCATTGCGCCAGGCTGACTTAAAGCGCCCTTAGCCGCCAGTGATCGAAGTTCCACATCAGGGGCAGTGTTCCACAAAAAATAGGACAGCCTGCTAGCGAGAGCATTCGACTGAAGAGCGCCGGGCTGTTCTTCAAGATATAAGAATCCAGGTGAGCATAGCACGGCAGTATAAACTGCAATCATTCCTTGGAGGAAATCGTTCGGCGTACGCATCTGATCTATAGCGATCTTCAAGTAGCGCTTGATCTCCACTTCTTGCGCCGGGCGTCGATACGCTTTAGCGATGAAGGCGCGCATCAGCCGCTCCGCATCAATTGGGCTACCCTGCGCTGCCGTTAGCCTGCCTTTTTCATCTCGCACGGCTTTCAATCCGCCGAATAGACGGTCGTAGCCTTGGCGGACGGACGGTGTTTCGAGCGGACCTTCCACTTCCATCCAACGATAGGCTACTCCTGGTGTTCCTGCTTCAGTAGCATCGGGGTTGCCCAACCATCCGGGACGGGAACGAAACAGCCGTGAAGCGTCAGGCATGATGAACTCGCCCGGAAGCAGGTACACTTCCATTTCATGCAGGGCTGGCTGAGGTGTCACGTCAAAGGAACCCAACAGGCGCTTCTCGCGCGCCCGGCTTAAGGCATAGAGAGTGACAGGCTCAGTGGTTCGCCCTGGCGAGGTCTTGTTGCGAGTGGGCCGCCAAGCCTTCAGTTTCTTGTCCCCCGCCGCCGGAAGAAATTCCGTGTGGGCCCAAATGGAAAAACTGTTCAAACGGATTCTGTAGCGGCCACCCACTGGCGCGGCGAATCCGTCGAAATGCATTTCATTGCCCGTATAGGTGCTGGCGGTCGTTGCAAACGCCTCCAACTCACGCGTCTTTGGATCTTGCTCGCCGACAGACAAAGGAACCTTCCCGGCAATAACCTCGGGCTGGGCATCGAAGCCGAGAAGAGGAATCGTAGCGCGCTCCGGATGGTTGTTGAATGGGCCGAACTTCATGCGGCGGATAAGCGGCTGTTGATCCCTGGCGTAATAACGCTGGCTGCGCGAAGCCGTTCCCGAAGCGTCCAACAGCAAGCGGATAGCCTGCTCGGCCGCTTCCATGTAACGGGACATCTGAACGTGCGACACTTCCAGACCTTGGCCAGATTTATTGAAG
>JAYVXT010000886.1:0-9489 GCA_043785065.1 Bryobacterales bacterium | reverse complement strand
ACAGAACACCATCTCTTAGCGGATAGAACCAAGGCGAAAGCGATAGCGGCGCACTTGTTCACCGCGAATCTCAAAATCACTGGAAGAGGGCGATGGCGCCGGTTAGAGAATTCCACTTGGAATCTTGAGCGATTCCTCATCGACGATTTTGAACTGGTTAGGCTGGTTTCCATTAATGGCAATTGGCAGTTACCGTGTCAAGTGCAACTATTTTAGCCCGTTGTCCCAAATGCCACCCCCCCATTGCTATTCCGAGCGAATACGAATAGTCTAAGGAACGAATCTGAAATGAGATGCCAATGAAAACACTTCGTTCGTGTGCGATTTTCGGCGTGGCGGTTATCACGCTTCTACTATTTACGAATAGGCTCTCCAGTCAATCGACGGATGCCTTTATTTCCGGAATCATCAGCGATCCTTCCGGGGCGGGCGTGCCCAATGCGCTGATCATTGCGCGCAACGTCAACACCGGTGTAGTCACTGAAACGCGCGCCAACCATTCTGGCGTTTATGTATTTGCCTCCTTGCAACCAGGCCCTTATGTGTTGACGGCCGAACTTCCCGGCTTTCAGAAATATGTTGTGCGCGATCTTGACCTTGATGTCGCCGCAAGGCTAACTCTCAACGTGGAACTAAAAATCGGCGCGTCGACCGAGTCAATCGAAGTGAAGGCGGACGCAGTGCTGCAACTGGATCTGCTCTCTTCCTCCGTGGGCAGCGTCATCAACGGACGCAAGGTTCTGGAGCTGCCGCTGGCCGGCCGCAATGCCATGGACCTTTTACGAACGCAAGCCGGCGTCACCGGCGCCAATGGCGGCCAGAATTTCAATGGGGCGCGTGTGGGCAGCCTCAATATTTCGGTGGATGGCACCAACGCCCAGGATAATCTGATCAACTCTCTATTCCTGGCCACGGTTACGTCGGGCATCAGCGTGGACCGCATTGAAGAGTTCCGCGTGGTCACCTCTCCCGCCGATGCTGAGTTGGGCCGCGGTTCCGGACAAATCCAAGCAATAACGCGATCCGGAACCAATCAATATCATGGCAGCCTTTTTGAAGAACACCGCGACCGCTCTTTGATTGCAAATAACTTCTTTAACAACCAACGTGGCCAAGCGCGCGACCTGCTTATCCGTAATTTTTTCGGCGGCCGCACCGGCGGGCCCATCAAGAAAAACCGCACCTTCTTCAACGTGTTTTATGAGCGCCGCTATGAGCGCTTCAGCCAAACCGTCACCAGCACCGTCTATACAGAGCAAGCGCGCCAAGGCTTGTGGCGCTTTTATCCCGGCGCCCGCAATGCCAACGCCCTTTCGAGCGCCCCAACGGTGAACCTGAACGGCAACCCGGTGAAGCCCGCCGCCGCCACAGGCGACCTGCAAACGGTGAACGTCTTCGGCCGCGATCCCAGCCGCTTGACGCCAGACCCTTCAGGAACCGTTCAAAAACAACTTGCGCTGATTCCGTTGCCCAATAATTTCCGCGCCGGTGACGGGCTGAACACCGCGGGCTACACCTGGAATCGTCCGCGTCCGTATGATTTCAACCAATTCGATATCCGGGTTGACCACCAATTCAACTCCCGCCATCGAGCAAGCTTCACATACAGCGAACAGGGCTCGCAAGCAACGAATTTCATCGGAGCGCAACGATATCCATCTGTCCCCGGCGGGCAAAGCCCCAATGAGACGACCACCGAATCGTTGACGGTCACCTCCGTTTTCCGTCCAACCATGCTCAATGAATTTCATGCCGGCATTTTTCGTCCGCGCCAAACTTATAGTTCCCCCTGGATTGTCGCCGGCAACCAGGTGTTGCCCAGCTTAAACGGGCTGCCTTACGTGCTGCAGCTGTCGCTGGCAAATAGCCCAATCAATACAGCCGTTGGCGACGACCCCAGCACCCGTATCTCACCGGTCTATCAATTCAGCAATAACTTATCCTGGGTACGCGGCAAGCACGCGGTAAAGGCAGGGGGCGAGGTTCGTTTCGTATCCAGCGCCGGCTTCGATTCGTTCTATACAGTGCCTCGAGTGGCCCTTGGTGCTCCCACCGCCGCCCCAGTGCAGAACATCAATACAATTCCCGGCATTGGTCAAAATCTCGGAGCACAGAATTTGCTCACCGATCTTTCCGGATCCGTATCGCAGGTACTCCAAAATTTTAACGCCTCGCCGGGCAAGAATCCCGCTTTCTTAAATGGGCAAACGCGCTACCAGCATGCTCGCGCACCCGAGAACAGCTTTTTCTTGAAGGACGATTTCAAGGTAACGCCCAGCCTGACGCTGAACCTTGGCTTGCGCTATGAACTGTACACAGTGCCGATTGAATACACCGGCCGTGGCGCTGCATTAGAAGGCGGCAGTGGAAGCATTTTCGGAATATCGGGGACCGATTTCGGCGCGCTGTTCCGGCCCGGCGCATCAGGTGGTAAGCAGACTCTCATCCGGCCCATCGGTCCTTCCACCGCCAACCCCGACGACCGCTATTTCGCCGGCGATCATAACAACTTTGCTCCAGCGGTTGGCCTTGCTTGGCAACTCCCTTGGTTTGGAAAAGGAAAGACAATCCTGCGAGCGGGCTATGGCATGGGCTATGAACGCAATCCTTTATATCTGATCTCCGTCACCAATGGCCAACAGCCTGGCCTATCCAGTTTGGCCTCGCTGATTCCCACCGTTCCAACAAATCTCACTACCCTAACGCTGCCGCTGAAAGCTCCCGCCCAACCCCTGCAACCGGTTCCGTTTACGGATCGCACTTCCTCTGTCTTTGCGCTAGATAATCATATGCGCACAGCCTACTACCAGAACTTCAGCATCGGTCTGACTCGCATCATGAAAGGCGATGCCGTGGTTGACGTTCGCTGGGTTGGCAATCGCGGAGTGAAGCTGGTGCAACAGGCGAACATCAACGAAGTAAATATTTTAGAAAACGGAATACTGGACGCTTATCGCATCACGCAACAGGGCGGCAACGCGGCGCTGTTCGACCGGTTGTTTGTTGGCCTGCCCGGCGTGGACGGTGTGCGCGTTAGTGGTTCGGATTTCGTTCGCGCCAATACTTCCGGCTTACAAGGGTTTCTAGTAAATAACGATGTTGCAGGCTTCGCCAGCGCATTGAACGTAACTCCTCTAGTCCCAGGTCAAAACGGTGGACTGTTGCGCCGCGTCGGCCTGCCGGAAAACTTCATCGTTGCCAATCCGCAGTTCGGCACAGCCAGCTACGCTTCTAACTTTGGCGGTTCAACTTACCACTCCCTGCAGACCGAGGTGAACAAGCGCTTTGCACATGGCTGGCTGTTGCAGGCCAACTACACGTTCAGCAAAGCGCTTGGCAACTATGATGGGGATGGCTCTTCCCTGGATCAAAGCTTCCGCACCCAACGCAACCGCAGCCTGGATAAGATGCGCATGTCGTTCGACCGCCGCCATGTGGCCAAGGCGAATGGAATTTGGGAGTTGCCGTTCGGCCAAGGCAAACGGTTCGCATCAGGTGTGCATGGCTGGCTGGGTCACGTTGTTGGAGGATGGCAGACCGGCGCTATTCTCACCATGCAAACCGGTTCGCCCCTGTCGTTGGGGGCTGTCGGCGCATTCAACACCGCGGGCAACAACACGCCTGTGCCGGTGGGCGAATTCCCTAGTAATTTCGGCGGGGTGCAGCGGACGGGAAATGGCGTGGTCTATTTCACGGGTCTCAAACAAGTGACTGATCCATACGTGGCGCAGATCACCAGCGTCAATGGAATCAGTCAGCGCAGTTCCATGCTGGCGGTGACCGATAGCGCGGGCAAAGTTCTGTTGGTCAATCCCCAGCCGGGCCAGTTGGGCATGGCCCCCCGCTACCTGACAGGCCCCGGCCTATTCCAGGTGGATGTCAATCTATTGAAGCGGGTACGCTTCAAAGAACGTTATGAATTCACCCTGCGCGCCGATGCGATCAACGCCTCCAACCGAGTCAATTTTTCCAACCCCGATACGAATATTAATTCACTGAACTTCGGGGTTATTGGTGGAACAAGTACCGATCCGCGCATCGTGGTGTTAAGCGCCCGGTTCAGTTTTTGAGGGACACGCGCAAAACGGAGCGCATAGTGCGTGGGGCGGACCCCCTGGCCAGCCTGCTATTGTCCCCATGAATTCTTGTGCAATCCTGGAACCGCATCTTCCATGGAAATTCCCTCATCACTTTTATGCCGCGCACCCGAGCACGGAGGAATTACCAGCGGAAGCCGATTGAGGCCTGTGCCCGGATCAGCATGATCGAAACGCGATACGCCAAAGTTAGTTATCCGGCGCAGCCAAGTCCATTTCCTCGAAGGATTCGCCCCGATAACCCTGAAGCTGGCTAACCGAAGAAGCCGATTACCTTACCATTAGAGGATTCTGCCAAGTAGGCTACTAATACCATCGTAGGTACTGTCCGTATGATTTGACCTTCGGATTTTATGGGGTAGCGTCTGGTTCCTCGTAAACTTGTCGCGCGATCTCTCGTTTCAAATCAATCATTACCATTTTACCAACTATAGCCTCTCCCCTGACGGCACTCGAGTTGCGTTCACAACGGGCCGAAATCCCATTGACATATGGGGAATGCCCTTCGCTAGCGGCATTGCCACACGCCTTACCTTTGCTGGCGGAATCTATCCCAAGTGGTCTCCCGATGGCAAGCATGTTTACTACGCCAATGCAAGTATCTACAAAAGAGCGGCCGATGGGGAACTGCTGTTCCGCGCTCCGAGTCGTGGTGTACTCTCCCGCGACGGCAAGCGCTTTCTGGTACAGGTCCCGGAAGGAGGTGATCAGCCCAACCTGCCGATGGTGGTGGTGGAGCACTGGGCTGCGGGGCTGGGCAAGTAAACCCACCGAATGAATCGTATCCTGCAAATACCGTGCTTCAGCAGCGCATCTAGTTCGTGGTGATCGGCCGTCAAGAATTCCGCATCCAAGGAAGCGGTAAGGGTCAAGGCAAGGCAAAGCAATCGGCAAGAGATACCCTGCGGTGTACTGATTTGATCTCCGCAGCTTTGCGCCAGACATCGGCATTCAAAGCCTCATTTGCTTCGACCCCGAGTTTTTCCAGATCCTTGATCGCGCTTTCCGCAACGGATTCGCCGCTTGCACGGTGAAAATCGTAGTAGACTTCGCACAGATTGAGAGCATGGGCAATGGACCGCGAACCCGCATCGGCCAATGCCGCCGATACAACATCCGCACCGGTTTCATCACGAAGGAAAGCGATCATGGCGCTGGCGTCGAGGACGTAAATCACTACAAGGATTCCCGGTCTGTATCGGCAGCCTTACACTGCATGAAGGCTTCGGCCGATGTGGGAATGTGTTTGTATTTGCCCCGAATTTCGTTAACCAGCCTTTCCCGGAGGCCTGATGGCGTTGTAGCTTCGATGGAACGAAGCGCGGCGATCAATTCTTCCCGTTGGCTCGGACTTAGCGTTCGAGCGGCGTTGAGAATCTGGTGCATTTCAGCCGACATGGTATTTGTTCTATTCTAGCTCTTTGGGCGATGGATCTAACGGTAAGGTTGACGGGTCGCGGTAAACTAGCGCAAGACGCATGCCACTTACTCCCGGTGACAAACTCGGTCCTTATGAAATCCTTTCGCCGCTTGGCGCGGGTGGCATGGGTGAGGTGTACAAGGCTCGCGACACGAGGCTTGACCGCTCTGTTGCAGTGAAGGTGCTGCCGGAGCATATCGCTAAGCGCGAAGACCTGCGGGTGCGGTTTGAGCGTGAGGCGCGGGCGGTGGCGTCGCTCAATCATCCGAACATTTGTACGCTGCACGACATCGGTAATCAAGACGGCGTCATTTATATGGTGATGGAATTGATGGAAGGCGAGACGCTGGCGGCGCGCATTGAGAAAGGGCCGATCCCGCTGGAGCAGGCGCTGTTGTACGCCGCGCAAATTGCCGACGCGCTGGATCGGGCGCATCGTGCAGGGGTCACGCATCGCGATGTGAAACCGGCCAACATCATGCTGACGCGCGATGGGGTCAAGGTGCTGGACTTCGGGCTGGCGAAATCGAATGTGGCGATTGGCCCGAACGATGCGACGCTCGTGCAAGGCTTGACCACCGAGGGCGTGGTGATGGGCACGCCGCAGTACATGGCTCCGGAACAGTTCGAGGGCAAAGAGGCCGACGCGCGCGCCGATATCTGGGCTTTTGGCGTGGTGCTTTATGAGATGGTCACGGGGCAGAAGGCGTTTCAGGGTAAGAGCTATTCGACGCTGGTAGGTGCGATCCTGGCTGCGGATCCGCCGCCGATGGCGGTGAAGCCGTTCACGCCGGGGTGGCTGGAACGCTTGGTGCGGCGGTGCTTGGCGAAGGAGCCAGAGGACCGTTACCATTGCATGCGCGACTTGGTGCTCGACCTGCGCACGCCTCCGCAAGATGCGCCCACGGTGGTAGCTAAGCCCAACCGCTGGCCGTGGGCCATCGCCGCAGCCTTCGCTGTGCTCGCTATCGCCGCACTCCTCTTCCCGCTTCGCAAAACCACAGAATCCCCCTTGCCAGCGAAATTTGACGTGCTACCACCACTTGGCAGTCGCTTTGCCAACACCGTTAACATCGGCGGCTCAGCCATCTCGCCCGACGGCCGTACGCTGGCTTATGTGGCTGTCGATGCCAAGGGAATATCGCTACTCTACCTCCGTCCACTGGACTCCTTGCAAGCCAGAGGGCTTCCAGGAACCGAAGAGGCCGGCCGCCCGTTCTGGTCTCCCGATGGCAAGTCGCTGGCCTTTGCCGCCAGTGGAAAACTCAAGCGCATTGATGTTGCTGGTGGCGCGCCCATCACTTTGTGCGATAGGCCCGTCGGGCGAGGAGGAACCTGGAACCAGGATGGAGTGATTCTATTTGCGGAACGTAATGCCGGACTAATGCGGATCGCAGCCTCCGGAGGCGGAGCGCCAGCACCAGTAACAAAGATCAATGACTCTGCCGGTGAACAAGCTCATTACTACCCTCAGTTTTTGCCGGGCGGCAAGGATTTTCTCTATCTCATAATTAACAACGACGTGGCGAAACAAGGCATCTATTGGGGCTCGCTGGATGGAAGGCCGCCAGTTCAGATTCTGCAATCGGAGTTCAATGGGCTCTATGATGCCAACACGGGGCGTCTGCTCGACATGAATGGAGATGGAGTGCTGACGGCCCGCAAGCTGGAGTTGAATCCGCCCCGGCTCACTGGTGAGCCGGCAGTAATAGCCCAGGGCGTAAAAGGCGTGATTGCAAATGGCTATGCTCAATTCTCCATCTCCAGCAATGGGACGCTTTTTTACGGCCAGGGGGGAACGGACCTAAAGCGCCAATTTGAATGGTGGGACCGTGCTGGGAAACGGATCGAATCGGTCGGTCAAGCCGCGGAAGTACCTTTCGTATTATATAGCCTCTCCCCGGACGGCAGTCGGGTTGCGGTCACAACAGGTCGAGGCTTTGGCGACATCTGGGTCATGCCCTTTGCAAGCGGCATTGCCACCCGCCTTACCTTTACCGGCGGCCAAGCTGCGCAATGGTCTCCCGATGGCAAGCATATCTATTACAACAATGCGGGAAATATCTACAGGCGAGCGGCCGATGGTTCGGGCGGGGAAGAGTTGCTTGCGAAAGGGGATATTATAAGCAGCGTTTCTTCCGATGGGAAACATCTGTTATTTGGTTTGAGTGACATTTTTATACTCCCGCTGGAGGGAGGGAAGAAGCCGGTTCCATATCTGCAGACGAAGTTCGATGAAGGTTTGGCCGTCTTTTCCCCCGATGGACGGTGGGTAGCCTATCGATCGAATGGGTCCGGAAGGAACGAAGTCTACATCGAGGGGTTCCCGGAGCGACGCGGCAAATGGCAAGTTTCGGCGGAAGGTGGGGGCTTCCCTCGATGGCGGGCCGATGGAAAAGAACTGTACTGGACCGCGAATGACGGAGGCAGTCTAATGGCCGCGCCTATAGAACTGAATGCTGACGGAGTCAAAGCAGGGCGGCCGGAACTGCTGTTTCGCGCTCCAAATTATGGCGTACCCACCCGCGACGGCAAGCGATTTCTGGTATTAACCCAGGAAGGCGGCGAGAAGACGGATTTGCCCATGGTGGTGCAGTTGAACTGGGCCCCGGGTCTGGGAAAGTAGGCTCACCCGGCTGCCGAAGTGGCGCGGGCACCAGACTTGTTCAGCAAAATATGGTTTTCGCGCTCGCGACGTGGATTGCGCCTGAAAGGAGCGGCAAGCGAGTTCTGAGCTCTAACTGGACTGCGGTGCTGGGGAATTGGCGCGTTTTTTCAGCACTTGCTTTCGTATCCACATCTGGTTACACTCAAGCTTGACGTGTAGCGAACTGAGACGCCTACTGAAGAAACAGGGCTGTACATTCATTGAAGGAAAGAAACATACTTTCGCTCATTTGAATGGCAAATCGGCAACGTTTCCGCGCCATGGGAAAGAAGAGGTAAAGACAGGAACGCTGCACAGTATCCTCAAAGCGCTTGGCATCCAGCTTGGGGACTTGAAATGAGGTATTGCATGGCCGTATATTACGCAAGAGTCCAGCGCGCCCAGGAAGGCGGTTACCTTGTTGAGTTCCCGGGAATCCAAGGAGCGGCGACACAGGGCGAAACGATTGATGAGGCTCTGGGGATGGCTGCGGATTGTTTGCGGACGTATTTTCTCGGCCTCATTGCGCTGGGCCAGCCGATGCCTGCCCCAAACCGTTCCCGCGGCCGTAACATTTATCCCATTAGTCTGCCAGCGCTCGAAACCGCCAAGATTGAACTCTACAGAATCTTTCAAGCCAGCGGGATGAAGAAGGCGCGACTCGCTTCAGGCTTGGGCATTCCACGCGCCCACGTTGACCGGCTGTTCAACCTCAATCATGCTTCACGACTCAATCAAATCGAGTCGGCGTTCCGGGTGCTAGGGAAAGCCTTAGTACTCGAAACGAGGGACGCCGCCTAAATATTCTGCGGTAAACTAGCGCAAGACGCATGCCACTTACTCCCGTTGACAAACTCGGGCCTTACGAAATCCTTTCGCCGATTGGCGCGGGTGGCATGGGCGAGGTGTATAAGGCTCGCGACACGCGGCTCGACCGTACCGTTGCGGTGAAGGTGCTGCCTGAGCACATTGCCGCGCGTGAGGACTTGCGGGTGCGGTTTGAGCGTGAGGCGCGGGCGGTGGCGTCGCTCAATCATCCGAACATTTGTACGCTGCACGACATCGGCAATCAAGACGGCGTCATTTATATGGTGATGGAATTGATGGAAGGCGAGACGCTGGCGGCGCGCATTGAGAAAGGGCCGATCCCGCTGGAGCAGGCTCTGTTGTACGCCGCGCAGATTGCCGATGCGCTGGATCGGGCGCATCGTGCAGGGGTCACGCATCGCGATGTGAAACCGGCCAACATCATGCTGACGCGCGACGGGGTGAAGGTGCTGGACTTCGGGCTGGCGAAGTCGAATGTGTCGATTGGCCCGAACGAC
>JAYVXT010000885.1:0-9495 GCA_043785065.1 Bryobacterales bacterium | reverse complement strand
CGCCGGCGCCATCGCCCAGGGATTGGCCCGTATAGTGGTCAAGCCCGCTCATCACCAACAGCTTTTCGCGGAACTGTTCCAGCGGCTTCAACGTCTTAGTGAACTCGTAATTACGGCCTTCGATGGCTGGCGTCCAATCCTTCATGATGATGCCGTTGGGCACATAAAGGAACGCCATGCGCATCGGCGGCGCGCCCGCGATCTTGCTGGCGGCGGCGAAAGCCGGAGTCATCGCATCCAAAATCGGTAGAGCCAAAGCGGTGCCCATGCCGCGCAAAAAGAAGCGGCGGTCTAGAGCTTTCTTGGTGATGATCATTTGGTTGGGGTTCTCCTCTGCTGGAATGGAACGCTATTTACTATCGCCAGCGCCAAGGCGGAAAATTGGTATTCGCCAGCCGCGGTTTGGCGGCGGATTTCACGAACGGTAGGCAAATCGTAATGCTCAAGCCCGCGGCCAAGAGCGTAGGTCAGCATCTTCTCCGCGAAGCAATCCACAAACTCATCGTGCCGTTCCATAAGTACTCGCTTCAAGCCAACCGCGCCTTTAAAGGTTACCCCGCCGGGCAATTGAGCAGAGTCGTCCGCCTCTTCGTCCTTGGGTCGGAACTTGCCGATGGCGTCGTAATTCTCAAGCGAGAAGCCGAGCGGGTCAAGCCGCGAATGGCACGATGCACAAGCCGCGTTGGCGCGATGCGCTTCAAGCGCCGCCCGCAAATCCTTGGCTGATTTGGCTGAAGTTTCCGTCAACGCCGGAACGTTTGGCGGAGGCGGCGGAGGTGGCGCCCCCAGTACGTTTTCCAGAATCCATTTACCGCGCAGCACTGGCGAAGTTCTGGTTGGATAGGAAGTGACCGTGAGTACGCTGCCTTGCGTCATGATGCCGCCACGCTCATCACCCGTGAGGCCGACGCGCCGGAAATAGGAACCCCGAACGCCGCTAATGCCGTAATGTTTGGCCAGCCGTTCGTTCAGAAATGTGTAGTCGGAGTTGATCAATTCAAGCACGCTCCGGTCGTCTCGCACAATGTAACTGAAGAACAGCTCCGTCTCTTTTTGTAGAGCTTTCTTCAAAGGTTCATCGAATTGGCCGAACTTATCGGGATCGGGTTTCCACCCGGCGATGTTGCGAAGTTGCAGCCACTGCCCGGTGAAGTTTTCCACCAGCGCCATCGATTTCGGGTCGGCCATCATCCGCTTCACTTGCAGCGCAAGCACCGGCCGCAGTTTGTTCTTCTCGGCAAGGCTCAGCAGTTCTTCGTCGGGGATACTGCTCCATAAGAAGAAGGAGAGGCGCGAGGCTAATTCCAGATCGCTAACTTTGTGAATCGTTCCAGGGGCGGCGTTAGCTGGACTTGTTTCCACGCGGAACAGAAAGCTTGGCGAGACCAGTATTGCGCGCACCGCTGTCTCAATTCCGGTATCAAAACTGCCACCGTCTTTGCGCCCCGCCGCATTCAACTTCATCAGTGGTTCAACGTCGGCAACGGTGACCGGGCGATGATAGGCACGGTGCGCCAGATTCGTGATGATCTTCCGCGCGCATGGTTCTTCCGGCTGGCCTTTCACCGGACGGCAAGTGAAAATCAGGCGG
Organism: Bryobacterales bacterium; assembly: GCA_043785065.1. GTDB lineage: Bacteria > Acidobacteriota > Terriglobia > Bryobacterales > Bryobacteraceae > JANXSF01. The sequence continues at coordinate 7,904 of JAYVXT010000885.1, read as the reverse complement.
CGGCTTGCTGTTTCCCCTGGACCGGTCGGGTTGATAGGGCCGGCAATCTGCACGTAGTCAATAAAAGTTGTATTCGCTTGCGGAGCAACGGCGCCGCCTCTACGGCCTTGTGGCGCCACGCCTTCCACCTTGGGCGTCTCCCGCAGAAAGCCAACCCCGAGCATGTGCGGGCCTGCCTTTACCGGCAGCTTGATTTCGTAATTGCGCGTGATCTGGTTTTCTTCGGCGGTGTCAATCTTCACGTCGAACAGTTTCACCCGTTGGCCGTCAATGCGAAGGTCAAGTTGTGCCGGTGGCGCGGTGGGCGATGGGTTGCCGGTAACGCGAACCATCAACATGTAATCGGCATCGGCCGGAAAGTAGCGTTTAACTAGAGCGCCGTCACGCACGGATAGTGGCAGTTCGTCGGCGGCTTCGGCGCCTGCGCCACGCGCCGGTTTGATTTTGTCGATGGCTGGGGAAAGCTTCAATGTGCCAACGGCCGTGCGGCTAAGGCGGCGCGCAGTGGACATATATTTTTCAAGCAGGAGTGGCGAGAAGGTCAGCACTTCGCCGATGTTATCGAAACCATAGCCGGAGTCATCTTGCGGCAAGCCGGCGGAGTTTTCAAGATCGATCGCCAAAAGATCGCGCACCGCGTTTCCGTATTCGGCGCGATTCAAGCGATGCACCAAAGGCGTACCAGGGTTGGGCTTGGCCATTGCTTGGCGATCAAGTTCCGCTTCAAGCCAATTGACTATCCCCTTTTGTTGGGCGGCTTCCGGACGGGGCATGCCAAGCGGAGGCATTTCACCCGTTCGCATTTTACGCAACACTTTTTCCCAAGCCGCCGCTGACTCTCCAACGGCTGTTGCCTTGGCTGAAGAAAGTGACAGGTTGGCGGTTTTGTTGTTGTCGTTATGGCAGCCAATACAATACCGTTTTACGGTAGCATCAGCGGTCGCGGGATCAACTGTCGGCGAGGCTGCTAAAGCAATCGGGATGAAGAAAAAAAACGGAAAAAACCGCATGGAGTAAGGGCTGGAACTAACTGTGTCCCTGCTAGCTAGCATATCATGTGGAGTATGAGGCTTATCTCACCCTTCGTACTGGTTGTTTTAGCGATAATTGCCCCGGCAGTGGCATCTGAATTACGGCTGATTGATGCCGTGCAAGCCCGCGATCAAAAGACAGTTTTGTCGCTGCTGAAAAACGGCGCGGACGTGAACGCCGCGCGGCCCGATGGCTCAACGGCATTGGCTTGGGCCGTGAACCGTGAAGATAGCGAAATTGTTGCGTCCCTGATTCGTGCTGGAGCCAACGTGAATGCCGCGGATGAGAATGGGGAAACTCCACTTTCGCTGGCCAGCTTTGCGGGCAATTTGCCGATCGCCAAAATGCTGATCGAAGCCAAGGCCGATGTGAACCGCGCCCGCTGGAGTGGCGATACTCCGTTGATGGGCGCCGTGAGTTCCGGCAACCTGGAACTAGTGAAACTGCTGATTGAACGCGGGGCCAAGGCCGATGTGGCGGAGACGCGCATGGGGCAATCGGCGTTGATGTGGGCTATTGCCGAAGGACGTCCGGAAATTGCTGAGTTGCTGGTTGCCAAAGGGGCCGATGTCAACGCGAAGTCGAAGAGTGGATATAACAGTTTGTTGATGGCTGCGCAGAAAGGCGACGTCAAGAGTATCAAGATGCTGCTGGCCAAAGGGGCCGATCCGAAATACAAAACCGCCGACGGGAGTTCCGCCTTTTTGATTGCATTAAATGGCGGCAAGGATGAGGTGGCGAAGCTGATGCTGGATCAAGGCGCCGATGCAAATTCCCGCGACAAGAGCGGCAGCACGCCTCTGCATGAGGCGGCGCGGCAGGGCAAGCTTGATTTGGTGAAAGTACTTGTGGCGCATGGGGCCGATCTCAATGCCCGCACGGAAAAGGTTACCGGCCCGTTCGCCAATTTCCGCAATTTCGGATTGACTCCATTTTTGACCGCGTGTGAGACAGGCAATATTGAAATGATGAAGGCTCTGATTGCAATGGGTTCCGATCCGAAGGCGCTGAGCCCGGATGGCGTGGGGCCAGTGATGTCCACTGTAGGCAGCAAAAAGTTAGAAGCAGTGAAGATGATGGTGGAAGAATACGGCGGCAGCGTGAATGAAGAGCGCAAGGGCAGCGGCAGCGCTTTGCATACCGCGACTCGATTTGGTTCTTTAGACATCATTGAGTATCTGGTGGCGAAGGGCGCGGACTTGACTGTTAAGGATCGCTTCGGCCGGAACGCGCTGGAAGAAGCGGAGTTCGAGGCGCCGAAGCCAACCATTGAGTTGCTGCGTAAGTTGTATACCGCGGCGAAATGACCACCAACTACGGCCTCCTGGCTCGCTTCAAATGCTCAGACTTTTTCCGGAACCACGTACCCTTTCCGATATTCGCGAGTTAGCATTTTATTTGCTTCGGGATCGTTTTTCACCGTCCAGGTTTTCTCGTCCCAGTGCAGTGTGCGGCCCAACCGATAGGAGATGTTGGCGAGGTGCATTAATACGCACGACATTGCCCCTTCTTCAATTTCGGCATTCAGATCTCCAGTTTTGCGGCTGCGCACCCCGGTGATGAAGTTTTCAAAGTGATGGTCGCGTTCAGTCCTAGTAGGTCCGGGCTTGCCGTCCTTGCCCATGAAGCTGTAGTACTTGTTGTAATTGTCGATCACAATGTAGCCATCGGATCCGTAAAACGTATTGCCAATGGTATTGCCTGGGCGCTCCCCGTTGATGCCGGCTTCGTGGTTGCTATACCAATGGCGCACCTCGAAGGTCATCATCTTTGGCTTGCCGCCGGAGTTGAACTCAAATGAGGAAGTGATCGTGTTCGGCGTCTCCTGATCGTCGTCAAACATGAATTTTCCGCCGATGGAACTTACCTTGGTCGGATGTGTCACGCCCAGGCCCCAACGGGCAATATCCACTTCGTGGATTCCCTGATTGCCAAGGTCGCCATTGCCGGTGTCCCAGAACCAATGCCAGTTGTAATGGAACCGGTTCTTGGTGAACGGATGCATGGGCGCCGGTCCGGTCCACATGTCGTAATCAACGCCTAGGGGCACTTGTTCAACGGGAGTTTTTCCGATAGTGTTACGGGCCTTAAAGCATAATCCGCGGGACATGTAGATTTCGCCGAATTCGCCGGCGCGCATCTTGCTGACGGCTTCCTGAAGGGCAGGGGAGGAGCGGCTTTGGCTGCCCATTTGCACGATGCGATTATATTTACGGGCAGCGGCAACGATCTGCTTCGATTCAAAAACGTTATGCGAGCAAGGCTTTTCAACGTACACGTCTTTGCCGGCCTGGCAAGCCCATATAGTTTGAAGCGTATGCCAGTGATTGGGACTGGCGATAGAGATGGCGTCTATATTCTTATCGTCAAGCACTTTGCGGATATCGCGGAAGGTGGGCACCGATTTCTTGCCGCTCTTGGTGAGGGTTCCTTGAAACCTTTCCGTGTGCGAATCGTCCACGTCGACGAGGGCCGCCAATTCGACATTGGTTTGGGATGTCCAGGCGCTCATGTGGCTGCCACCGCGTCCTCCGCATCCGACCACGGCTACACGCACGGTATCATTAGGACTTTTTTGCGCGCGCACCACTTGGCTGACAGTGGCTGCCGCGGAACTCATCAGGAAATAGCGCCGATTCATGGTTCTCCTTAATGCGGCACTGAGGGACCGCTCAGACGTATTATACAGCGCATGGCATAATACTGGTGGGCCGCCGTTGCCGCGTTACAAAAGACGATATTCTATTTTTCTTACGCCCGCCGTCGTTGCATACGAAGCGAAGCCTAGGGGGGTACAGAGATCGATTTCACCGGGGCGAAGGCCGACGCGGCGTCCCGTGATGTCGGCGTCGACCACCACTTGGCCGTCGATCCATCCTTGAATTCTGGCTTTAGTCACTCTTAAGCGAAAGGCGTACCAGCGGCCCTTGACGAAATCGCGGGAAGTGTTGGTATCGTTGTCGGAAGCGTCATCGCCATCAAGGCTGGAGAGGCCAACCACCGAGCCACCCCAGCCGCCATTGATCCATGAGCAGAAAGAGTCGTTTACCGGGAATGTGATGCCGGCGAAGAAGTCGTTTCCATTTATGCGCGCTGCCTCGAACTGTATTTCGTAGCCGGATTGTGGGAAGTCTCCCGTCCAGGTGACGCCGGTAAGGTGGCCTTCTCCGATCATGATTGTCCCGTCTTCCACGGAGACCTTGCCATGCTTGGTGGACGGCATTTCCTTCCAGCCATTAAGGGACTTACCGTCGAACATCGAGATCCAGCCGGAGGCGATTTGGGCCGCGAGAGTTCCCGCCGCGCTACTTCCCAAAAGGGCTGTCAATGCATATCGCCGGGTAATCATCATGCTCCCTATTATGCGACGCCTTCGTCGTCTTCGGCGATGCCACGTTCCGGGAACAGGTAAGGCTCATTTCTATCGCAGGCTTGGTTGTGTGACCCTTTGGATCCTGTGGTAGCCTTGCCTTCTAGAAGAAATCTTCCGGTAAGGAGAATTGAATTGAGTATAAACCATCGTATTGTGACAGCATTCTGCTTTGCTTCACTAATGTACCCGCTTTGTTTTGGGCAGACCGATTGGGAGGTTGTAAAGACATTTCCGGTTGGCGGTCTGGGCGCCTGGGACTATCTAACCGTCGATTCGCAGGCGCACCGGCTGTATGTTCCACGGACGACCCACACGATGGTGATCGACGCGGAGACCGGCAAAACGATAGCCGATATTCCCGGACAGAAGAACGCTCACGGCGTGGCGCTTGCTCCGGCGGCGGGCCGAGGGTTTATCAGCGATGGCGGCGGGGATGGGGCGGTGGTGATTTTCGATCTGAAGACGCACGAAGTTCTTGGTTCTCTAGCCGCGATCCCCGATGCCGACGGGATTATTTTCGACGCTCATAGCGGGCGCGTGCTGGTGGTTTCAGGGCGCGGAAAAGCGCTCCTGTCTTTCAAGCCGGACATCGATCCTAAGAAAGAAAAGATGGACGAGCCGATTCCGTTGCGAGGAGAGCCTGAGTTCCTGGCGGCGGATGCGTCGGGCAAAGTCTACATCAATTTAATGGACACTCACGAAGTGGCAGTGGTGGATTTGAAGATCAAAAAGGTCACCGCAAACTGGCCGGTTGCCCCCGGCGGTCTGCCAGTGGGAATGGCCATCGACGAAAAAGCCCACCGGCTCTTTATCGGATGCCGCGGCCCCAAGAAGTTGATCGTTATGAGCACGGATAATGGCAAGGTGTTGGCGGATTTGCCGATCGGGGATAGCGTGGATGCCGTCAAGCTGTTCAATGGCCAAGCCTTTGCCAGCACCGCAGGCTCGCAACTGTTCGTCGCTAGCGAGACAGCGGGCGGAAAGTTCGCCATCGTCGAGGCCGTGAAAACCGGTGAGGGCGCCAGAACAATGGGTGTGGATTCCACGACTCGCCGCATTTATCTGCCGGCGGCTGAATATGAGTCAGGAGCTAACGGCAAGCGAGCGGTGAAGCCAGGCACTTTCATGATTCTAGTGGTTGAGCGCAAGCCATAACGCTGGATTGGCCGTTTGCAAGGATCAGGTGGAATTCTGAAGTTTGAGGTTGGCGTTTGGGCGGGGGTGGGCGACTTGAAAATAATGGGGAAATTGTCATGTAGAAGCGGCTCCACGATTCTGAAGAGGTTACGAGGACATTGACAGTCTGGCCAGGGGGGCAGCCGCGGAACAGGGGTGACGCCCCACCGCCCACCGGCTTGAGTAGAGGTACGAAAGGATTTTGGGCTTTGCATATTTTCCATGTCGCGCACCTTGTGTGTCGCGCACCTTGTGAACGCTAGGTTAGTAGGGTGTGATATATTGACAATGGCCCCTACAGGACTGCGACTAAACAGTCTTTGAAGCGGAGAGATGGCTGAGTGGTCTAAAGCAGCGGTTTGCTAAACCGTCGTAGTTCCTAATAGAGCTACCGAGAGTTCGAATCTCTCTCTCTCCGCCAGTTTCCTTCCAAGGTTGGCATTCCACAAATCACGAAAAGTCAGCTGCAAGAGTCTTTACTTACCGGAAATCTCCAGGAAACGCAGCATCATCATTGCGAAAGCAACAACAGTAGCTAAAAGGGAAAGCCCGGCGGCCACGGTCCAGATCTTTTCTTTCCAGTCGTCAACCAGTCGCGGCTCACCGGCTAACCAAGCGGTAACGAAGCCTCCAGCCAAGCCGCCGATATGAGCGGAATTGTCGATTGGGATATTCATGGATCGCATAAGGAAACCCATACCCAGCCCAAACACAGCTGATTCAATGAAGTATTTCTTGATGGCCTGCGCATGCGAACTCTTGGAGCTAACACCATAAGCAATCAAGGATCCGATTAGGCCAAATGCGCCGGCGCTCGCTCCCAGTGAAGGAGAATTTGGGTTTACAATTGCGCTTAATAAAAACCCCGTTACGGTTCCCACCGTGTAGACGGTGAACATTCGTTTGGCCCCCAGCAGGTCTTCCACGAATCCGCCCATATTGAATAGAGCCCAAGCATTCATTGCAAGGTGCATCAACTGGGCGTGAAAGTATCCGGCCGTTATTAGGCGCCACCATTCCCCGCCGCGAAATATGAAGAAAGCTTGTTTTACCGCAACCCGGATAAAGTTTTGATTTTCGGAAAGATAGATCGTAACGTAAATTGCCCCGTTCACAAGGAGCAATAGGGAGGTCACGAACCGGTTGGCGGGCATCAACCCGGCAAGCAGATCATCCGGTGCGCGAAGATCTATCGACCGCGGCCCAACCTTTTCTCCGCATTCGGTGCAAACCTTGTCACTATCCGTAATCATCGCCCTGCAATGCGGGCACATTCTGCGTTTGTCGCGTCTATCCACGAATTATCCGACCCCAGTTCATATCACTTCCTCTTCCATTCTATCGTTGCTTGACTGGCAATTAGGCTTTAGAGCGTAAATGATTGCCAATCATGCCAATAGATCCTTCACTGCGCCTGCCGGAAAACGGTCAGTGAAGCGTCGAATTCCCTCCGCTGTTCTTGCGCTAATCCCACAATCCAGTAAGCCGGGGAGTAGTGAGGGTTCAATTCAATCGCGTTGTCGCCCTGCTTCAAAGCCGTCTCAAAATCCTGCCGGTACCAATGGACTCGATCCACGTCGCGCGCAATGATCGAAGAGATCGGTTCACGCGCGTGGGCGAGAAGAATTTCGTCACAAGCTTCCTGCAACCTCGCCATCGGAGCCAAGCACAATACGGCATACCAGTGGTGGGTGGTTACCGGACCACAGATAGGATCCGCCTGGCTGTATCAATCAATTAGGTTGGTGGTAATGCGGACAATCGCGCCTGCCAGTCTGACGCTACCGCAAATGATCATTGCCGCATTCAAGTGGCTCGCGGTCTCGCGCATGTCGCAGCGGCGTTCGCCGCCACGCGCTTTATCCGGATGGAAGGTAGGCGCGTAGCCGCCCTTCGGCATCTCAATCAGCCACTCTTCATCCTGACCTTCCTCACGGTAGTAACGCGCTAGTTGCACGCGCAAGCGCCGCGCTTGAACGCGGACAATCGGATCGTCCCGTGGGTCGACCTGCTGTGCTTGCCGAACACCTCCACTCGGACCTGCCAAGACTGGGATGTACGACCAATTGCCGCCATCGCGCAAAATGGTGTGATGGCATCCGTCGATTCAGGTCGCGTCTGCATGCTGGTACAAGTGGCCATGGCTTTCCCTCGGCTGGGCAGCACCAGCCAGGAGTATTGTGACGGAACGTTTTTGGATTTGAACGACGACTCTTACCAACGATAGGCAGCGACTCTTGGAATAGGCAAGAACCAAGTGGTTACCGTAACGCCTCCAACCCTGGCGTCAAAAGTATCAAATTCTACAAAGAAAAAATAGACG
>JAYVXT010000884.1:0-9508 GCA_043785065.1 Bryobacterales bacterium | reverse complement strand
TGTTCAACCGGATTAGAGTTTCGATCTTTGAATTTTCCATCATCGCCAACGCGCCATCGGTCCCCAGCGCGGCGTTGTTCACCAGCCCGTAAATGGGTCCATGGATCTTGCGAAGATTCTTCACTAAATCGGGCATCTTTTCAATCCCGCCAAGATCGAACGGCTCAAAGTGAAGGCTTCCGGCCGGAGACGATTCCATTGCGGCGGCTAGCTGATCATTCTTGCTTCGCGCAATGGCAATCACAGCATAGCCGCTAGCCACCAAGTGTTTCGTGATCGCCAATCCGAGTCCACGGCTTCCGCCGGTTACGATGACATTAAGCATGAAACCTAACCAACTTTCCGGCAGCTGCAACTTCAAGCGCCTGGACCAGACGGATTGTAGCGGGAATTTTATGAGCAGGCAGGTTTTGCCGGCAAAGCTCCAGGATGCCGCTTTTGATATCAACGCCCGCGGGATCGAGCGTTTCTTTCAGCACGATGTCCGCGGATACCAGTGCGCCGGTAATCGGATTCTTCCTTGGACGGACCATCGACATCCTGACGGCGGGATGACAATTGATCACCGCTTCAACCTCCTCAGGGTAAACTTTCATTCCTCCGACATTGATCACACCATTAATGCGGCCTAAAAAGTAATAACGGCCATCGCGCAATTCCACAACGTCGCCGGTATCTACAAAACTATCGGAGCCTGCCAAAGGTCCATGGTCACCGTCCAGATAACAATGAGCATTGCGGTTGGACTTGATGCGGAGTGTGTCGTTTTTAACCTTCATTTCCACGCCGCCCTGTTTGCCCAGAAAGCTTGCCGGAAAGCCTGCTTTGCCGTCATTCACTTCAAACGCCACGCCCGCCTCGGTGGAAGCAAAGGCATGACTAATCGAAGCCCCGGGAAAAACAGAATGCAAACCGTTAAGAATCGTTTGATCGGCAATCTCGCCCGATAAACGAACATAGCGTGGCGAAATCCGATTGATTTGGGGGCTCATCAGGGCTCGCCGCCAATGCGATGGAGTGCCCGTTAAATGAGTTACTCCGTTGGCCCCAAGCCGGATGAGATGATCCCCAACCAGTTCAGCCGTGTCCGGCAATACCAGCGAACCGGTTCCGAGCACTCCACGAAGAAAAATCTGCAAGCCGCCGTAGCGTCTAATGTCGTAAAATGTCCCCCAAACGGTTTCTCCGCTGCCTGGGCTTCCAGGTTGGTTGGGTGCTATTGGCGCCGTCAGGCTGGCCAGAGTATGCGCGATCATCTTGGGCGCACCAGTGGTGCCGGACGTTAGCAGCACCCATTCGGTGGTACGCGATTCACTCCGCGACGTTTCTTCAGGAATCATCGAATGGCCGCAACTCACCTGTAAGATTGCTTGAAAGGCGCCTTGCTCTTCCAACCGGTAATCGGACACGACGGCATCCACGCCGCCTCTTGCGATCACCAACGGAAATTGTTCCGGACGAATATCCGGGGGACAAATAATAAGCCGCTTGGCGACTCCGTCTAATTCGATCATCGCCAATGCCGCGGCCAACTGATCACTTGTGGTTAACAGGACAGACTTGCCGGTCAACTCTATTAGGCGGCCTGCTAAACTTGAGCGGAACCTTAGACCTTCAATTGCAATTTGGGATCTCGAACCAAGAAGATAACGGCTGGAACAGTCTGAGGTGTTGTTCAGCTTATACTGGATCGAACTATGTCCCATTTGCCGCATTCTCATATAGCTTGATGAAGTCTCCAAGGGTTACGGGAGGAGTTGCCATTCCGGCATCCGTGAACGGATCAACTCCCAACGAGTCCTCCAGCCGGGTAACCAAAATGGCCATTCCCAAGGAATCCAACCCGGATTCCACCAAAACCAAGTCATCGGTCAGATGTAGCGGATGAGTATTTTTTGAAGCGGAAACAATCTGTTCCAGATGCGAAACGATAGCTGCCCTAATTGTCATTGGATATCCTCCCGACGCGCTTAGCAGGATAAGGCTGCTTGGGCTGGTTTGCCAATAATATCCTTGATCAAGGCTTGCAGAAGATCCACTCCTTCAAACAAGTACTCTTCCGGCTCGCGAGGATCGTTCGCCAGGGCTTTTTCAATTTCCAAGGCGCGAAAGAGTCCCGCCGAATGTTCGGCGTCGCAAAGACTGTGAACGTCGGTATACTCGCGTTCGGCGGATCCGCGTTTAGCGGCGTATTCAGCCAGGATCGGCATGAACCGCATGATGAAGTCCTCATAAAACGCCATCATCGCTATGATGGGCGCGGGTGAAAGTTTGCCGATGAACAAGCGGACTTTGGACAGCTTTGAATGAACCGCCATAACGTCGGAATCGTCCGGGCCGGCATGGGCCGCCTTCGTAAATCTTCGCAACATCTCAGGATGGCTATCGCGCACTTCTTCCGTCAAATTATCTAGAATGATCTCCCGTGATTGCGGAGACTTAGCGGCAAGAAAGGCGCCGGTCATCCAGTAAATAAAATTCCCTTCCAGGACCGCGTTGTAACGCGCAATGATTCCACGGCATTCCTCATTAGTCAGATCCTCTGCTTGTGGAATATTTCGAAGCAGTTGGCGTGTGGTGTTTCCTAAATACTCGGCGATGCGGTCTGCGGTTGGCCGGTCAAGAGTACTGGAAGAGCGGGATTCAGGCATCATGCGGTAATTGTACAGATAAAGTTTGATAATGCATAGGAGAAAATTAGGCAAATGGTTAGATTTAACGTACTAGTACTCAATCAATTATTTATGCTTTAACTGGTCTCTAAGCTATCGAAAAACAACCGTAATCGCCGCCTGATCAGAATCCCGGAAGTTATTTGTCAACAATTGTAGACAATGCGTCAATAATACGCCGACTGCCAAAGCCTAACAATCGTAATAGAGCTGAAATTCGTAAGGATGGGGCCGCAACCGCACGGCCTCCGCCTCATTCTTTCGCTTGTAGGCGATGAAATTGTCGATGAAGTCGGCGGTGAAGACGTCGCCTTTCAAGAGGAAATCATTGTCGTCTTCCAAGCACATCAAAGCCTCATCCAAGCTTGCGGGCATGGAAGGGACGTTTTTCATCTCTTCCGGCGAAAGGTCATAGATATCCTTGTCCAAAGGTTCGCCTGGGTCGGTTTTGCGAAGAATGCCATCAAGCCCGGCCATCAACATTGCGGCGAATGCAATGTAGGGGTTGGCGGACGCGTCTGGTGGACGGAATTCCACCCGCTTGGCTTTAGGACTGGAGGAGTACATCGGAATGCGGCAAGCGGCTGATCGATTGCGCCGGCTATAAGCCAAGTTCACTGGCGCTTCGTAACCCGGCACCAACCGCTTGTAGCTATTTGTTGAGGGCGCAATCAATGCCGAAAGCGCTCTGGCGTGCTTCAGCAGCCCGCCGATATACCATAAAGCAACCTGGCTTAATCCGGCGTAACCATCACCGGCAAACAGTGGATTGCTTTCTTTCCACAGGCTTTGATGAACGTGCATGCCGGAACCGTTGTCCTGAAAAATAGGTTTCGGCATGAAAGTGGCCGTCTTACCGTATTGGTGAGCCACGTTCCGCACGATGTATTTGTACAACATCATATTGTCGGCGGACTTAACCAAAGTGTTGAACCTCTGATCGATCTCGCATTGGCCGGCGGTTGCCACCTCATGATGGTGGCACTCAATCACCAGCCCGCAACGCTCCATTACCGAAACCATTTCAGCGCGCAGGTCCTGGTAGTGATCCGTCGGCGGAACCGGAAAGTATCCCTCTTTATAGCGGGGACGGTAGCCGCTATTTTCCCCCGACTTACCGGAATTCCAGCGGCCTTCCGCTGCATCCACATGATAATAGCTTTCGTGTTGGTTGGTATCAAACCGTACATTGTCGAAAATAAAGAATTCAGCTTCGGCCCCGAAGAAACAAGTCTCGGCCACGCCTGTTGTCCGCAAGTAAGCTTCGGCTTTTTGGGCGATGAAGCGAGGATCGCGTTCATATTTCACACGTGTGATCGGATCAATCACGTTGGCTGTCATCACCAATGTAGGAAGCTCATAGAAGGGATCCATGAATGCGGTGGACGGATCGGGAATCAGCAACATGTCGCTTTCGTTGATGGCATTCCAACCGCGAATGCTTGAGCCGTCAATGCCTAGCCCATCTTCAAAGGTGCTTGATTCCAGCATATGGATGGGGTAGGAGACATGCTGCTGAATTCCGGGAATGTCGGTGAACCGAATATCCAGCTGCTCGGCATGGTTGTCTATGGCTAGTTGCAATACTTCTTTAGGACTCATTTCCCCTCCAGGGCGGCATCGGTGCTTTTTGATGGTAGCGAATGCTTTCTGCTAGGGTCAAATATAGAAGCGTCAAAGAGCCCAGCCGCCGGCCATTAGTTTTCTAAACAAACAGGCAGAGTATTCGCCAAAAGGATATATGGACCAGATCAGTCCCGGCTTTGAACGCCGCCAGTTTTCAGTGAGTGAGTTAACCTATGCAATCGCCGATACCATCCAAGCGGCATTTAGCGGTATTTGGGTTTCCGGCGAAATTTCCGGCTTGAAAATGGCGGCAAGCGGCCACTGCTATTTCACATTAAAAGACGACGAGGCGCAGATCCGCTGCGCCGTTTGGCGAAACGCCTACCGCCTGTTGCGCGCCAAACCACAGGACGGCATGCTGGTGCTGACGCGGGGCCGCGTCGAAGTCTACCCGCCTCGTGGCGAGTATCAACTGATTGTGGAAACGGTGGAGCCACTTGGTCTGGGCGCATTGCAGTACGCCTTCGACCAATTGCGGAAAAAGCTGACGGCCGAAGGCCTATTCGATCCTTCAACCAAGCGTGCGCTCCCAGTGCTGCCCCGGCGCATTGGCATCGTCACCTCCCCAACAGGCTCCGTAATTCGTGACATGCTCCATGTTTTCGCACGGCGTTTTCCGGGGTTGCACATACGAATCTATCCGGCGCTGGTGCAGGGTCAAGGTTCGATTGAACAGGTAGTGGAAGGAATCGAATATTTCAGCATGACAACATGGGCCGATTTGGTGATCGTGGCCCGCGGCGGTGGTTCCCTGGAAGATTTGTGGACATTCAACGAAGAGGCGGTTGCTAGAGCCATCGCCAACTGCACGGTTCCCGTTATTTCCGCCGTGGGGCACGAGACCGATTTTACGATCGCCGATTTTGCGGCCGACCTGCGCGCACCCACGCCTTCCGCCGCGGCTGAATTGGCCGTGCCAACTAAGGACGCATTGCTTGATCAAGTGCGGATGATGATTCGCCGGGTTGAACAAGCCATTCAATTTCGCGTTTCGCAATCAGCCAGGCGGCTGGAAGTACAAGGCGTGGAGCGTGCCCGCATGCTGTTGGAACGGCGCTTGTATCGCTATGCGCAGCGGGTGGATGAATTGGACGCAACCGCTTCCCGCCAGTTGGAAAACAGTCTGGGAATCGCCCATCGCAATTGGATGTCCGCCGACACGAGGTTGAGGAAATTAGATTTACGATTGAAAATTGCCCAAGCCAAACAAAGATTGGAATCCTTGGCCACGCGGCAGCAATCGGCAATAAAAAGAATAGAGAACAAGGGTAAATCACGCCTGATTCCGCTGACCGCCGCGCTGGCGCAATTGAGTCCGTTGAAAATTCTGGACCGCGGTTATTCCATTGTGGAGACGATGGAAGGCCATGTGGTAACCGATCCCGCCGTTATTGAACGCAACCAATTGCTGAACGTCCGCTTGGCGAAAGGGCATCTTCCCGTGAAGGCTGTCTAGTGCATGGCCGGGTATTCCACATCTGCGGCTTTGGCTTCAACACCCTTATAAACAATCGCCAGAAGAGGTGGCGCTGCTATGGTGGTTGCCACGCAAACAAGCACCAGAATCGCATAGTGCGGCTGTGAGAGTACGCCCATTGAAAGCCCCAGTTGGGCCACCACCATTCCAACTTCGCCACGGGGCATCATGCCCACGCCGATGCGCACCCGGTCACGCATTCCGTTACCCACCGCGCAGATTCCGCAGCCAACCAACTTCGACAATATGGCCGCCACCAGCAATGCCCCGCAAAGAAGCAAGTTTCCTGGTTCCTTCAAACTATGCAACTGCGCCTTTAAGCCAATACCGGCCAGGAAAAACGGAACCAACAACTCCGTTGCTCCACTGGTTAGATCCTTAAGCCTCCGTCCGGCGGTCGACGAAAAAGCCATGCCCGCCAGAAATGCTCCCACGATGGCCGCCACGCCAACATAAATCGCGGCAACGGAAAGAGCGAACAACAACACCATTGCCACCGAGAATTCCGATTCCACCAGACGCAAATTCTTCCGCACGGAAGGTGTAATCGCGTCCACCGCTCTAGCTCCATATAGGCCCACGATGGCGACAAATAATAAGGCCATTAAGGCGGTCGCGGCAATTCGGCCAAAATCAACCGGCCCACTGGCCATATTGGATATGAGCGCCAAAACCAGCAACCCTAGAACATCATCAATTACAGCGGCCGCCAAAACAGTTTGGCTCGATTTATGCCACAACAGGCCGCGGGAAGCCAGCACTTGCGCCGTGATCCCCACGCTTGTCGCCACTAGCGCCGCCCCCATGAATAATCCATCCATATGCGATGCACCAAACAGCCTCATCAATCCCCATCCCGAAAGAAAGGGCAAAATGACTCCGCCGATAGCAACCAGCAGGGCGGTAGGCCCAACTTGAAACAATTCCACGGGCTTCACTTCCAGCCCCACGCGAAACAATAAGAACATCACGCCGAGTTCGGAAAGGCTTTCCAGGAAAGGAGAGGGCTGAATCCAGCCAAGCACCGCGGGGCCGAGGATGAGTCCGGCGAAGATCTCCCCAACCATCCCTGGCGCGTGTATTCGTTCCAATAACTCCGCCAGGAATTTAGCGAAGCCAAAAACAAGGAACAACACAAGGGCATGATGGGCTGATTCGGGCAAAAATGGTCCTAGCTTTAATTGTAGAAAAAGGGATCGTATGGAGTCGGGCTTAACTCCATGAGCCGCCCGGGCGTTATGAGCCCGATTCAAAAAATCAATTTCCGTTAAACCTTCCGCTGCCCTTAAACTGAAGCTGGATCAAACGAAGACCTACCGGTTTGCTTCAAAATACCTTTCTGAATAGAGAACACACATGCGAATCACGTTATTTCTACTTGCTCTAGGGCTCACCGTTTTTGCCGGTGAAACAGAAAACTCGCAAGCTGCGGCGCCGCCCGCGGCCTCCCCACAGGATCCTGCGAAGCCCGCGGATCCAGCGCCGCCTCCAGCCCCCGCCGCTAAGTATAACGGGTGGGTTTTCAGCATCCTCGCCGATGGTTATGTCACAAAGAATTTCAACACTCCATCGTCTAATTTCAACCAACTCCAGAATTTTGATCTTACCTCCGGCCATCCTGAGTTGAGCTTTGCGAAGTTCACCGTGGATAAATCCGACAAGGTCTTTGGGATCCACGCCGATATAGGGGCAGGGGAAAGCATGCGCTGGATTCATCTGGGCGACCCGGCCGCTCTCGATCACAAAGCCTTGCGCTTCATTGAACAGGCCTACGTAATCGTAAAGCCAAACCACACACACGGCACTGAATTTGATTTCGGGCAGTTCGTGACCTCGGCGGGCGCTGAAGTGATTGAGAGCAGCAGCAATTGGAACTACACTAGGTCTCTCCTGTTTGCCTGGGCCATTCCCTACTACCATTTTGGGCTTAGGACTTCAACGCCTGTTACCAAAGAACTCAATGTTGGTTTCCAACTGGTCAACGCCTGGAATTCCATTTGGGGCAACAACAACATGGACAATATCGGGCTAACCCTCGCATTAACCAAGAAGAAATTTGCCTACTCCGCCAACTATTACGAAGGGCCAAATCATCAGGGAACCACGAAAGGCAAGCGCAATCTTTTCGATACTACCTTGCTGCTAACGCCCACAGGCAAGTTTAACGCCTACATCAACGCCGATTTTGGACGCGACAACCACATCATCGGTGGCGGTGGCGATTCCTGGTATGGCATCGCCGGCGCGGCTCGCTATCAGTTGACCAAGCAATTTGCCGTTGCCGGACGTCTGGAAGCTTTTAACGATAAAGATGGATTCAATACCGGCGTCGCGCAGGTCGTGAAAGAAGTAACTCTGACCGGTGAATACAAGCTTAATGACCACCTGGTGGGGCGTCTTGAGTACCGCCATGATGCTTCCGACAAACCCTATTTTGATCGCAACCGGTTCTTGGCGGTTGAAAAGAACATGAACACTTTTACCGCTGGAATCGTTGTTCTCTTAGGACCCTGGAAGTAGTCCGAACCTGCTTTCACTCTCGCGCTTGCCGTCCAATCTTTGGACGGCAGGCGCGATTGCTTTTTAAAGGAAAGCAAACCCTTGGCGCCACCGCAGCCATGGTCAATAGATTATTTCAATCCGTTCCATAGAAAGGTTCGACTTCCGTAGGGAGCGCTCCTCGTTGCATGATGGTTTTGTTCGAAATCCATGTTGAACGAACGAGCCTTCCTGTACCCAGCCGTCCGGGGAGGCTGAGTCCAAGGAGACCAATGAATAGAATCTTGTTTACCGCATTGAGCCTTTTGCTCCCAATTGCTGTGTATTCGCAGACTGCTTCCGCACCTGCCCCTATGACGCAGGCCGCCATGGAAGCAGCAATCAAATCGGCCCAAACTTCCGGCGATAACGCCTGGATGCTTGTCAGTTGTGCTTTGGTTCTGATGATGACCGGACCTGGCCTCGCCCTTTTCTATGGCGGCCTCGTTCGAAAGAAAAATGTGCTTGGTACGATGATGCAAAGTTTTGCTTTGATGGCGTGGGCCACCATAATGTGGGCCGTGGTTGGATACAGTTTGGCTTTTGCGGAAGGCTCGCCGTTTCTGGGCGATCTTCGCTACCTGTTTTTGGACGGAGTGGGAACCGCGCCGCATCCCGATTATGGAGCAACGGTTCCTCACTTGACTTATATGATGTTTCAATTGATGTTCGCGATCATCACGCCCGCCTTGATTTCGGGAGCCTTCGCCGAGCGAATGAAGTTCAGCGCGATGATGTTGTTCACCACCTTGTGGTCCTTGTTGATCTACTATCCAATGGCGCACATGGTTTGGGGCAAGGGTGGATTCTTGAACGCGTTTCTTGGAGGCAAGGTGCCTTGCTTGGATTTCGCCGGCGGCACGGTGGTTCATATCACATCGGGCGTCTCGGCTTTGGTGTGCGCGCTCTACATGGGTAAGCGGCTCGGTTACCCGAATGAGGCAATGCGGCCCCATAGTCTTGTGCTCAGCTTCATCGGCGCCTGCCTGTTGTGGGTCGGCTGGTTTGGGTTCAACGCGGGCAGCGCTGTTGGCGCCGGCGGATTGGCTACTAGCGCTTTTGTCGCCACGCACTTCGGCGCGGCGGGCGCTACCATTGGGTGGTTGCTCGCTGAACGGTTAACGCAAGGCAAGGCCTCCGTATTGGGTGGAATTTCCGGGGCGGTTGCAGGGTTGGTGGTAATTACTCCGGCCAG
>JAYVXT010000883.1:0-2916 GCA_043785065.1 Bryobacterales bacterium | reverse complement strand
ATTTGCATCGCCGAGGGGAAAAGTACGATGGTGAGCTGCTAGACGTGGATTTCGTGGCGAATGCGGCAAGCTTGGGAGCTTGGGCCGTGCGCGCGAAGACGCATGAAGAGTTTACGGAAGCACTAAAAACTGGCAGGGAACAGACGCGAACGAGCGTGGTGGTCGTGGAGACTTCGTACGACCATCGGGTACCCAGTTATGAATCGTGGTGGGACGTTCCCATTGCGGAAGTTTCACAGAGCGAGAAAGTCCGGTTGGCGAGGAAGAAATATGAAGAGGCGCTTACAAAAGAACGTCTGTTCTTCTAGATTGGCTTTCGTAGTCAAAAGGCTTTTGGCACGGCAGCGTTGAAGAAAGAGGGCAGGGTGGAACAAGGCGCAGGGCAGACTGCAAAATCGGACAAACCACATCTGCAACGCGTCCTCGGCCTATGGGACTTGATTTATTTTGGGGTTATTCTGACGTCGCCCATCGCGGCGGTCCCTCTATTTGGAGAATCGCAAGTACTGTCGCACGGGCATACCGTTAGCACGCTCCTGCTTGCGATGGTGGCAATGTCGGTTACCGCGGTGAGTTTCGGGCGGATGGCGTTCGTGTACCCGTCCGCAGGCTCGGTTTATACCTACGTTAGCCGTGGATTGAATCCGCACCTGGGCTTCATCGTGGGCTGGGCGATGTTTTTGGAATATCTATTCCAGCCCATCCAGAACGCGTTGTACGCGGCTCTGGCGATTCAACGGATGGCGCCCAAGATACCTTTTGCGCTACTTGCTGCGCTTGCAGTGGGATTCATAACCATCCTTACGGTGCAGGGAATCAAGTTTACGGCGCGGACGAACGAAATACTTCTTGGGTTGATGATCTTGGTCACCGCGGCTTTTCTGGTGCAATCATTCCGCTATATCGTTCTACACGAAAGCCTCGCTGGATTGTTCGCGATGCAACCGCTTTACAATCCAGCGACGTTTAATCTGCGGGCGCTAGCCGCCGGGACGTCTTTAGCAGCACTTGTTTTTATAGGATTCGATGGAGTGTCGATACTCGCTGAGGAAGTTAAGAATCCGAAGCGCAATGTTTTGCTTGCTTCGGTTTTGGTCTGCGTTTTTACGGGGTTGTTTAGCGGTCTGCAGGTCTACCTGGCGCAACGAGTCTGGCCAGATTACACAACCTTGCAGAATCCGGAGACGGCGTTTATGGACGTTGCGCGTCTGGCAAGCGGTCCGCTTCTCTTCGCGGCATATGGAGTTATGCTCCTTGTCTCCAGCTTGGCCTGCGGATTGGCTGGTCACGTGGGGGCTGCGCGGCTTCTATACAGCATGGGACGGGACGATGTTCTACCCAAAAAAGTATTTGGTTTTCTGGATCCCAAGCGAAGCAATCCGACTTACAACATTTGGATCGTCGGAGTCATGGCATATATTGGTACCCTGACCATCCCTTGGGAGCGGTCTGCGGAAATCGTGACTTTCGGAGCGCTGCTGGCATTCATGGGCGTGAATCTTGCGGCTTTGCGGCACTTCTGGTTTTCTAGAGAAGCAGTCGGAAAAAGAAATTTCTTTATCGATGCCTTGCTGCCAGGCTTTGGGTTGATCTTCTGCTTCGTATTGTTGATCAGCCTGCAGACCTGGACGAAGTATGCGGGGTTGGCGTGGCTGGCGCTTGGACTCGTTTACGCCGCGTACAAGACGCGATGGTTTCGAGTTCGTCCGAAGCTTTTTGATTTCAGTGAATCCTAGGATTGTCGACCGCTCCGTCTTGAGCGCGGCTCGTTCAGGCCTTAGCCAACCCTAGCTGCCTGACGACTTCCTTTAAATACGTCAAACTCGCTGCGACGCTCTCCTTGGGAGGAATTTCCGTAGCGTCGAACTTCACGTCCTGCTCGACAACTGACCATCCAGAATAGTCATTTTTCAAAAGTGTGCGGAAGAACGCGGGAAAGTCGATGCTCCCTTGACCGATGACCGTGAAAACCCGGTGCTCGATGGCTTCCTCGAAAGTCCATTTATGGCGTCGCGCTTCCGCCAGAACCTTTATATTGCAATCCTTGATGTGCACGAGCCGAAGTTTATTTTTATATTTGTCTGCCTCCTTTACGGAGTCGCCAAACCCGTAGACGCAATGGCCCGTGTCAAGACAAAGACCGACATTAGTATGAGACGTCGCGTCAAAAAAGCGCTCGCACTCTTCCGGGGTTTCCACGTAAGTGGCCACATGAGGATGGAAGACCAGATCGAGCCCGAATTCGTCAGCGACTTTTTCCGCGCCCTCAACGATTTTGCCGACGTGCTTCCATTGGTCCGCGCTGAGAGTCGGGCATCCGGCGTCGTAAACTCTTCCGGAGAAAGCGTTACGTTCCGTGGACTGGTCATCGGCCATTACCAGGAAGGGGGCTTTCAGCGTGGCTAGAAGATTGCCGACTTTGCGAATCCGTTCGATGACCGCCTTGCCGGAACTTGGATCTGTCATTTTTACCGGGACGAAAGAGCCAAGAAGTTTCAGTTGGCGCTTCTGAAGTTGGGGTTCAAGTATTTTCGGGTCGGTCGGAAAAAAACCATATGGTCCCAATTCCGTCCCGCTGTAGCCAGCCTCCACCATTTCATCCAGCATCCTGTCGTAAGATTGCTCCCACGAGGGTCCCGGATAATCCAAGACGCCCCAGCTATCCGGGGCACACGCAAACAGAAACCGTTCGTTAAGCGAACTCATGTCTTTCCCCTTTTCCAAAATATAAAAATAACAAAACGAAAAATTTCAACGCCGGAGCTCGAAGACCACCTTCATGGAATCCGGGTCCATCGCGGTTTGCATGGCGGCTTCGACGTCCCGCAAGCCGAAGCGATGAGTCACAAATTGCGCGAGAGGATAATGCTTCATGTAGCGTGCCATCTGACGCATGCTGGGACCATACGCGGCAGG
>JAYVXT010000882.1:0-9518 GCA_043785065.1 Bryobacterales bacterium | reverse complement strand
TGGGCGGCGTGAATGAGTTGTTGGCGATTGTGGCGATGGCCGCGAAGTATAAAGTGCCTGTGTGTCCGCATAGCGGCGGCATTGGGCTGGGGCAGCTGGTGGGGGCGATGTCGGTGTTCGATCAGGCGTGGTTCGGCAGCGAGGGACGGTTGCTGGAGTATCTGGAGTTTTTGCAACAAGGCGTGTTTGTGCATCCGCTTGCGGTGCGGGATGGGTGCTATGTTTTGCCGGCGGCGCTCGGTTGGGGGCTTGAGATGGAGGCCGATTTCGTGGTGCGCTACCGGTATCCGGATGGGCCGAATTGCGCGGATACGGCGGAGGCGGATCGAGTGGCGGCTGAGCAGCCGGGGGCTCCGCCGTATGTGAAGTTTTGGAAGGTTTAAAATACCGTTACAACACCACACGTTCATCGCCCTCGCGTCGCGTCACCCGCATGCGGTCCAAATATTCAAGCAACGGAATTGAATACTTGCGCGAAACGCCCGTCCAATCCTTGAAGCCGCCTACCGTAAACCTTTCGCCTTTATGTCCGCCAAGGATACGCCGCAACTCAGCCAACGCCGTATGATGAAACAGCAACTCATCGCCCACCTTAATCAACTTCTGCCCCCGCAAGAGAATCTGCAGCAAAGGCCGCGCCCGGCTTACTTCAACGCCACTGGCCGCCAGCACATCGTTAGTTGAAGGCACGGCCAAACCCGCTTTTTTAAAAGCCGCTTCAATCTTCGACAACGCTTCCGATTCGTCGGCTTTCAAATGCAACAGGTGCGACGCTAGCCGCAGGTTCTCCGCTTCACTCACCACCGTTTTCGCCGAAGTCAGAATCGCGTCGAGCACCGCCACCGGCACTCCGCCCAATTCCCGCGACCGCACTTCTTCCCTGGGCATGCCGGGCGCAAGGGGCTGTGCTTTATGAAAAGCCGCAAGGCGCTGTTCGATCCGCCCTCGCGCCTCGGCGAACCAAGCGGCATTCACGAACCATGCCGCTTGGCCGGCGCCAATCTTCACCGTATCCGGAACCGCCAGCGCGCTTTCGATTTCCGCGCCCATCACGCCAGTCCGCCGAAGCAATCCGGCTACGCCAATGCCGCCCGCGGATTCCTTCACCAGTTGCTCTAGCCGCTGCGTCAAGGTCCCGTTTTGAAATATCGCCATCCGGTCCGGCGTTGGTTTTTTCGGCGCGTCAACGTCGATCACCTGCCCTCCACCAATGGTCCATACGGGAGAAAAACTCCGGACGATGAAACGATCGCCAGGCAACAGCAACATGGGCTGCCGCAGCAGAAAACGCACCACCGCGGATCTGCCCGGTTCCAGCACTGACGCCCCAAACAAGCGCGCTTCCGCCGTCACTTCCGCCGTGCCTGCGTGAAAATGCACTTGCGCGCGATGCTTCAGCGGCTTGGCGCCAACCAACAGTTGAAAGGCGACATCAACCTGCCGCGTGGCTTCAAAACGGCCTGGTTCGGTCACCACGTGCCCGCGCTTCACTTCCGCATCCCCGGCAAGGTTCAACGCGGTGCGCTGCCCTGCGCGCGCGCGTTTGGCCGTCACCCCATGCGTTTGCAAGCCGCGCACGCGCATACGCTGTCCGCCGGGCTGCAGTTCAACTTCCTGATCCACATCCACCGCTCCCGCCGAAGTTGTGCCGGTCACCACATCGCCAAAACCCTTCATCGTGAAAACACGATCCACGGGCATGCGGAAATAGCGCTTGGTTTCTTTCGTCCGTGTCTTAGCCGCAATGGCTGCAATGGCGGCGCGCAGGTCCGCAATCCCTTCACCTGTTTTAGAAGACACCGCCATTACCGGCGCACCCTCAAGAAAACTACCGGCCACAAACTCTTCTACTTCAAGCTTCACCAGGTCTACCAGATCGGCATCCACGGCATCTTTTTTGGTGATCACTACAATGCCCTGCTCGACGGCCAGCAGCCGGCAAATGTCGAAGTGCTCGCGGGTTTGCGGCTTGATCGATTCATCGGCGGCCACCACGAACAGAACCACGTCAATGCCCGTGGCCCCAGCCAGCATCGTCTTGACAAAGCGCTCATGACCGGGCACATCGACAAAGCCCACCCGCGTATCGCCAATGTCCAAATGCGCGAAGCCCAGTTCGATCGAAATGCCGCGCTGCTTTTCTTCCTTTAGGCGGTCGGTGTCGATACCGGTTAGGGCCAGCACCAGCGACGTCTTGCCGTGATCAATATGTCCCGCCGTGCCTACGATGATGGAATGCATGCCCGAATCGTTATATTAACAGTCGTTCGGACAAGCTTTGGGACAAAAAAGGGATAATGGGCCTATGCGAGCTCTCCTCCCTCTACTCGCCGCCTCTGCTCTTGTGCTTAACGCTCTCTGCGCGCAAGAGGAACAACCACTTTTCAAATCCGGCGCGAATGTTGTCCGGGTCGATGTGCAAGTGGAAGAAGGCGGCCGGCTGTTGAACGATCTTACCCGCGAAGATTTCCGCATCTTTGACGACAATGCCAGTCAGCCTGCGACGCACTTTGGGCACGAACGCGAACCCGTGTCTTTGCTGCTTTTGCTCGATGTCAGTGGCAGCATGGTGAAATCCATTGATGCGCTTGCCCGCGCTTCGCGGCAAGCCATGTCCGTGTTGAAGCCCGAGGACAAGGTGGCCGTAATGCTTTTTGCCCGCAATCAAAAAGTAACTCAGGAATTCACCGGCGATTTTGAAGCCGTCTCGCGGCAAATTAACTCAGCGGTGAACGACAAAGGGCTAGGCTCGGGAACACTGATCAACCACGCTATCGTCGCAGCGGCCGATTACATGAAGGAAAACGCTTCCGCTGGCAGAAGGGCAATGCTGATTGTGACCGACAATTTAGGCTTGAACTACCAGCTGAACGATGAGCAGACTTTGAAAAAACTACATGCGGCAAACACCGTATTGAACGCGATCATTACCGGCCGCGCGCGCCGTCCCGAGCCCGATCCGAAAGGCCGCTACACCAACCCCGATTTCACTCCCGCGAATGTCTTCACTTTGTCGGAGGAAACCGGTGGTGAGGCGTTCAAGCCGGGCAATCTGGAATCTTCGCTGGGATTAATTTTTGATCGAATCAGGAACCGGTACGCGCTTGAATATTCCGCTCCGTCCGCGGGCGCACGGGGGGCGTTTCACAGAATTCGGGTCACGTTGTCACCCGAAGCTCAGCGGCGTTTTCCGAAAGTGCAGCTGCGCGCTCGCGTCGGATATTACGCGACGGAATAAGTTACTTGGCGGGAACCACGTGATTGTCTCCGGCAAGCGACGGCAGGATTCGCGGAACGCCATCCACCGCCAGAACACTTCCGTTCGGTAGTAGTTTGTCGTGCCTGATTCGCTGCCAAGTATTGCCGCTTCCGGCGAAGACATCCCGCACCAATGTGCCGCGCGCTTGGCGCCGAAAGCCCACTGCTCCGCGGATTGCTCTAAGATAGTTTTAAGCATTTCGTAACTAAGGAAAATCTTAATGAAGCAATCGATTCTCTGCCTTGTTCTAACAGCCGCGCTTTACGCGCAACCGCCCGCCCCGCGTGGCCCCCAAGGGCCTACCGTTATTTCGCCCGAGGTTTCAGCCGATCGTCGCATCACGTTGCGCGTGCTTGCGCCGAAGGCTGAAACCGTGCGCGTCATGGGAGGCGACATTCCGGACAATGGCAAGGGCGCGGCCATGACCAAGGCAGAAAACGGCGTGTGGGAAGCCACCGTTGGGCCTGTACCGGCTGGAGCCTACCGCTACAACTTCAACATCGACGGAATGACGGTGGTTGATCCGCGCAACCCTTCGACCAGTGAATCGCTAACTAACGTCTGGAGCTTAGTTACTGTTGCGGGGTCCGACTCCTTTGACACGCGCGATGTGCCGCATGGAGCCGTCGCGGCCGTGACTTACTATTCTTCAGCCCTGCAACGATTCCGCCGCATGACGGTCTATACGCCCGCTGGATACGAAATGGGGAAAGACAAATTGCCGGTGTTTTACTTACTACATGGCTCCAGCGATTCCGACGCTTCATGGTCCACCGTCGGCCGCTCCGGTTTCATCGTGGATAATTTGATTGCCGCAAAGCAGGCCAAGCCCATGATTGTTGTAATGCCCGCCGGCCACACCAGCACGGTGCGCGCGCCAGGGTTAGACCCGTTCTTGAAGGAATTCAACGACGACATTCTGCCCTATGTGGAGAAGCATTACCGCGTGGTTGCCGACCGCGCCCATCGGGCGATTGCCGGCCTTTCCATGGGTGGCAACCAGACGCTGAACATTGCGATTCCCCATTTGAATCAGTTCGCTTATGTTGGCGTTTATAGTTCCGGATTGATCCGCGGATTTGGAGCCGCCCGCGCGGGCGCCGAGGCCCAGCCCCAGCCTACGGGACCATCTTGGGAAGAGCAACACATGATTGAGTTGGAGGCTGCCGGCGTGAAGAAGGGGCTGAAGCTATTCTGGTTCGCCACAGGCAAGGATGACGGCCTACTTGAGACCACTAAGAAGACGGTGGCGATGCTGGAAAAGCATGGCTTTCATCCGATTTTAAAAGAAACGGCCGGCGGCCATACATGGCTCAATTGGCGCGATTACTTAAACGAGTTTGCACCGAAGTTATTCCAATAAGCTACCGTACATTCATCGTTACCACATTTGCGGCGCGGCCACTTACGTCCACGGCCATCTCCACTTGGCCGCGCCCACGAAGCTCCGCCGGGACACGCACGTTGATTTGATCCAGCCCGGGAAACTCCGGCTGTGCTCCTGAAAATAGAACCGCGGCATCCACTCCGCCGATTGACACGCGCACGTCCCCGGCATTCCCCCGCTTGCGCCATCCTGTTCCATACATCGTCACAACCACTTCGCCCGAAGCAAGATCCACAGGCCCCGCCGCAACGAATTGAGTCATCAGGCTGCCGTCCGGCTTCACGATTGTAACGACTGCCGCCGCTGTCCCGCTGCCCGATGCGTCTGATGAGAACACGCCCGGCTCCACTTGCGCAATAGTCATCGCGGCCGATTTAACTGCCGCCCCGTTGCGGCTCAGTAACACCACGGCCCCGCCCTGCGAAACTGCTGCCGGAACCAGGAAGTTGATCTGATTGGGGCCCGCGTAAAAGACGGTTGCCTTGCTGCTTACTCCACGGCTATCTATCACATCCACCCCGCGATTTTCAAGGTCTGCTCCAAAAATGCTGGCAAACGAGTCGGGCGCAAGAAACACTCCGCGAAAACTGGCGCCGGAAGTGACCACCGCCGGTTCATTCAAGATTGCGGAATACTGCCGCAGCGTATCGCAAGTAGCTCCATCGCGCGGACAATAAAGCTGAAAGCCTTCGCAGTCCGTCCGCGAATCGTTGATTAACTGCCAAGCCATCACCCCCGCTGAAGCTTGGGTCACAGCGCTTTGTTCCAACCACGCGTCAAACACCTTTGCCCGATCAGGATCATAGGCCCGGCCCGGTTCCAAACTGCAGGCCGCCGGGCTCTTGTCCGCCGCCCGCTTTCCGTATTCCCCCAGATAAGCAACCTTGCCCGCGCCTCTCGCAAGTTCTTCGTGCCGTTTAATCCAAAGCGTGGAATCAGTTGTATCGTTCAATCCCCAAGACGACGGATATATATGGTAGCTGACCATGTCGATATCCGCGATCAGCACCATGCGATGATAACTGCAACCCTCGCTCCCCGCCACTGGGTAACGATTGCCGATGCCGGGATAAAGCGTCGCATCATCGTCGAACCCTTCGCCGCCATCGGCCACCAGATGATTGGTGTCCAAACTTTTGATGTAAGCCGCCATCTCTGTCATCCACGCCACTAACGCATTGCCCCCGCCGCTAACTGGGTTGCGCAGCTCGTTGCCCAACTCCCAAGCCATAATGGCCGCCTCATCTTTATACAACAGGCCGGTCACCGTATTACGCCGCAACAGAATCGTTTTGACGTAATCCTTGAACCACTGCTTGATCGTCGCGTCGGTGTAAAACGTGGCCTTCTCGGCGGCGGAAGGCGTGTGCCCAATCTTCCACTGCACATACCGTTCAATGCCGCCATACGCAGTCCAATTGTTGGTCAGCTTCAAGATCAATCGAATGCTGCGCTTCTTCGCTTCGGCGACCGATTGATCCAGCGCCACTAAATTCGCCTCATTGAACACGCCAGGATCAGTTTGAATTGCCGCCGGATCTTGCGAAGGAGGATGGTCGTTGTGCGCGTTGGCCCGAGCCACCGTGATGCCCAACTCCGCCATCTTATCCAGCGTTTCCTCCACGCCCGCATTGCGGCCGTATGCAATCTCCGCTTGCAGATAGTAAGTGTTGTTGCCATTGAAACGGAACGGCCTTCCGGCCAGGCTCAACGTGCTGCCGATGCGGCGCACCAATTCGCCCTCATGAATAGTGACCGATGTGGAGACGGCGGGCTCCGGTGCAATGCGCGAGGCTCTTTGATCCACCGCAATTCGCCAATCAGGCACGGTACGTTGAGCAAAAACGAGGCAAGGGATGAGGATGACGAAACAGACTATCTTCATTTACAAGAGTCCACTCACCATCCTAATCTATCTTTCTAAAACGTCAACTTGGCGCCCAATTGAACCAAGCGCCCACCGCCCGTCCCATTAACTCCCGTGCCGGTAGAACGCGTTCCTGTAACCATTCCATAAGTCGCGCTGGTGATCGATGTATTTGGGTTCGAGAACTGAGCGGTATTCGTAACGTTAAACGATTCTGCCCGCACGTCAAGCCGGACCTTGCCCTCGTGGAATTGAATAATCCGGCCCAATTTGGCGTTAAGGGCAAATGTTCCCGGGCCGCTGATGACGTTGCGTCCAGTGGAGCCAAAGCGAGTGTTCGGCGGCTGCGCAAAGCTGGTTGTATCAAACCAGGGATTCCCCAGATTGATGCCGTGAAGGAGCTTCACTTCGGAAACCTGATCAGCCGTCTGCGTATTGTTAGGCAGGTTTAGGTTGTTGTTCGCTGTAATCGTTAGAGGCGCTCCGGTGCGCATCGATAAAATGCCAGAAACATTCCAACCGCCCAGGATTTTGCCGGCCATGCAGTTTCTCATGTAGCGTCGGCCCTGTCCCCATGGCAAATCATAAATGTAGCTCTGCACATAGTTCAAAGTGCGGTCGAAGTCGGCCCGGGCATAGTTGCGCTTTGGATCGACATAGAACAGCAAGCCGCCATCATCCCCGCTCTGCCAGGACATGGACTTATTCCAAGTGAAGGAGGTCGTCACTTTCAAGCCTGATCCGAATCTTCGGTCCAACTTCATTTGCAGCGAATTGTAGTTCGATGAGAAGCCCTGGAAAATCAAGTTAGTGGTTGCGGTGCGCGGAAATTGCGGCTGTCCCCGTGTCCCAAGACCAATCACGGTTCCCGCGTTGAGGTTGGTAGTCGCCGCGATTCGTACACCATGAGTGGCGACATAAGCCGTGTCCAGCACCAATTTAAACGGCAGTGTTTGTTGGAGGGCGAAGTTCCAGGTTAATGTATACGGATTCTTGTAGTCGGTAGGCACCACGTAATAGGTTGAAGTAATGTCAGGGTTCGTGATGATGCCGTTCGCGGGCACTTCCACCGGACGCACCGGCGGGAAGCCATTAATAAAATTAATCGGTATATGGGTAGTTGGATCTTCGGCGGGTTGATAAGTGGTGGGGCTGGTGTAGTTATTGTTCGAGCGCACTGGGAAGTTATATGCGTAGTTATTATCCCCATACGGCGTGTAACTTACTCCAAACCCCGTGCGGATCACTGTCTTATCGGTCAGCCTATAAGCCAGACCAAGGCGAGGCGCGAAATAGTTATAGCGGGTCTTCATCCCAAGATTCATTGGATTGCCGCCGACACCGGCGATTACCAACTGGTTCTTCACGAAATCGTAATTGGAAAATCCGCCAGGGAAAGCAGGGGTGGCCGGTGGGTAAAATTCCCAGCGCAAGCCGATTGTGGCGGTAAGTTTCGGGGTGATCTGCCAGCCGTCGGCCGCATACAGAAAAGTCTGCCACAAACGCATGGCGGGGAAATAAGTATTGACGTCGCGCCCCACCGAGTTAGGTACGCCCAGCAGAAAGCTGCCGAAATTATTGGCAACCGTTGCCGAAGTACCAGTTCCCGGTGCAAACGTCTGGTTCTGTCCAAACGTAATCACTCCGCGCGGGCTAAACGTTTGGTCCTGTAAAAGATCGTCGCGAATGCGCCGCAAATCGCCGCCAAACTTGAACGTGTGGTTGCGCAAAATCTTGGTCCAAGTGTTTACTATGTCGATGTTCGCTTCCGCCCGCACCCACGGAATGCTTGCCGAATAGCCGGTTAACGGACTGGAAAAATTTCCGATGCTGATGCCAACAAAACCACTGGTGAACTGATTGATATTCACGTTGGGAATTCCCAGTTTGGTAGTGTCGTCCTTGCCGTAATCGGTGGGAATGGCTTCGTTATGATAGTGAGCCACGCCAATGCGAAATTCCGCTAACAACGATGGCGATAGCGTCCGGTTGTAGCTAACACCGCTGGAGTAAGTTCTTTGAAAACCCGTGCCTTGGAACGCGCCCTGAGCCGGACCGCCGGCATCGCCGAATGTTGGCGCCTGGAAGGTCACCGGATGTGAAAAGCTAAAGCGGGCGCTTAAGCGGTCTTTATCGCTCAGGGTGTAATCAGTCTTAACGTCGAAGGAATCGGTTGTCTTGCGCGCGGGCAGCAGTGTGAAGTAGTTGTTGCTTGGCGTCGCTTCAACAAACGGCAAATTAGGATCCGGCAGGTAAGCCAGGATCTTCTTCGCCACCGGATCAATGCGGCTCGACGGGATGATATTGCCACTGAAGGGAATGCGGCCGACCGCTGTGATAGGATCGCCCGTTAAAGGATCGTAAACCGCGCTTTTCCCGGCGCTCAAATTGCCTGCTTTGTATGGCGCGGAAGGAATGGTCAGCGTATTGGTGTTAGCCTCGTGGTCCATGGTGCGTAAATAGTCGCCAAAGATGAACCACTTATTCTTCTTAATCGCGCCGCCGAGGTTACCGCCGAAGTAGTTATAGGCAAGGTGACCGACCGACTTGGTGAAAAAAGCGCGGGCGTCGAACGAACTGTTCTGCGTCCATTCGTACAAGCCCCCATGCAACTGATTGGTTCCCGATTTAAGCACGACATTCGACACCGCGCCGGTGCCACGTCCCAACTCCGGATCGTGATTCGTCGTGGAAATGCTAACCATTTGAATCGCCTCGGCCGGTGGAACCAGCACTTGCAGCAAGCCGGTTCGCTCATTGTTATCCACGCCTTCAATCTGATAGTTATTGCCCATGCGGCCCTGCCCGTTCACCTGGGTTTGCAGCGATCCGGAAGCGTTGAAGAACTGCGAATGCTGGAAGGAAGCCTCTGTTGTGCCAGGAACCAAATCAAGCAACGATTGAAAGTTACGGTTCACGCCCAATGGCAACTCTGAAACCATTTCGGCATCAACCAGGCGCCCCGTGTCCGAGCGATCCGTTTGCAGCAGCGGCGGTGCGCCCGT
>JAYVXT010000881.1:0-9540 GCA_043785065.1 Bryobacterales bacterium | reverse complement strand
AAGGGCGGCTGATGGGCTTCGGTCATAGGGTCTACAAAAATTACGATCCGAGGGCGCGCATCATCAAGGAAACGGCTTACGAAGTCTTTGAGGTGACGGGAAAGAATCCGCTGCTGGATGTTGCCAT
Organism: Bryobacterales bacterium; assembly: GCA_043785065.1. Classification (GTDB taxonomy): domain Bacteria; phylum Acidobacteriota; class Terriglobia; order Bryobacterales; family Bryobacteraceae; genus JANXSF01. The sequence continues at coordinate 9,413 of JAYVXT010000881.1, read as the reverse complement.
TGAACTTGAACAAATAGCCTTGCACGATGAGTATTTCGTGAAGCGCAAATTGTATCCGAACGTGGATTTCTATTCTGGCTTAATCTATCAGGCGATGGATTTCCCCGAAGAATTCTTCACCGTTTTATTCGCCATTGGCCGCACCTCTGGGTGGTTGGCGCAATGGAATGAAATGATGAATGACAAGGATCAGAAGATTGGCCGTCCCCGGCAGATTTTTCTTGGTTACGGCGAACGGGACTACGTGGCGATGGATAAACGCAGCTAGTTTCGGGATCCCCCCTGACATTGGAGGCTGGCCGCACAAGTTCGGCGATTCGCGGATCACCTGAACAGTCGGGCCAGGGTGCGCCCCGCCACACACAGAGTTTTCAAAAGTCCTGAAGTTGCTCCCCCGATTCCCAGCCTATTGCCACTGGGGGCTGGCCCTTGGATGCCACTTGGGATATAGTACTGCGAGAGGTCTTCAAGGAATGCGAACTCTCTTGCTATTGGCTAATGCTATCTTCCTAGCAACCCCTTTGTTGTCGCAAGTGGAGCAAGCGTCACTCACCGGTGCGATCACTGATCCATCCGACGCTGTTGTGGCGGATGCCCAAGTAACCGTGCGCAACTTGCGAACCGGGGTCAAAGCGGTGACTAAGTCGAATAAGCAAGGCTATTACAATGTTCCTTATCTTCCCGCAGGTGAATACGACGTGGCTGTGGAGCACGCCGGATTCAAGAAAGCGACCGTAGGCGGGATCAGTCTTGCAGTGGGACTAACCGCGACGTTGAATATGCGTCTTGAAGTTGGCGCCGTGCAAACGGAAGTGAGGGTGGAAGCTTCCGCAGTGCAATTGGAGATGCAAAGTTCCTCACTGGGCAACGTTGTTTCCAGCAGGCAATTGCTGGAATTACCTTTGAATGGGCGCAATCCCTATAGCCTGGTGACGCTGGCCCCGGGCGTGATGCCCGCTGGGAATTCGGGTACGGGGCCGATTGTGAATGGAGGGCGTTCCAACACCAGCGAGATACTGCTGGATGGCGCGGAGTCGCGCAACAGCACTACCAACGATGCCTCGTACACTCCTCCACTCGAAGCTGTGGCTGAGTTCAAGGTGATCACCAATAATTTTTCCAGCGAGTATGGGCGCTCGGGCGGAGGCGTTTTGACGGCGGCGACGCGCGGCGGAACAAACGAAATACACGGAAGCTTCTATGAGTTCCTTCGAAACAATAAACTCAATGCCAATGGCTGGACGAATAATCGCAATTCCGCGGCTAAGCCTCCGTTCCGGCGCAACGAATTCGGCATAGCCAATGGAGGGCCGGTATTTCTGCCCAAGTTGTATGACGGCCGGAACAAGACATTCTACTTTTTCAATTTTGAGAAAATTCCTCAGCGGTCGCCCGATAGCATCGTGACAACGCTGCCAACGCAGTTGCAACGCGATGGCGATTTTTCCCAGACCTTGACGGGAACCGGGGCGTTGATCCGGGTGTTCGATCCTAATACAACCAGGCCCGACCCTTCCGCTCCGGGCAAATACATTCGTGACCAATTTCCGGGCAATCGGATTCCGGCGGCCAGGTTCGATCCGATTGCTCTGAAGATCATGCCGTTCTTTCCGCTTCCCAACCGCACGAGTTTGACGCAAAACTACGTGCTAAATAATTCGAGGAAGAATGACACTACCAAAGTTTTTCTCCGGTTCGATCAGGCTATCGGATCCAAGCACCGTATCTTCTTTAGCCATGGCCGCCAGAATAATGCGCAGTCTTCTCCGGGTGTGAACATTGCCTTTCCTGGTGAAGGAGTAAACGGGGAACGGGGCTTGATACAAAGCGCGCCGAGAACCGCAGTGGTGAGTGACACGATCACTTTGAAACCGAATTTACTTTTGGAAATTCGCGGCGCGCTCACGCGCAATGTGATCGAAACCTCGCCCCGAAGCGTGGGTTATGATTTCACACAGCTAGGTTTTCCCGCTTCGTTGAAGGCTGTTTCGAGAAGCTTGAAATTCCCTCGAATTGATGTAACCGATGCGGACTCATTGAGCTCGGATAGAGCATCGTATTTCGTGGATGCCGAATACAGCGTCGACATGCAAGGGCACTTGACCTGGATTCTTGGCCAGCATTCCTTGAAGGTGGGATACAACCGCATGTTTAGCGCGTTCAATGTTTACCGGCCTGAGCAACCGGCCGGACAATACGCGTTTAGCAGGGCATTCACGCAGGGGCCCGACCCGCAAACCGCCAGCACCGCGGGGGGCTACGGCATCGCAACCTTCCTGCTTGGATTGCCCACGGGTGGACAGCTTTCGCTTGATCCCAGCTTGGCGGCATCGCAAAAAAGTCATGGATTGTATATACAGGACGATTGGAAGGCGCTTCGCAACCTGACTATTAATTTGGGAATGCGCTGGGATTACGCCACGCCCTGGACGGAACGATATAACCAGTTGGGATTCTTCGATCCGGCTTTCACCGATCCGCTCACGGGCCGAAAAGGGCTGCTGCGATTCACCGGCGTGAATGGAGCGCCGCGTGAACAGACCGATCCGAACCGGACGAACTTTGCTCCGCGCATTGGCCTAGCCTGGCAGTTTCAAAAGAACATGGTGATACGCGCCGGTTACGGCATGTTCTACTTCCCCGGCAGTGGGGGTGTTGGGGCTGGCGCAAGCGACCTGGGCAGCGGCTTTTTGACGCAGACCTCAGTCTTTTTGGGGCCTCCAGTGGCCGCGCCGAACACGCCACCAGTGGGCGCCTCTTTGGGTAATGCCTTCCAGGCGGGATTCTTTTTTCCTCCTTCGGCTTCGGTTGGAAGCGGTATTACGACGGCCTTTCGCGATTGGGCCACGCCTTTGAATCAGCAATGGAATTTCAACCTGCAGCGGACATTGCCGAAGGGCTTGTTGCTGGAGGCCGCCTATGTGGGCAACCGTGGAATGCGTTACTGGATCAATCGAAGCCATAACGCGGCAAGCGCTGATAATCTGAGTTTGGGAAACGCTTTGAACGATCTTGTGCCGAATCCATTCTTCGGTCAAATTACAACGGGTTCGTTGAGTGCAGCCACTATCCGGCGTTCGGGGTTGCTGGTTCCATTTCCGCACTACACAGGAGTAACTCAGTTTCGTGATTCGGTTGGGGACTCGGTGTATCACGGGTTTACATTCCGTTTTGAAAAGCGAACAACCCGCGGATTGACGCTGCAAGCTAACTACACCTTGAGCAAGGAAATGGATAACGCACCGGAGCGTTTCGCTAGCCGGTCCAGCTTCATCGATCCGAACAATCTGAAACTTTCTCGCGCCATTGCCGAATGGGACAGGCCGAACTTCCTGGTTACTAACTATGTGTACGAATTTCCATTCGGGCCTGGCAGACAGTATCTGAAGTCGGGTGCGCTTTCCCGTGTATTGGGCAGTTGGCAGATCAGTGGCGTGAGCACTTTCGGCGCGGGTTTGCCGATGGTAATCACGGGACCAAGTAGCACTTCTCTGCCCGGGATCAGCGCCACGGCGGTGAGACTGAAAGATCCGACGTTACCTGCGGATCAGCGCAGCATCGACCGCTATTTCGATACGGCCGCGTTCACGACGGCCCCCGCATATTCAATGGGCAGCGATTCCCGGACTCAGCCGAAATTGCGAATCCCAGGAATTTTGAATTTTGATATCGGGGTGGGCAGAAATCAGCGGTTCTTCGAAAACCGGGTGAATCTTCAATTCCGCGCGGAGATGTTCAGTGCGTTCAATCATACCCAGTTAGCGTCGCCAAACGGATCGGTAACTGCGCCCGATTTTGGCCGTATCACATCGGCGACCGGGACCAGGACAATTCAGTTGGGGCTGCGTTTAGGATATTAGCATGAGTTAACTTCATTAGCTCTCGTGGGTTAGGAGCGGCGCAAGTCCAAAGTAATTGACACTTCTTGTTCCGGACTGTTAGAGTGGGTTTTTCATGCTTCCACCAATCGCTCTGAAGTCTACTCCCTTGAATGCTATTCACCGGCAAATGGGAGCTAAAATGGTGGACTTTGGTGGATGGGATATGCCGGTGCAGTATTCGGGCATTTTGGATGAGCACCAAACTGTCCGGGAACGGGTTGGATTGTTCGATGTCAGCCACATGGGCGAGATTGAAATCCGTGGTCCTGAAGCGCTCCAGTTAGTAAATTTCGTTGCGACCAACAATGCCGCCAAGCTGAAAATCGGCCAAGCGCATTATTCCGGGTTACTGTATCCGCATGGCGGATTCGTAGATGATATTTTGGTCCATAAAGTGGCCGATGATCATTATTTCTTGTGCGTGAACGCTTCTAATCAAGATAAGGACTACGCCCACATTGTTGAATCGAATCGGTTCGATGCCACGGTGGAAAATGCCGGTCCCAAGTATGCGCAGATTGCGGTGCAGGGTCCTCGCGGGCTTGAAACATTGCAAAAACTCACTGCCACTGTGTTGTCGCCGATCAAGTATTACCATTTCACCGGTGGCGCCGTGAGTGGCGCACCGGCGCGCATCGCGCGAACCGGATACACGGGCGAAGATGGGTTCGAGATTTACGTTACGCCGAATGAGGCGCCGCGCCTTTGGAAGGAACTGATGGAAGCCGGCAAGGAATTTGGCATCAAGCCCGCTGGACTGGGTGCGCGGAATACGCTGCGGCTGGAATCGGGCATGGCGCTATACGGTCACGAAATTGATGCCACCATTTCGCCGCTCGAAGCTGGATTGGATTGGATTACCAAGTTCGACAAAGGTGATTTTCAGGGCCGCGAAGCGCTGCATAAGCAGAAAGACGCCGGCATCACGCGAAAGTTATGCGGGTTTGAGATGCAGGGGCGCGGCATTGGGCGCGATGGTTACGAAATCCAAATCGACGGAAACGTTGCGGGATGGGTGACTAGTGGCGGACCTTCGCCAACGCTGAATAAGAACATCGGGCTGTGCTATCTGCCCATGGACAAGTCGGCATTGGGGCAACCAATTCAAGTGATGGTGCGGAACCAACCCGTTGACGCCGTAGTGACTTCATTTCCTTTTTATAAGCGAGCTAAGTAAAACATACATGTATCCCGAAATTTTTAGATATACCAAAGAGCACGAGTGGGTGAAAGTGGAGGGCCAATCCGCCACCATTGGAATTACACACCACGCGCAAAGCGAACTTGGCGATATTGTTTATGTGGACTTGCCGAAGGTTGGTTCGACGGTGGAGCAAGGCAAGACTTTCGGCTCGGTAGAATCGGTTAAGGCTGTCAGCGATATTTACTCCCCTGTTTCCGGCGAAGTTACGGCCATCAACGAGGCGCTGAACACGACGCCAGAAAAATTGAACGCCGATCCGCATGGGGACGCTTGGCTGATCAAGATTAAACTTTCCGATGCAAGCCAAGCCAATGCTTTAATGTCCTCCGCGGATTATCAAGCATATTTGGGCTCCTAATCCCAACTTGCCGCATCAAATTCAATAAGTACACGCGGGCGGCCGGTGCATTCCGCCGCCTGCCATCTTTACTCTGGAGTAGTTACCTTGCGTTATCTTCCAAAGTCAGACAGCGAACGGAACGAGATGCTCGCCGCCTGCGGGCTAAAGTCGCTGGACGACTTGTACAGCTATCTTCCGCCAAAAGTTCTAATCAAGAAACCGCTGAATATACCCGCTGGGATCAGCGAATATGAGATTGTAGATTACTTTAAAAAGCAAGCAAATTTGATGGCTAATGGCTATGCCTCATTCCTTGGCGCCGGAGTGTACAATCATTACCGTCCCGTGCTGTGCGACGTTGTGGTTTCGCGTGGTGAGTTCCTTACTTCTTACACGCCCTACCAAGCCGAAATTTCGCAAGGCACGCTGACTACGATCTTTGAATTTCAGACGATGGTGTGCCAGCTCACCGGCATGGAAGTGGCTAATGCTTCCATGTACGACGGTTCCACGGCGGTACCGGAAGCGGCGATGATGGCTATCCGCATCACTGGACGCGAACATGTGATTGTGGCAAAGTCCGTGCATCCTGAGTACAGGCAAGTACTGCACACTTATACGATGAACCAAGGCATTCCGGTCACCGAGTGTGGCTATGATTCGGAAACCGGCCAGTTGGATATGGCTGGTATTGAAGCGAATCTGACTGACCAGACAGCGGCGGTGATTGTGCAATCGCCGAACTTTTTCGGGTGCTTGGAAAATGTAAAGACTCTTGCTGCTTTGGCTCATTCCAAAGGCGCACTGCTGGTTGTTGTATTCACGGAAGCGGCTTCGCTGGGCGTTGTGCAGCCTCCGGTGGATGCCGATATCGTAGTGGGCGAATTGCAATCCTTCGCGATTTCTCCAAGTTATGGCGGGCCTTTCGCGGGCATCATCGCCACGAAGGAAAAATTCATTCGTCAAATTCCAGGGCGGCTTGTAGGGCAAACGCTGGACGCCAATGGCAACCGCGCGTTCTGCTTGACGCTGGCCACGCGTGAGCAACATATCCGCAGGGAAAAAGCCACGTCGAACATTTGCACCAACCAAGCTCTGATCGCGTTAATGGGCACGGTGTTCATGAGTGTTTACGGCAAGGCCGGTTTGCGCGAATTGGCGGAACAGAATCTGGCCAAGGCGCATTACCTTGCGGGCGGACTACCGGCTCGCTTCAAGGCGCCTTTCTTTAATGAATTTGTGGTGCAGGTTGGCGACCCGGATGCGCTCAATAAAAAGCTGCTGAAGAAGAAAGTGATTGGCGGTCTGGCGCTAGGCCGCTTCTATCCGGAACTGGCCGATTGCATGCTGCTCTGCGCCACGGAAATGTCCAAGCGCGAATCGATGGATGTTGTTCGCCAGGCGGTGCAAGCATGATTAAGAAAGTTAGAAGGCACATTGTTCAAGACGAGCCGCTGCTGTTTGAAATCAGTTCGCCAGGAAAAAAGGCTTACCAACTTCCGGAACTCGACGTGCCCGCGGTGGATCCGGGGGAGGCTCTCGGCGCGGCGAACGTGCGTAATGAAATTGAAGGCTTTCCGGAAGTCAGCGAAGTGGAAAACATCCGGCACTACACGCGGCTGTCCACCTGGAACTTCGCTATCGACCTGGGCCTTTATCCGCTAGGTTCCTGCACCATGAAGTATAATCCGCGCATCAACGAATTGGTGGCGCGGACAGAAGGCTTGGCATGGGGGCATCCCTACCAGCCTGAGGAATTGTCGCAAGGCGCATTTCAGATTCTGGCGATTCTTGAAAAATATCTTTGCGAATGCACGGGGATGGATGCCATCACGCTGCAGCCCGCCGCCGGCGCTCATGGCGAAATGACCGGCCTGCTGCTGGTGCGCAAGTATTTGGAAAACCTGGGCAACCCGCGTAAGAAAGTTCTGGTTCCCGATTCCGCGCATGGCACCAACCCCGCCACGGCGGCGATGGTTGGCTATGAAGTGGTCAGCGTCAAGTCGAATGATCACGGCATGATCGATCTGGCTGCGCTTGAAGCCGCCACCGATGAAGACGTGGCCGCGCTGATGGTGACTAATCCGAACACCATCGGCGTTTTTGAGCGCGACATCGTGAAAGCCGCGGCGATTTTACACGCCAAGGGCGCGCAGATGTATATGGACGGCGCGAATATGAATGCGCTGGTGGGCATCTGCCGGCCAGGCGATTTCGGCATCGATGTGATGCACATGAATCTGCACAAGACTTTTTCGACGCCACATGGCGGCGGCGGTCCTGGCGCGGGTCCGGTGGCGATCAAGAAGCATCTGGAGCCGTTCCTGCCTGTGCCGCGTTTGAAGAAAAGTGGCCGCAAGTATAGCCACGATTACGACCGGCCGCAGTCGATCGGCAAAGTCCGGGCGTTCTACGGAAACTTCGGAGTACTGGTTCGCGCGCTGGCATACATCCTGGCGCATGGCGGGCCTGGGCTGCGTAATGCCACCATAGACGCGTTGTTGAATGCGCAGTTTATTCGTAAGGGATTGGAGCCCTACTTCGACTTACCAGTGACGGAACCTACGATGCACGAGGTGGTGTTCAGCCATGACCGGCAGGAAGCGAAAGGCGTCAAAACCGGCGATATGGCGAAGCGTCTTATTGATTACGGATTCCACGCCTATACAACTAGCTTCCCTCTGATCGTCCATGGCGCTATGATGATAGAGCCGACCGAAACTGAGCCGAAGCGTGAGCTTGAGCTGTTCATCGACGCAATGATTTCCATTGCGAAGGAAGTGGATGAAAATCCGCAACTGGTGATTAAAGCTCCGCATCTTACGCGCACGCCGCGTGTGGATGAGACATTAGCGGCACGCAAGCCGATTGTTCGATGGAAACCTTAAACTAAATTGCGCGAATTCTTAATCACCCGTTCCGACGGAAACACCTTTGATTTGCACAAGAGCAAATTCGTAGACGTACTGCGCCCGTCGTCTTTTCCTTCAAAGCCGATCAAGGGCAAAGGCGAGCACCGCATTGAAGTTAGCGGGTGCGAAATCTCATTCACTTACGAAGACCCGGGGATACTGATCCGCTTCGAGGGGGCTGGGCTTCCCGATGAAGAGGAAGAGCAGATTGCCGATGAGATAGCAGCGAGCATTACGAAGTCGACCGGGAAGAAAGTAGAGACGACGGAGTTTTAAGCACTGCCATTTTCGCTCCATGCTCTGTCAATAGCTCGCGCAAGACCGAGCGATGGCAGCGGCTTTGATCCTCACAATAACAACCTACGGAAAAGCTGGTTTGGTGCGACATCGCCGCAAGCAGGTCAAGCAGCCTTGCCGCATCCGGCTGGTTCATTTCAGCGCGATACTTGCGGCGGAACGCATTCCAGGCTTGATCACCGGTGGCATTGAGCGCCTCCTTCACCAGCTCCGCGCTTGGAGCCAAGTTGGGCAGCCACACATCGTAAAAATCACGCTTGGCGAATTCGGATTTTGGCACGCCTCGCGGGGGGCGGCGAACCGTGCCGAGCCGCAGGCCCTCTCCGGAAGATCTGGGCGAACCAAGCCTGACAATACGGATAGGCATGAGACCTATTGTATATTCCGGAAATCCGAATGCGGACGCAGCAAGAGCGTGAGGAATTGTAAAGGAGTTGTCAGCCTTGCTTCCAAGGGTTTCAAGATATCCACCGTGGGCGCGGCGATCTTGCCGGCCAAGGCTAAATTCTCTTCGTCTCCGAATGCGCTGGAAACGAAGATCAAGTGCTTGGCGGTTTCAAAACCAGCCACGGAGTAACTTTCCTGCCGGCCTTGGTAGATGCCGATGCGGTCCAGTTTCTTCGCTCCATTCAAGATGCCGCTGGGGAAGTTTTCTCCTGGTTGTTTTTCAAGCAGCGAGACTGACAGCAGCGTCCCGTTGCGTTCCAAAATAAGGTGCGGATAGATGCGGCCGCCAACTTTGCAGCGATGCCCATCGACAAATTTGAATTCACCTAACT
>JAYVXT010000880.1:0-2929 GCA_043785065.1 Bryobacterales bacterium | reverse complement strand
AGCAAGCGGACAGGGGGACGTTGATTGAGATAGAGCGGCTATGACTACCGACTCCTTTGCCGGTATTTAATGGCTTATCCGAAAGCACGCTCCGCTTTTGATGAAGGTAGAGGGGCGAAGAATCGACTAGGCGGGGACTTCCCACTAAATACGCCCCACCCCTCGCCCAAGAGCCTTCTGCCCGTATAAGGCCCTTCGGAGCCAATGAACGCCAATTTGGGGAATAGCTAGGCATGTCCGGTGCTGCTATAGAACGGTCCAGAACCACCTTAAAACAGGTGTTGACCATTTGTAAAACACACTTCATATTTTTTACAAAGGCAAGGTCGTGAGGTGGTAATCCCATCTCAAACAATGGCGACGGCCAACGGCGACAATCCTTGTGGGGAGGTTCAGCGCAAACCGGGCCTCCCCACATCGTCTTTAACGGCTCAAACGATAAATAGAACTACCCCAAAAACGAGCAGGCCAAAGAGGAAGGCCAAAAAGAAGGTCGCCATATCGCGCCTTTGCTGAACCGTGAAGCGGGGGCGGTGTTGGGAGTGGAGAGAGGCGTTTAGTTTCTCATTCATGTTTCATCATTTGATCTAGTTCTCGTTGGGCGACTTGCCTTAATCCTTCCGGGCCATGGGAGGCGGTGACGTAAAGGAGGTTGCGGTTCACGACTTTTATTTGATGGGCGAGGCCGCGAATCTCATCCCTCAAGCCAGCGTTATCTGCCCTGATTAAATCTTTCTCTTTTGAAATATCGTCCCGACTCTTTTCTTCGCGGTACATCAACCACAAACAGATAACCCCCATCGGGCCGTAAATCGCCAGCTTTGACTCCCCCTCCCAAATCTGGGCTAGGAATAGGGCGAGCATAGGACTCGTATTTAAAAGGATGGTGCTCATGTTCTATGAAGACGCCTTTGTTATCTTGGTTCTAAGCCAATACATCAGGGCAACATTCGCCTGCTGGAATGGGGTGAGTGCGCCGTCGAGAGCCGCAATCGAAGGATTGGTTTCGCCGCTTCCCGTCCGCATATCCTGAACCGCCCGACTAATTGCTAAGGGCGAGGGGTGGGTAATTTTCACCCACAGCCAAAGGATAACCGCCGCAATCGCTATGCACATCATCCAGAATTGGGCCTGCTCTGCCCCCCTTGCTTCCGCTGCTGCTTGCTCCAAGGCTAAGTCTGAGGCTCGTTTGGCCGCGATAGCCCGTGTTAGTTCCTGCTTTGCTTTCCCTGAGTCTTGGAGGGCGTTTTGGGTGAGGGTCTGGGCTAGTTCCAACTGCCCCGTGAGAAATGCCACCTTCAAGCGTTCAGCTTCTAGGAGCTTTTGTGGGTCTGCTTGGGGCAGGTAGGAGAGGGCGATTTGCCCCGCCCGCCCAAGGAATTGCTTCTCCCTGCTTTCGGGGAGGGTTGAAACCACATCCCCCATCGTTTGAACGTAAGCCGCCGCTGACCCGCCTTGGGAATTCTGGGCGCTTATTAGCGTGTTTGTCGTATCGGTTGATGTTTTAGCCCTTTTGCTCTCCCCGTGAAACCAACGGGTCTTTGAGAGGCCCCACCCCCCCACCCCTAAAAGGGCGATTATCCCAATGACAAGCAGTGATGCAGCACCCCGATTCATTTGGTTATTTTCCATAAAATCTGAAGCACCCAAATGCAAATCCCGTGATACCACTTTAATGGAGACGGAAATGCGTAGGCATATGGCCCGGTCCCCTCCATGAAATACGGGGCCGTTGCCTGAAGACAGCGAACCACGATTGGCGAACCGTCCAGCGACTTGAGTCCAAGCGTCCAATTCTTTACCCAGTTGTTCGACTGGTCCGACCAATCACCCGCATCCACGTCACACTCTTTCCCGTGTCCATCCAGCGTGCCGGTGATGGTTACTCCCTCGCTTCCCCCCTTGACCGTGAATGGATATAGGCCCCCGTTGGCAATCCAGCGGTCAGCGGAGAGGGTCACATTCCGGCACTCGTTATTCACGTCCGCGCAGTTTTCCGCCCCTGAATAAACGGTTCCAAATTTTCCAGTGAAGTCACGCAGTTTAGATGTGAATTTTAAGGCGTCGTCATATGTGAACGGTTGTCCCTGTGGCTTGGCGAAACCGATTACCTTATCGCGCCAGTCCACGGTCTGGCCGTCGCTCGTTTCGTACCAAGAGAATAGATTGCGGTCACTCATTTGTTAAATCTATTTCGCTTCACGAACCAGATAGAGACGGACAATGAAACCACCACTCCGATGAATATACCAATTAACACAGACATGGTTATTGAACCTTTGAAATAGAACCCCGGACATTATAGGTTACGCTCGTGAATGTTCCGGTGGTGGCAATCGTTATGGCTGTGCTGGCCTTCGCCCGGATATGAAGCTGAACACCCTCATATGGCCCCGCCCCGGTAACGTTGGTAATCGCCGTCAGGATTGTGCCCGTCACTTGTGAAAAAGGAAGCGTTAGGGTCCGGGCGGTGTTGCCTTCGTCCGTGTAAGAGCAGGTGACAGTGAAATTGTGCGTTGTGCTAGTCGTGACCAAGACATTCGCGCTCACTAGGAAATCAGAGTCGGAAGCGCCATTCGTGTAGGTGGAGACGGAGGCGGCAGCGGAGGTTTGCGCGGTCGCGCTTCCTGCACCTTGGACGGACACCACGCCGTTTCCGGCTGTAGCTAGACCGTTGTAATTTGTTATCAGGCCGGTAGTGGTCAGCGTCCCCGACACCGCGACGCCGGTAGCGGAAATAGTCTGCACGCTCGTCGCTGCGCCACCGCTGCTGATGACCGAGAAAGATAGTGCCGGGGTGGCGCTGTTGAGCGAAATATATGCCGCTCCTATGCTAGTGTTCTTCCGGGCAGATGCGCCACCGTTCACCCCGTAGTAGTTGTTTGAAATGATGACGTTCGAGGCCGAAGCGCCCGGTTCTCCAGACTGA
>JAYVXT010000879.1:0-9547 GCA_043785065.1 Bryobacterales bacterium | reverse complement strand
TGGAGGAATATAAGGGTAAGGCGAAAGTGGAGGCAGTGGACCATCTTCAACTCCATCATGCCGCTGCTATAGACGGGCATCTTATTCCGGTCCAGATTGACGTGGTTACGGAATCCGCATTCCCAAAGTTGATGGAGGACATTCTGACGGAACTAAAGACGTTCCGCGACAAGATTAAAGACCTTTACCCGAGGCTACTTAACAGAGAGTGGCATCGCAGAATGAAGCCCGGAAATCGTTCAGCGGGCTTCTGAAGTAATCACTTCATCCGCTCCTCTTCATCAATTAGTTCATGAAGCAGCATAGTGGAACTGCGGTTGTTTACTCGGGTTACCCCCCCTCATGTGTAATCCCTTACACTATAAACATGCGCTCCATCTTCCATTGGGACGCCGACGCCTTCTACGCCTCCATCGAACAGGCCGCCGATAAACGCCTTCGCGACCGGCCAATCGTCGTAGGCGGGGAAAGACGCGGCTTGGTGCTGTCGGTCTCAAGCGAAGCCCGCCGCTTCGGCATACGGTCAGGCTTCACCATGACCCGCGCGCGCCGCGTATGCCCAACCCTAATCGTGTTGCCCGGCCACTTCGATCTCTACGAGCAATTCTCAAAACAAATCCTGAATCTCTGCCAGGAAGAAACTCCGCTGGTGGAACCGGTTGGCGTAGGGGCGGCCTGGGCCGACCTCACCGGCATGAGCAAACTGCGCGGACGCGGTCCGCAAGACACCGTCGCCTACTTGCGCCGCACCGTATGGGATTGGCTGCGGATCTCCATCTCCGTCGGCAACGGAACCAACAAAACGGTGGCGCGCATTGCCTCCCGGTTGCGCAAGCCAGGTGCGATGATCCATGTACCGCAAGGCGGTGAGGCGGATTTTCTGGCCCCGCTACCTGTCGGGTTGCTGCCCGGCGTGAACTACAGCATTCGTTCCACGCTTGAATTGACCGGGATCACTCGCGTTGGACAACTGGCCCGGGCGCCGCTCGAAGTCATCCACACGTCGATGGGTTTACATGCCCCGCCAAAATCGGCAGTACTGCTGCAGCGGCGTGCGCAGGGCGTGGATGAAGATCCGGTTCGTCCGCCGAAAGCCGCTAAGCCGCAATGGCGGGAGACGCACGAATTCGCCGAGGACGTTTGGGATCAGCCACTGCTTTTGCGGACACTCAAGACGATGTGCGACAAGTTGATGGGCCGCGTGCGGGCCGCCGATTCGGAAGTGCGCCGGCTCACGCTGACCCTTACTTACACCGACCGCGATGAATCGTACCGCACCATTTCCCTGCCCGAGCCCAGTTGCGCCGAAGCCGACTTCTATTCGCACATTGAGCCGGCGTTGAAGAGCGCCTGGACGCGCCGGGTGCGCTTACGGGCGCTGATGCTGACGGCCGGGACGCTCTACAAGGCCTCGCCGCAACTGACGTTATTCGGAGAGTCTAAGGAGCAGGTGAACTCCGCCCCAAAGGCGGCCCTGTCCCGGGCGCTTGACGCGCTGCGCTTGGCCTACGGAGAGCAAGTGGTGACCACCGCCGACCGGATCGCACCGAATAACAGCTTGCCGTGAATCATTTCTTGTTTATCTTCCGCCTGCCGAACTTGAGACATGCATCGCTGAATTTGCTCGATGCTGTTACGATGGCCAACGCCAGACACGCAATAGCGCCGAACAAAAACCATTCAGCGCGGGCGACATAAAGCCGTCGATAGGGAGTTTCAAAATCGGCAAAAAATAGGTTTCCGCTCATTGCCACGATGAAGTAACAGGCCATAAGTAACAACATCCCGGCTGCGATCCACCGCTTCATGGTTCTAGAAAATCCTCGTGTGCAAAAAGTAGGGCGGACCCCCCGGTCCGACTGCTGCGATACCGGAAACAGCCTCTACTTCAACACCGGCGCAACACGCCGCTTCGTCGCCTGCTCAAACGCATACCCAATCTCCAGCAACTTCGGCTCACTACAAGCCATGCCCGTAAAGCTCACACCCAACGGCGCCGCCTTAGGCTCAAACCCCGCCGGAAACGGACGCCGCCCTGTATTCGGAACCATCCCAAACGGAACCATCACCGTCGGATACCCGGGCTTCGCCGCAATCCCCGCCCCATTCGCTCCAGGAAACAAAATCGCATCCAGCTTGTTCGCCTTCATCACCGCATCAATGCCGTGCTCAGCGCTCAGCCGCAAATCCTTGGCCCTATCCGCCTCGTAACGAGCCTTATCCGCATCCAGATCCATCTCATCGGAAATATCCAGCCGCGACTGCCCATACTTGATCGCCCCAGCCTTCTCATGCGCCGTATTCCACGCCCGCAGCTCCGTCAGCGTCTTCACCGGAGCCGACGCCCCTAGCGACTGCAGCCACAAGTTGAAATCGCGCTTCATGCCATATTTGAAAACCACGGAACAGTCAGCATCTTTCCCCTTCGCCCCGTCGGCGCCGCCGCAAACATTCCACACATTGATGTTGTTCGCCGCATCAGGATCAACGGCGCTGGGAATATCCGCCGGGTCCACAATAATTGCTCCCTGCTGCTTCAAAACGGTGATCGCCTCGGCCATCACCTTCGCCTCAGCCTCCTCCATTCCCCCACGCGGATCCTTCGCCGCCTTGTCGAAATAGTACGCCCGCGGAATCCCAATACGAGCGCCCTTCAACCCGTCCTTCTTCAAAAACTTCGTATAATCCCGCCCCGCCGGAGGAGTGCATTTGTTCGTGGCCGGATCATTGGGGTCTGGCTGCGCTGATTCAAGAGCCCCCAACATCACCGCCACATCGGCCACCGTGCGGCCTAGCGGCCCAGCAGTATCCTGATCCGCCGTGATTGGAATAATGCCATAACGGCTGATCCTGCCCACCGTCGGCTTGATCGCCGCCAGCATGTTCTGGTTGGCAGGGCTAAGAATCGACCCCGATGTTTCCGAACCAACATTGCCGGCCCAAAAACTAGCCGCCGTCCCGATGCCGGAACTCGACCCACCAGTCGCCAACACAGGCCGCCCGTCCGCCCCGTCTCGCGGATCGCGCCGCGAATCATATGGATTAAATCCAAATCCGCCAACTGCGTTATAGTTCGTTGGCATCGGGGTCGGCGCGCCGCCAATCCAATTAGCAAGCTCCGTCATTCCGGTCTTCGCAATGATGATAGCCCCCGCTGCCCGCAGGTTCTTCGTCAACGTCGCCTCGTACGGCGGAGTGTACCCAGCGAAGGCCAATGCCCCGCCAGTGGTCGGCATGTTCGTCGTGTGGATGTTGTCCTTCAGGGCAATCGGAATCCCATGCAGTGGGCCGCGAAGCTTGCCCTGATTCCGTTCCCTGTCTAGCTGATCCGCTTCTTCCAAGGCCTTGGGATTCACGTAGAGCGCCGCATGCAACTGATCTTCATAAGTGGCGATGCGGATCAAATACTGTTCCACAAGTTGCCGCGAAGTGACGCGTTTGTGTTTCAGAGCAGCTTGTATTTCAGGGATGCTGGCCTCAACCACATTGAATGTGGCAGCCGTTAAGGGAAACAATAGAAGGAGGAAACCAAAGCAGGTACGCATATCGGATTGTATCAGGCCCATAAGCTGAAAAAATGCTAGTTGAAAGTAAGTGGGGCAGACCCCTGGTCTGCACCCTGGTCTGCGGCTGGCCCCCTGGCCAGCCTGCTCAGATAACGGAAAAAGCATCGAAGGGTTTTGCCTTCAAATTAACAATCGTCGCGCCCCAGCCGCCCGCCTCCATCGGAGCATCTTTATATGCCGCAACAAACGGTGTCCGTTCCAGCAGCTTGCGCACCATCTCCCTGCGCGCCCCAATCCCTCTACCGTGAATAATCCGGACACACGGAAATCTCTTTTCCGCCGCTGCTTGAAGGTATGCTTCCACCACCGCCTTTGCATCCCTAAAAGGAAAGGAGTGCAGATCCAGCACATCTTCAATTGGCACTTCAATCGGCTCATCCATAAGGTTCCTACTCTAATCTGACGATAGTAGCTTTCGAGCGGCACCGTTTCGCCATGACACAGGAATCCCAACCAAGTTCAAGCTTCTGGAAGCCGTCGTTTACCGATGCCTTCTTCCTAATCCTCCTTTTTTGGCTCTTCCTCGCCGATCCCGGCGGCTGGGACCGCCTTTTGTGGGATGGTGATACGGCGCTTCACACCAGGGTCGGCGACTACATATTGGACAACGGACAGGTTCCCAAGACGGACCCGTTTTCTTTCACCTTGCCCGGCGAACGTTGGTTTGCTTTCCAATGGGGTACCGGCGTCATTTTTGCACTGCTCAATCGCATGTGGGGGTTAAAGGGCATCGTGCTGCTTTGCGGCGCCATCATCGCCCTTTATCAGATAATCGTCGCGCGCGACATGGTGCGCCGCGGAACCAACGGGATGATCGCAATTTTCCTTGTGATGATCGGGTGTACCGCCTCGGCCATTCACTATCACGCCCGGCCCCACCTGTTCACTTTATTTTTTCTGGCGTGTGGCAACTACCTCGTCGCGCGCGATCGCGAATCGCGTTCCTGGCGGCTATGGCTTATTCCGCCAATGATGGCCCTGTGGGCAAACCTGCACAGCGGTTTCCCCATCATGATCGCGCTGATTGGCATCCTCACCGCTGGCGAATTGCTCCATAAGAATTGGAGCAACGCAAAGCGGTACGGAACACTGACCGCCCTTTCCGCTGCCGTGACGTTGCTCAACCCTAATGGCTTCGGCCTCTACCTGCACATTTCCAAGTTCATGAATAACAAATGGGCGATGGACAACATCAGCGAATACCAATCCCCCATTTTCCGCGATGAGTCGATGTACTACTACATGGCCATTCTGTTCGTCGGCCTGATGGTTTGCGCCAAACATTTCACCAGAAAAGAATGGACCGAATGCGGTTGGATCTTATTCCTAGGGATGGGCTCCCTGGTCTCGGCCCGCCATGTTCCACTCTTCACCATCACCGTGCTGCCCTTGATTGGCGTCGCGGTTACGGAATTGTGGCGGGAATTGACGGACGATCAGCCCCGCAAAGCCGCACTGGGAGTGCTTCGCGAAATATTCGCCAAGGCCACCAAAAGCCTACAGCCGGTCAGCGTGTGGACCCTCGTTCTGTTTGCAGCCATCATCTTCTTCTCCAGCCCCGAACGTTGGCCAAAGGATCTTTCGGAAAAATATTTCCCGCGAGATGTAGTCCACCAGTACGCCCCTGCTTTAGCCGCCAACCGCGTCTTCACTACCGATCAATGGGGAGACTATCTGCTTTGGGTGAACTATCCCAAACAGCGCAATTTCATGGATGGCCGCAGTGACTTTTTTCAAGACAAAGTGGGCACGGACTATGTAACCATTTCCGATGGCAAGCCAGGGTGGCGCGAAGCCCTGAGCCGTCACAGGGTCAACATGGTGTTGGTGCCGCCAGGAACCCCCCTGATTGAATTATTGGAAAAAGAGGGAACCTGGTCGGTACTGCATCGCGATAAAACCAGCGTTCTGTTCTCGCTCAATGACGCCTTGAAAGCCGGGCTGTAACTATTTCTCCAAATAGAACTGGCCAATAAACATCGTATCGATCCCAGAAGAATAAAAACTTCGCACGGCATCGCGCGGCGAACAAACCAGCGGATCGCCAAAAAGGTTGAACGAAGTATTGAACAGCACCGGCGCTCCGAAAGACTTCGCCGCCGCATGCAGCAGTTTCCAATACAACGGATTATCCTCGCGTTTGACCGTATGCACGCGAATCATATCTTCGCCCAGAATCGCCGCTTGAAATCTCTCTTTATACTCCGGTTTCACGCGCCCCACCGTCGCCAGGAAACGCGCATTCTCGCCCACCTCGAAATACTTCGCCGCTTCCTCCTCCGGAACCGATGCGGCGAACTTGCGGAACGGCTCGCGATGCTTAATGAAGACGTTCAAATTCTCAGTTGAATAGGGGCTGACAGGGCTCGCCAAAATGCTTCGATTGCCCAGCGCCCTGGGGCCAAACTCCATGCGCCCATGCATCCAGGCCACAATCCGGTCCTGCGCTAAATTGGCAATTGCCAAATCCACCGTCTCTTCCGATGTTCCAAGATACCGGAAACGAAGCTTGCAGTTCTCCACCACTTTCTTGATGTCCTCGGAACTGTATTCCGGCCCTAAGCACAAATCGCCAAATGGAATCCGCTGCTTTTCGCCATACACTTCGTGCCAGGCATAGAACAACGCGCCCAGCGCGGTCCCCGCATTGCCGGCCGCCGGCTGCACGAACACGCGGCTGTAGTTGTTCGACCGTTCCAAAGCCGCCACGGTCATGGCATTCAGAAAAAGTCCACCAGCCACGCAGAGATTTTCCCCCTTGCCCGCCATCGTCAACACAGTCTGCTCAATGAACTGCTGAAGGCTTGCGGCGATCGACGGCGCGCTAGCCCTCGCGGGAAATTCCAGCTTAGCCTGCAGCCCCTTAGTCGGCCAACCCGATTCATCCAAGGGTAGTGCCGCCGTCAGAGTATCCACGTAAGGCGCGTCAGCCCCGGCGCTCATCCACTGTACTTTGTGCTCATCCGCCCGAGGTTCAAAGTTCAAAAGCTTAGTCACCCGGCCATACAGTTCCCCCGGAGAATCGGGGAAATACAATTCCTTTTCCACCTCCAGATGATTGCCACTGGCGCGCCACAAGGCGCCACAACGGAAATCGCCGGAGCGGTCCAGCGTCAGCACAGTCGCCTCACCAAAGCCACTCGCGTAGAATGCCGAAGCCGCGTGCGCCAAATGATGATCCACCGCCACCACGCGCGCTTTCGGAAATCGGCTGCGCAATTCCTCCAGTAGTTCGGTTTGCGCTTCAGGAGCCACCGGCCGCGCCAGAGCCACGCAGTCCACGGCATCGGGTCGAATCCCTGAAATTTCCAGACAACTTTCAATCGCCTCAAGAGGTAATTCGCCAGGCCGCAACCGCCGCGCGATCTTTTTCTGTTCTACCGCCGCAAGCAAAATTCCATTGTGCGCCAAAGCCGCCGCAGCGTCCCCAAGAATAGCTCCAATTCCAAGAATGATCATGAAGCTAAACTCCCTTTAACCTTTGAATAGAACGCTCACGGCCAATCGCCGTAAACAAATGAAATGCACTGGGTCCAACCGCCTGCCCCGTCAGAACCGCTCTGGATCCGTTGATCAGCACTCCCGCCTTCACGCCTTTCTCGGTAGCCAGCTTGCGCAATTCCGCTTCCACGCTGGCCTCGGTAAACTCCGGCGTTGCCGCAAGCCTGGCGCCTAACTCGCGTAGCAACTCACGAGCCCCTGGCTCATTCATCCGCGCTTCGCTTGCCGCTTCCGTGAGAAATACATCGGCAAAGTACGGCAAGCCCTTAACCGCAAAATCATCCAAACTAACGTAGCGGGCCCGAATCGTCTCCACCACATACGCGAAATGAGCGGGATCTTCGGGAACCTTCATCCCCGCTGCCTCTAAACTATGCTTCACGATCGGCAACAGGTCCGACAACGGCATAGTGCGGATATGCTGCCCGTTCAGCCACTGCGCCTTCGGATCTATCGGATCCTCTTCGGTGAAATTGACCACCGCGTTAGCCCGATTGATCCCTTCAAAACTGAAAATATCCTGAATTTCCCGCCGCGTCATCTGCTCGCGATTGTCTTTAGGAGACCAACCCAGCAAACACAGGAAGTTCACATAGGCATGAGGCAGAAACCCACGGTCGCGATACGTTGTCACCGAAACCACCGCCCCGTGCTTGCGCTTCGAAAGCTTCGAACCATCGGGAGCAATCAACAGCGGCAGGTGGGCAAATTTCGGGATCTCCACTCCTAACGCCTCGAAAATTAAGAGGTGCTTGAAAGTATTGGTTAAGTGGTCCTGGCCGCGTATGATCTGTGAAATCTTCAAGTCCGCATCGTCGGCGCAAGACGCCATGTGATACGTCGGCATGCCATTGCTGCGCAGCAGGGCGAAGTCCTCAATATCATCCGCTTTCTTTTCCTGGTCACCATAAACGCCATCGTGGAATTTCACTACGCGGCCAACACCACGCGGCGTGCGGAACCTCAGAACAAACGGTTCAACCCGGGTTGCGCGGCGCTCGCTTTCCTCAGCACTCATTTCCCGCATACCAGGATTCGCCAACCACTGACCCCCTTCATTCTTGTCTTCTGCCTCAGCGGCATGGGCCGGCGTAAAGTCGCGGTAGGCATGCCCCTTCGCCAAGATCTCGTTAGCCAAGCGGCGATGCAGGTCCAACCGCTCGCTTTGTCTGTAGAATTCATCCCAGGGCAGGTCCAGCCATTTCAGGCCTTCAAAAATGGAAGTAAGAGATGCCTCCGTGTTCCGTTCGACGTCGGTATCGTCGATACGGAGTATCATCGTTCCTTCATGGCGGCGTGCGTACATCCAATTGAAAATGAAAGTCCTTGCACTTCCGATATGCAGGTAACCCGTGGGTGATGGGGCAAAGCGTACTCTGAGCATGGAAATTTTAGGATAGCAGGCCCATGCAACTTGGCCGCCTCAGGATAACTGCAAAACAAAGTTTCAGAAATTGAAATACAATAATTAAAATGCGTAGATTGTTAGTAATACTGGCACTGGTGGCCACCCCTCCCTCGGCCCAAGCCCGGATTATTAAGATCATAATCGACAAAGTGGAATCGCCAGCCTTCACCGGACAATCCTTAGGCAACACAGGCCGCTATGAAAAAATCATCGGCCGCGCCATTGGCGAGGTTGATCCGTTGCATCCCGGCAATTCAGTTATTACCAACATCCAATTGGTCCCCAAAGATCCCGAGGCCTACGTCCAATATGAAACGCAATTTTATCTGCTAAAACCGAGCGATCCAAGTAAGAGTAACGGCTTGCTTTTCTATAGCGCGCCCAATCGGGGCGACAAACGCGGCTTCACTGCTCTGAACCAAGGGCTGAGCAGCAGTAACGACCCAACCAATCCCGGCGACGGATTCGCCATGCGCCGCGGCTACACCATGTTGTGGAGCGGCTGGCAGGCCGACGTTGTACCCGGTGGCGACCGCCTTGGCATCAAAGTTCCAGTAGCCAAGAATTCACAGGGAGGAGACATCACTGGCCTGGTTCGAATGGAGCATATTCCAACTTCTGCAACTGCCAGTGGAAGCGCTACGCAGCCAAGCTACCCTAACCTTCCGCAAAAAAGAGTCCGATCCGCGCACCGAGATTCCCCAAACCGATTGGGTCTACGCCGATTGCGCAACGAAGACATTCCCAGGAACGCCCAGCGGAAATCATCTGTGCCTGAAGAGCGGGTTTCAAACGGACTTCATCTACGAATTCATCTACACGGCGAAAGATCCGCTTGTGCTTGGTCTCGGCTTCGCCGCTACGCGCGATCTGATTTCATTCTTTAGGTTTCAACCTCAAGACGACGAAGGAACTCCCAACCCAATCTACGGCGCCATTAAGGCCGCAATAGGCGAAGGGCAGTCGCAATCAGGAAGGTTCCTGCGTACATTTCTTGCTTTGGGTTTCAATGAGGATGAATACGGAAACGTAGTGTTTGAGGGCATGAATCCTCATATCGCCTCGCAAGGTA
>JAYVXT010000878.1:0-2935 GCA_043785065.1 Bryobacterales bacterium | reverse complement strand
CAATAGCCAAAGCGGAGGTGACTTGAATTGTTGCCAAACCCTTAACGGCATCGGTAGGCACGCGGAAATTAACTTGATAGCCGTCCACCGCACCCGGGAATCCAACTGCGCCGAACAACTCGGCTGGTTTCCCATTTACCCGTACTTCAACAGCCGAGGCGACCGCTGCCGGTGGATTGCTCGGAAATGGTTGACCAGGATTCACGCTGGGCCGCGTTGCACCCAGGCCAGTCGCAAAAAGTGATAGCACCTCTCCCGCCACTGCGGGCTTGGCTGCTGTGACCAACGTAAAATCGCTGGAATGGGTGATGGCCACTCCTCCTGGAGACGAGACAACTCGCGGTACTGCCAAGATGCACGCAGGCTGAAAGTTCAACAATAGAAAACCATGAAATATGCCATCGGCATTGCGATAGCGACCCAGAATGTCGCCGCGCTGATTGATGGAAGTCAGTCCGTTGAAGGTGGCTCCTGGGAAATCAATTGTGCTGAATTGGCCTCCTCTCAGCAAGTAGCCATGGCTCACGCCGCCGATAAGATACCGCCCGAGAACGTCACCGTGCGCATTAATCCCTGTGGTATTGGTGTAGGTCGAAGTGGGAAAGTCAAATAGAGTGTACTCGCCTTCGAAGAATGTAAAACCATGCACCACACCGCCAATGCTGAAGGTCCCGGTAACATCACCTTGCGCGTTGATTCCGCTAAGACTGGAAGTGGTGGTTTCGGGGTAATCAATTGTGGTGTATTTACCTGCGCTGAAAACATAGCCGTGAGTCGTCTTGTCGGCGTTCGTATAAGATCCGACCGCATCGCCGCGTGTGTTGATACCCCACGCATCTGTGGCAACTGCGCCAGGAAAGTCGAGTGAGGTGAATTGCCCTGCTTTATAAACAAAGCCATGGCTGATATTGTCAGCCGAGATGAACAGGCCAGAAATATCTCCCCCTGCATTGATTCCATAGGCCTGCGTATTGTTAGAGCCCGGAAAATCAATGGTGGTATACTTGCCGCTACTCAACAGAAAGCCATGGTTCGACTTGTCCGCGCTGCCATAATTCCCCGCGATGTCGCCGCGATTGTTGATCGCCCACGGGATGGTGAGGCTGGAGCCTGGGTAGTCAATCGTCGTTAAAGTGGAGGTTTGTCCAACAAGATTCAAGGTGGCGCCCAGCGCGAAGCTGAACATGAATAGATTAAGTGTGTACCGCATTTTGTCTCCTTTTTCCAATGGGAGCGAATCGTTTCAAGCTCCCTCACTTGGAATAGGCGGAACCTACCCGCCAGACCTATCAGCACTGCCCAAGAAAATCTCGGAAAATTATTTAGCGGTATAATTCATCTGATATTCGAGATGCAGTCGGCCATACACCAACCCCAGGAAGTGAGCACGCTTTTGCGCGCCTGGAGCGACGGAGATCGTGACGCGCTGGACCAACTGACGCCTATCGTTTACGAGGAACTGCGCCGCTTGGCCCGCCAATACATGAGGCGCGAACGCCCCGGTCACAGCCTGCAAACCACCGCACTAGTGAACGAAGCCTACGTGAAATTAGTCGACTGCACCCACATGCAGTGGCAAAATCGCGCGCATTTCTTCGCCGTCTCCGCGCAGTTGATGCGGCGAATCTTAGTAGACCATGCGCGGCGCCGTAACCTGAAACGCGGCGCGGATGTGCAGCATGTCTCCTTGGATGAAGCAGCAATGGTGGGTGGCGGTCGGGCAACGAATATGGTGGCGCTCGATGACGCCATGAACGCCCTGGCGCAGATCGATGCCCGTAAAGCTCAGGTAGTGGAAATGCGCTTTTTTGGCGGGCTCAGCGTGGAGGAGACATCCGAGGTGCTCAAGATTTCATCGGTCACCGTGATGCGAGATTGGAGAACGGCGAAGGCCTGGCTTTATCGCGAACTGACGGGAGGCGCCTCCGATGGATTCCGATCGCTGGAAACAGGTCGATAATCTGCTGCTGGCGGTGCTGGACTGTCCGCCCGCTCAGCGCGACGCGTTTCTCCGCCAAGCGAGCGGCGGCGACGAAGCACTCGAAAACGAAGTTCGTTCGCTGCTTACTTCCGACCGCCAGGCGGGCAGTTTCCTTGACGCTCCGGCGATGGATGTAGCGGCAAAAGCATCCCGGCAATCGGAGGAATCCACTGTATTACAAACGGGTTTGTCCGGCCAGATTATCTCCCACTACAAAATTCTTGAAATGCTCGGTGCCGGCGGCATGGGAGTAGTGTACAAGGCCTTCGACACGAAGCTGAATCGCCTCGTCGCGCTGAAGTTTCTATCGCCGCACTTACGTCATCAGGATGAACTGAAGCGCCGGCTGACTGCTGAAGCCCGGGCCGCGTCGGCGCTTGATCATCCGAACATTGTAGTCATCCACGAAATCGGCGAATCTCCGGACGGGGATCTGTTCATCGCAATGGCTTACCAGGAAGGCGCAACGCTGCGGGATAAAATCGATGCGGGGTTGCCGATCACCGAGGCTCTGCAAATTGCGCGGCAGATTGCATCGGGTCTGGCCAGAGCTCATGAACACGGGATCTTCCATCGGGACATCAAACCGAGCAACATAATTGTGGCCAAGGATGGCACGGCGCGGATTATCGACTTCGGTTTGGCCAAGTCCAGCGACGCTACGGTCACTATGGACGGCTCCACAAAGGGCACTCCGCTGTACATGTCGCCAGAGCAGGCATCGGGAAAGGCTACTGATTTCCGCACGGACCTGTGGAGCCTGGGCGCTGTTCTTTACGAGATGCTGTCGGGGACACCGCCGTTTCACGGCGACTCCCAATTGTCGGTGATGCGCGCCATTGTGCAAGACGCGCCTGCCAAATTACGCGAAACTAAACCGGGCATCTCCGCGGAGGTCGATGCCATTGTTTCGCGGGCTCTGGAGAAGGACTCTGCGAAGCGGTATCAATCGGC
>JAYVXT010000877.1:0-9576 GCA_043785065.1 Bryobacterales bacterium | reverse complement strand
TTCAAACAATAATGGCGCAATCGTCCTACCTGTCCGTTAACGACCGCCGCGTGCATTTCGGGCTGGGCGAAGCCCAAACGGCGAACCTTGAAATTCGTTGGCCAAGCGGCGCGGTTGAAACTCGGATGGACATGAAAGCTGGACAAACCCTAACAATTCGCGAAGCCTAGTTGTTACAGACAACAGCTTTCCCGTTCAGCTCAAGAGGCCATTTTGTTACCGGTCTTGCTCCGAACGGCACCCACAGATTAGCATGCCCCTCCGCATGCACCCATGCAAATAGGACATTTCTACTTTGCCTTGACACCCCATCGTTTCGAGCGTGACTTATCCTGCTAAGCTATAGTAATCTATAAGCCCATCGAGCATTTATGATCGATAAAATATTATCGCATTATCGCATCAACGCTCCACTGGGGCGCGGCGGAATGGGTGTTGTCTATTTGGCAACCGATATCAGTCTGGGCCGTAAAGTAGCTCTCAAAGTTCTCCCTCCATCTGAAGTTAACGCAGAGCAGCGAGCGCGGTTCTTGTTGGAAGCCCGCGCTGCCTCGGCGCTCAATCATCCGGGCATTGTTACCATTTACGAAGCCGGCTCAGACCAGGGCATCGATTACATCGCCATGGAGCACATCGCTGGCTCCACGCTGAGAGAAATCATAGATAAGAAGCTGCCCCGCTTTGTCACAACGGTTGACTATGCAGTTCAGATGGCCGACGCCCTGGGAAAGGCTCACGCTGCGGGCATCATTCATCGCGACCTCAAGCCTGGCAACGTGATGGTTAACGAAGACAGCCGCGTGAAGATCCTGGACTTCGGCTTGGCGCGCATGAATTCGGTGCTCAATGCTGACTCCGATGCAACGCAAGTTGCCGATCTCACTCGCCCTGGCATGGTGCTGGGCACTCTCTTCTACATGTCGCCGGAACAGGCTCGTGGCGAGCACGCCGATGCGCGGTCCGACATATTCTCCTTCTCGGTGATGCTTTATGAAATGCTCACCGGCGTTCGGCCGTTCACGGGCAATTCAGCACTTTCAATTCTCACCAGTCTTGCCACTCACAACCCGTTGCCCGTTTCGCAGGTAAATCAATTCATACCTCCCGAGGCCGATGCAGTAGTGGCTCGCGGCCTGGCGAAGATTCGTGAAGAGCGCTATTCATCGATCCTTGAAATGTCTGAGGATCTGCGTTCGGTGGCAGAGGGACTAGCCCCGCCATCAACCCTTTCCAGATTGCCAATGCGCGTGCCAATTGCCGCTGGGCCAGTGCATGTTCCGCGCTATCGCACGTCCTTTCTTGGGCGTGAAGACGAGATCGCTCAACTCAAGCGGCTGTTCATGGAGCCACGTATAGTCACGCTGGTGGCCGGCGGAGGCACGGGCAAGACGCGCCTTGCCTGCGAAGCCGCCACAGCCATGGCCGGGAATTTTCCCGACGGCGTTTTCGTCATTGAACTCGCCGATGGCACTGCGGAAGATGTGTTGGTGCGCGCTGTTGAAATTCTTCTAGGACGTTCTCCGCTGGCGCGCGTTGAAGGCGCAAATGATCCTGCCGCGGCCATTGAAGCGTGGCTCGAAAACCGGCATGCCTTGCTCATTCTCGACAACTGCGAGCATGTCACTACAACTATCCGCAAGCTCATCACACGCTGGTCGAAAGCATGTCGCGGAATTTCGTTTCTTTCAACAAGCCGCGAAGTGGTTGGCGCCCCTGGCGAACAAGTTTTACGCCTCAATTCACTTAGCGTTGCACCAGACGGCATGAGCCAGTCACCAGCCTTCGCGCTCTTCCTTGCCAGGGCAACGGAAGCCGACGACAAATTCAAATTGGACGACGAGCAGGGCAGGGCAGTGCGGGAAATTTGTGAGCGGCTGGAAGGCTTGCCGCTGGCTATTGAACTGGCCGCATCGCGCGTGAGGGCACTGGCACCATCGCAGATTGTCGCTCGGCTAGACGATTCACTCAAGCTACTCAAGACGCGCGGTGATGGTGAGTCTGGCCGCCACCGATCACTGGAAGCCACCATTCGCTGGTCTTATGACCTTCTCAATCCGGAAGAGCAATCGCTACTGGCAAAACTGTCAGTGTTTGTTGGTGGGTTTGATTTGGCCGCAGTGGAAGCAGTGGCCGATCAAGATGGCGATGAGGATCCGCTGGATCTGATTGCATCGCTGGTTGATAAATCATTGGTCTATTCCGATGCTGTCCTTGGCACCGTGCGATATCGCTTTCCTGAGCCTGTCCGCCAGTTCGCAACTGCAAAGCTTGAGGAGACCGGCAACGCGAAACAACTCAAGCGTGCGCACTTCACGCATTATCTGGCTTTGGCGCGCAAGGAGGTGCCCAAGCTGGACGACGCTCCTGATCTTCCACTGGTAGAGAGATTGTCGCGCGAACATGGCAACTTCACAGCAGCCATTGAACGGGCGCGCCAAGCCGGTGAATTCAGTGATGCGGGCGCGTTGGTTCTGGCCCTCAATAGCTATTGGAACGAGACGGGGCGCATCGGTGTGGCCTCTACCGTCATTCGTACACTGGTGGAGTCAAGTCCGCGAGATCCGGCAATGGTGCCGGTGCTGGCACTCGGCTTAACTTACGGTCTGATGTGTGGAAAGTTACGAGAGGCATTTGAAGGGTTGCCGTTGCTTGAAGCAGTGGTTCAAGCTCCGCTTCCGCCAGTGGTGGAAAGCCGGATTCGCTTTGCGATGGGATTCACCTGCAATGCCGTCGCCGATTATGAAGGCCTTTCAAAGTATTGGGTTCGAGCCGCTGAACTCTCCGCTGCCGGCGATCCGATTCGCGGCCGTCAAATGTATTGGACCATATCCTATTCCGCATTTATGCTGGGACATTTCGAAGACTCTCGTAAATTTCTGGAGCGAGCGCTTTCCATATCCACGCCAATGCAGGGATGGTTCGTGCCCATGGTTCGCATCAACCGCTGCTGCGTTTCCATCCTTGAATCCGAGGGCCAAGCCGACCCTGTTGTGTTGAACGACTTGCGCTCTGGTCTAATCGATTTGGCCGCGCTTGCTGTGAGTCTGCGGGTACAACTTGGCTCCATCGCGGGTGCCTCGGCATTTTTTCACGCAGGTGCGTTCGAGGATGCAGAACATTGGTGGCGCCGCGCCCTGCAACTTAACAAGGATATGGGCGGAATCTGGGGTTCCTGGATGGTTCTCGAATTGGCTGGCAGGTCTGCCGCTCTTTCCAGTAATTATGCCCAATGTGCGAAAATTTGGGGTGCTGTGGATGCGTTCGGCGCGCAACATGGCTACCGCACTGTTGTACCTTCTACCAGCCGCGTGCCAGATCGCGCCCAAGTGCGTTCCCTTGATCCAGCGCGTTATGATCGTTGTGCCGCCGAAGGCGCTGCCGTGCCCCTTAGCCGTATCGTTGACGAAACTCTTGACGATCCGTTCCGCACTGTCAGGAAGTTCCCTTAATCCAAGGAGAAAAGGACTATGAGCATCAAGAAAATTGCAATCGTTGGAGCTGGCCCTTCCGGACTAACCGCCGCCTTCCATCTCACCGATCCCAAGATCAATCCAGACTGGAAGAATCAATATGAGATCGATGTTTACCAGTTAGGCTGGCGGGCCGGCGGCAAAGGTGCCACGGGACGCAATATTGATGCTTGCGAGCGCATTCAGGAACATGGCATTCATGTGTTCGGCAACCTCTATTTCAATGCCTTCGGGATGATTTCAGAGTGCTATCAGGAACTCACTGAGCGGACAATGTCCGGCAATGGCGGCTGGGACGAATTCGATCCAACCGAAGCACGCAAGGTTGAAACGGCCTTTATTCCAAGCAATACGACGCTCATCACCGATTACTTTAAGGGAGAGTGGCGCAACACCATTGAATCGTTTCCCTATGATCCGGCTGTGCCTTGGAAGGATCCAGTGTTCCCTACATCGCGGCAAATGGCGCAGCATGTTCTAAGCATGGTCAGTGAAAAGCTGATTCCCCTAATGACAAAGCCCGACTTGAACGAAAGTTTATTGCATCGGATTTGGGACGATCTGAGGCACCCGGCCCGCGGGGCTGTGGATGGGCTGACTGTACTTGCTAAGGAAATTATCATCTTTCTGGATCACCCGGCCTCGGGTGACCCGGTAGATGAGATATTCAGCAGCCGTCTTGTTTCGTTCCTTGATCGAACGGTCGGCTTGATGAAGCTTATCTATGAATTCGACTCAGGCAATGAAATTGTCCGCCGCACATACATCAGCGCAGACATAATTGCCGCTGTGATCCGTGGCATCCATGTCGATGTAAAGAGCACTCAAGACGTCCATGTAATCGACGATGTGAATTACATTGAATGGCTGAAAAAACACGGAGCGTCGCAGGTCACGCTAGACTCTGACCTTCCAGCTATTTTCCCGAACACCTCATTTTCATACCTTCATGGCGATTCCACCCGGAAGCCCTCCATGTCCGCCGCGGCTTATGTGCAGTTCCTTTTACGCCAATTGTATGGCCAGGGAGCAGGTGCATATTTCTTCAGCCAAGGCACCGGTGAAACCGTCATTAAGCCTTTGTATATGCTGCTGGCGCAGCGCGGGGTACGGATTCACTTCTTCCATAAGCTGACGGAGGTGACTCCAGATCCCCAAACTAACACTATCAACGAACTGAACTTCGACGTTCAGGCGACCGTCAGAGGCGGTGGACTGTACAATCCGTTGCGTCGCATGAAGGGCAGCAAGATGCTAGTCTGGCCTGACCGTCCCAGCTACGATCAGTTGAACGAAGGCGAACAAATGCTCGCCGCGATGAAAGAAAAGCCGGCTGGCAACTTCGATCTGGAATCCTGGTGGACCGAATGGAAACCAGTTGGCAAGAAGACACTGAAGATGGGAACCGATTTCGACCAGGTAGTTTTGGCGACTCCTGTCGGCACCTTAAAATACACTTGCCAAGGCTTGATCAACCACCCGACAGTGGGAGACACCTGGAAAAACATGGCGTATAAAATCGAGACCGCAGCCACCCAGAACGTTCAGATCTGGCTCAACAAGCCTCTTGAGGAATTGGGGTGGATGAAGACCTTACTGCCTGGCGACCGCTTGGTTGGCGCGGTTTACAAACTCGATCTGAATTGTTTTTGCGATTTCAGCGATCTGGTAAAGAAGGAAAATTGGCCCGATGGGAATACGCCTGCGGGTTTGCTCTATTTCAATGGCCCGCTGAGCGACCCCGAACAGATCCCCCCATTCGACGATCACCAGTTCCCGGCACGGATGAAGCAGCGCCTGCTATGGTCCACCGTTCAATACTTCCGCAACGTTACCGGCTTCCTTCCGAAGGCGGTTGATCTGCACGGCGATCCCCGCGCGCTTGACGTCAACCTGCTGTCCGCCTACGATCCGGAACATCGCGGGCGTGGCGTGAACATCTACGAACAGCAATATTACCGCGCAAACATTGACCCCAATGAACGCTACACGCTCTCAGCGCCGGGCACCGCGAAACATCGGCTCTCTGCATGGGATTCAGGGTTCGACAATCTTGTGCTTACCGGGGACTGGATCCATACAGGCTTCAACGTCGGCAGCTTTGAAGGTGCCACAATCGGCGGCAAACTTGCCTGTCTGGCGATGATTGGCAAACCCGACATCAGCCAGATTTACGGCTACACCTTCCTTCATCCCGATTACAAAAGGCCAGATCATATTCGCTTGCCTTCAGCCATGGGTACAACGGCTGGTGAGTAATAAGGGCAATGTCAGCTTACTGTATTGGAGATTGTTGTAACATGCGACCCAGTTTTCAGTCACTTAGATTTTACGTTGTGTTAACAGTGTTACTGACATCCGTTTCCTTATTCGGCCAGACCGATGTCACCACCGCAGCGCTCAAGGGCACCATCACGGATCCCACTGGAGGAGTGGTCATTGGGGCATCGGTTAAAGTTTCAAGCCCGGATCGCGGCATTGAACGCCCCGTAATCACCGACGATACTGGCTTGTACCAAGTGCCGTTCCTTCCTCCAGGTGAGTACGAAATCCGCATCGAAGCCAAGGGATTTGAAACAAAAGTTCTCAAGAACATCGTGTTAACCGTAGGGCAAATTGGCGTTCTCGATGACACGCTGAAAGTGGGAGCATTGAGTGATGTAGTGATCGTTACCACCGAACCTCCCTTAGTGGAAACAGAGCGCACCCAGCAGGCGAACACAATTCTCAGCAGGCAGATTGAATCGTTGCCCAACATCGGACGAGGGTTTTTCAACTATGTCTATACTCTCCCCGGTGTGGCCAGTTCCAATGCTCCCCGCGCACAGGGGAACAATTCTTTCGCCAATGCCAGCAGTGGGTTTTCAATAGGAGGATCTAACGGTCGGGCCAATCTGATTACTGTGGATGGCGGAGAGAATGAGTTCGGCGATGGCGAGGCAAGGTTCTTTCTCAGCCCTGAAGCAGTGCAGGAATTTCAGGTGAATCGCAATGGATTCGCCGCTGAGTTTGGCTTTACATCCGGAACGGCTGTGAATGTAATTTCTAAGAGCGGCACCAATAAATTGCACGGTTCCATCTACGCCTACTTCCGCGATCAGAAAACTTCAGCGCGCAATTATTTCGACCGCAATCCCAAAAAAGCGTTCGACCAGCAACTCTACCCGGGTCTGACATTGGCCGGACCAATTCTCAAAGATAAGCTGTTCCTGTTCACCTCATACGAACTTCCGCGATCCACCACAGCAAGCTTCCGTTCCATCACCAACAACCCCGCCCTGCTCAATCCCGACGCCGCACAATCCGCGTTCCTGACGAAGCTGGATGCCGCTGGAGATACCAACATCAGAAGAATCGGCGGGCTTCTTCGTACCCAGTTAACCACCACCAGATTCCCTGAAACAATGAAATTTCTACGTCGCGATGAGGGTACATTTTCTGGCTCTACCAACGAGCATCTACTTTCAAATAAGGTTGATTACCAGCCATCCAGCCGCGATTCCATCAGTGGACGATTCACTTTCTACAACCATGACGAATCCGCCAATCAATGTGTCTCCTCCCCGATTTGCAGATCGAATATCGTACTAACCGGCGTTCGCGATTACACTACTCTCATCAATTGGACGCGCACCATCCGGCCAAATTTGATTAATCAGGTTCGCTTTCAGTTCGCGCCTGCTACGTCCGAAAAACTCGGCTCTACCGATCCCAACGGCACCGAAGTGTCGATTTCAGGCCTCGGTATTTTCGGCCACAACTTCGCCTCGCCATTTAATACTTACGAAAAGCGATTCCAGTTCGAGAACACCATGTCCTGGATTAAGAACAATCACTTCCTGAAGTTCGGCGGTTCCTACCGGCCGGTCCGCTACAATGTTGTTCAGCCGCTCTGGTTCGATGGAAGCTGGTCGTTTTCAACCGGAATTTATCCGGCGTTCACCGGTCTTACGCCTGCAGATCAAGGTGCTCTAATTGGCTTCAACGGCGGTGCGGCGGGCATTCCTCCACTCAGCGGCCTGCAGGCGTTCAACCTCGGCTTACCTCTCACCTACCGTCAAGGCTTCGGCAATCCGGAGTTCAAAGACTGGGCCAATTTTCTGGGGCTGTTCATTCAAGATTCCTGGAAGGTTTCCAAACGCTTCACGCTCGATTACGGCCTCCGTCTGGATAGCGATAGAGAGCCGAAACCGCTGAAGCGTTATGACAATGTGTCGCCACGCCTCGGGTTCGCTTGGGATCCATTCGGCGATGGCAAGACGGTCATTCGAGGCGGTGGTGGTCTGTTCCAAGCACCTGTGGGCTTCCAGGTTTCCTACATTACCAATTTGCTCAATGACAGCGGCAACTACATCAATCAGATTTTCAAGGTTGCCACCGGTGCGATTCCGGTTTGGCAGGCGGGCGTGGCCAAGGGCAAGCTCCCCTACGGGAGTTTGTCGGAAGCCGACATCAAAGCGATGGGAATGACCACAGGCCCCAAAAGTGTGGGTCGTGCTGTATTTGACGCGGACAGCCACTACCGCAACACTTACTCTGCACAATTCAATTTTGGTGTTTCGCGCCTGCTGGCGAAAGAGCTCTCGTTGGATCTCGCCTTCAACCACTACCGTGGCATTCATATTCAGTTGGATCAGGAAACCAATTTTAAGCCGACCGGTGTATTCATCCCAGGCATTGGCCCTCAGTTGACAGCCATCAACCCTACCATCGGCCAGTACAACAACTACAGCAGCATCGGCAATTCCAACTATAACGGCATGACAGTGTCGCTCACCAAGCGCTACTCTGGCTGGTCCACATTCCAGGTTCATTACACACTCAGCCATTCTATAGACGATGTGACCGATTACAACTCCTCATTCGCAGCTCACGACCCCACCAATTTACGGCTCGAAAAGGCGACATCATCTTTCGACGTCCGTCATAATTTTGTGGCCAACGGGGTGTTCGACAGCCCTTGGAAAGCGGATCGCAAATCTGGCCTGAAGGGCCGCATTCTAGGTGACATCACTGTTTCCCCCATCGTTTATATACGCTCCGGAATCCCGTTTTCACTACTGCTCGGCGGAGATCGGAACGGTGACAATCACGCGAGCGACCGTCCGATTTACGCGGGCCGAAATTCAGGTCTTGGAGCTAGTTTTTACAGCTGGGACATGCGCCTAAGCAAACAGATCTACTTCAACCGGGAGCGCGGCCTGAGGGCTGAATTTCTTGTTGAAGGTGTCAATTTGCTAAACCATACAAACTTCCAGGCGGTGAATAATCTAAGCGCCGGCAACGATCCGAAATACCTGATCGGACCTTTCCCCAAAGGCATCTTCAATGTACGGGGAGACAAAAGTCTGCCCCAAAGCGCGCCGCTTGGATTCCTGTCGTCGTTCGATCCGCGCCGGTTGCAGTTCGGTTTGAAGATCGCGTTTTAAGGCTTGATTACTTCTTCAGAAGTTGGTGGGTCAGTCTGGAAGCCATCAAAAATGGTTCAACGTTACGCTGGGTAAACAGGTTATTGTCGCTTATCATCGAGGCAAAATACTGCCTCTGGGAACGATCAAATCCATCATTGATGGTAGCGGGATTCAACTTTCTGACTGGAAAGCTTGAATGGGCTTTACCGCACCCCAACATTAATCGTAATCTCTGCAATAGCAATCCCGCTCTCCCCGCCAACCGCATACAGCAAATACGTCCGCCCGCCCTCTTCGAAAACCGCCGGATCCCGCAATTGATTCACCATTCCATAGGCTGTCGATCTCACCGACGGCACCACCGGCGCCTCCGCACCTTCCCACGCCCTCTCCGGACGAAGCACTTCCACCGGGCTCGTCGCCGTCCAGCGCTTCCAATCGCCAGAAAGATCAATCGTGCTCACCCAAATTGCCTCGGGTGCCTGACCTACCTGCGTCCAGAATATAAACAACGTATTCCCGACTCGTGAAAGGAATTGAAAGGTTTTGAAATGGTTTAGGGCAAAAAGGATCTAATTATTGCGCCTCTGATATCACGAATACGGGCGCAGGTGTTACGTGACCGGGCGGTCGCATCACTGAATTGAGCAGCAAATCGTGTTACGAATTATCTTTTGGCAGGGGTTCTTTGAGCG
>JAYVXT010000876.1:0-9580 GCA_043785065.1 Bryobacterales bacterium | reverse complement strand
GCCCGGGTGGCGAAATCGGCAGACGCAACGGACTTAAAATCCGTTATCCGCAAGGGTGTGCGGGTTCAATTCCCGCCCCGGGCACCACTTTTAAAAATTAATAGATCAATAACTTAGATTGAAGAAAAGGATATTGGCGCCTCACGCATGTTTTCCCTCACCTCGTTGTGATATCTTCTCTATCAGAAAATC
This sequence comes from Bryobacterales bacterium, assembly GCA_043785065.1. Taxonomy (GTDB): domain Bacteria; phylum Acidobacteriota; class Terriglobia; order Bryobacterales; family Bryobacteraceae; genus JANXSF01. Next base: position 9,388 of record JAYVXT010000876.1, on the reverse strand, counting down.
CACCACACGCTCAAAGGGATCGAATCCGAAAGCTTGCCCGATAGGCGCGCGGAGATTGGAATTCGCATTAACATCATAAAAGATCAACCGGCCATCGGCCGCTTCCAGGTACTCAATTCCTCCAACGTCAAGGCCTCCGGCATGCATGATCTTCTCTCCCATCCGAACCGCTATGGGCGGCACGTCGGGATAAGGATAAAACTCCACGGGCTTTGGCGGCGGTCCTTCAGGCAAGGCGCAATGGGACGCCGTTCCGTCTTCCGGATTGCATGCCACCGACGGGCAGAGATTGAAGGCCCCATTGGAAACAACTCTCATGGCGTAAAGCAACTTGCCACCCAGAAATTCCATCCGCACAATGCCCTGCGCCGGGTCAACGGGAAAATATTCCTGCAGCAGCAATAAATTGTCGGGTAGCCAAAGTGCCGGTTGATCCCGCAACAGCGTGCGAAGTTCTTCGCCTGAATTCAAAAGAAACATTCGCGCCCCGCTTCCCCCTTGTTCTGGCTTAAGCAAAACCGGCCAGTCTCCGGCCCACTGGGCAAGCGCCGCTTCCGGGTCGTTAAACGCTGAGGATCGCGGGTGGGGAATGCCAAGCGTCCGTAGCAGTGCAGCTTGAGCCGATTTGCTCAACTCAAGGGAGAAAGCCCGCGAGCCGTTCAAGACATGCGCACCGCCCATTTCTAACGCCCGCATTAAAGACATGGCGAAAGGCACCGCACGGGTGTTGCCACGCACATAGGCGCTGGGGCTGGCCTGATTGAAGTAGAGCGCCGCTTGCGGCATTGCATCGGGATCGAAAACCGCCTGCTTTAAGTCGAGCGCGGCGAAAGATACCCCACGCCGTTGAAGGGCCGCCAACAAGGGCTTCTGCCATTCCGGATGTTCGAACAGGACTATCAAGTCGTATCGCATATTACTCCAATGGTAGCGCCGCCTAGACCCCCGCTTGTTTAAACGTAGCCTCCGATTTCATCTTGATCTCTCTTGCCAGTTCATATGGATCGGCTTGTTGGTATTTGGGCAGGAACAGTTCGACCGATATTGGTCCGGAATAGCCCTTATCCACGAGCTTGCGAAGGATTTTGGCCAAAGGGGCGACGCCCTCGCCAGGAATTACACGCGATTGCAGATCAAGAAGCTCGCGCGGGAGGTCCTGCGTATCGTTAAGGTGGGCATGGATGATTTCCCCTGGCTTGATCATGTCCATGTCCTCGAACTTGTTTGGGCCGGACCAGAAGTGATAGCAATCGAAAAGTATTCCAAAGTTTGGATGGGCCGCCTGACGATGCAAGCTGAGCGCGGTGGGCAGTGACGCCATGTATGTGGAGCCGCGGACAAATTCGGCCCCTACTTTCAGGTTGAACTGTTTGGCGGCTTCGGCAACTTGGCGGATATTTTCCACGCCCTTCGAATAGTCGTCTTGCGTGAATTTAGCCGCAGTGGCGCAAGGGGAATAAACCAGCGGGGAGCCAAGTTCGGCGAACTGTTCGCAGCGCTTCTTGAACGCTTCAAGATTTTTTGCAAAATTTGGATTTGGTTCCCACAGGCCTGAAATCCCAATAGCCCCAGAGACAATAGTGAGGCCGTTGCCGGTCAGTACTCGTTTAGCGCTGGCCAGGGTATCGTTTTTGAGAAAATCATCGAGCAGATTGGCGGCGGGTTCCACATTCTTAATCCCCGCCTGGGCCCAAGCTTCGAGAGACTTGCGATAACCCGCACCAGCGGAGGTGTATTGATGCATGCTTAGCTTCATTTTGTCAGTGGCTGCCTGGGCAGGTTCGGCAACTAGCGCGAAGGGCGTCAGTAGAACGGTTCTGCGTGGCAGCATGGGGCTAGGATAGCGCGTTCCGGAAAAACGCGCATTGATCAAGCACAGATTGATCAAGCGCAGATAGATCGCCGAACTTGTTTGGCCAATTCGAGGCCTTGAAGTTGTGCCAATCTGAAACGACGTCAACTGCGGGTCGGCACTTCCTTGCGCAGAAATTGCATTACAACGTAGTTCTGACGTCCCATGGATCCCTCATCCTGTCGAATTCATTTCCTTCATTTAGCAAGATTTCAAAGGAGACACCCAATGGTTTGTTCAGCTTGCCTATGGCCTTCCATACATTTCATTTCTTCGCTAGGCGAAAAGCCTTTTGCGTTTCCGGGCGCCGGACTTGTGGCATGCCAATTGCTCATAAAAGTTAGCATTCCTATCCTGGTTTGAGTGAGGAAAGAAACTTGGTTTTAATTCATTCGGCGATCACCATTCCGCCCGCTCTTATTGCCTATATCAGTTTTAGTGCTGAGGTTGGAGGCGTGATTAGGATCGCTGCTACATTTCTCCTTGCCTTCCTAGTGGTATCTGTTTTCAGCCCTCGCAACCCAAAAGACTTCGAGGACGGACAACTATGACAATTGTGAATAAAACCAGCCAACGCTATGCGGTTTTCATGATTTTATCCTGCACTTTTCTCACGTCCGGTTGTGTTGGTACAAGCCCAAGGGAAATAGATGAATACTGGCGCTGGCGGCACGATCACCGCTGATGGTTGACTTCGCCGCAAGAACTTAAAAATAAGGATTATTTCAAGGTAACCAAAATGAAGACATCGCTGATTTCTCTCGCAATTGCGGCTTTCACGCTCACTAGCATCACAACGGCGCAATCGATTACCGTAACGCCGCAGCAACTCAACTTCAATGTTCAGACCGGCATAAGCAACAGCGCCACTCAAGTTGTAACGGTTGTGCCCAGTTCAACCACAAGCAATTCAATTGCTTTCATTGTCAATACGCAAACCTCGCCATGGCTTCTCGTGCAAGGAACCACCGGCGGCTTCGTGAATAACATTCCGGCTACTGGCGTTCCTTTGGCGGTAAGCGTAAACACGCAAGGTCTGGTTCCCGGACAAACCTATAACGGCTCCTTCACTGTTCAGCTTGTATCCACTCCCGGTAGCTCGGTAACGGTGAATGTGAGCCTCATAGTTGGGGGCGCATCCACCCTTTCCGCATCGCCATCCACGTTGTTTTTCACCGCCATTCAGGGAGCGCAGATTGGCACACCTGTGAGTCAGAATGTCACGCTGTCAAGTACTTCGGGAAGCTTGGCTTTCAACCTTACCACGCAAACTCAAAATGGCGGCAATTGGCTTAGCGTGAATTCCACCGGTGGAATTGTAGGCAGTTCCAGCGGAACGTTTTCAGTCAGCGCAGTGCCAGGAGGTCTGGCTCCGGGAACTTACACCGGAACGATCACCGCCGCAAGCAATCCCGCGGGCAACCTGACACAAATTCAAGTAGCTCTCACGGTAAGTGCTACTTCAATTCTGAGTGTTTCACCAACAAGCCTCGGCGCCTTCCTTTATCAAACCGGCGGCGCACTTCCTGCCTCCCAATCGATTTCCTTGAGTTCCAATGGTGGAACCATTCCCTTCACCGTTGGTGTTAGTCCAGCAGCACCGTGGTTAGTGGTGAACCCCCTAGGCGGAACCGCAACGGGTACCCCAACCGCTATCACGCTCACGGCAACCCCCACTGGGCTTACTCCGGGAACCTATTCCACGTCGCTGAATATCACGCCTTTAAACGGCGCCGTGTTACCCTCCATCCCCGTAACTCTAGTGGTTAGCAACAATCCTTTACTACAAGCCAACCCAGCGCAGCTTACTTTTACTAGCGCATTTGCCAGCCAGGGTCCGGCGGATCAGATATTGAACATTACATCGCTTGGCGGCCAAGTTCCCTTTTCCGTGTCCACCGATGCTACTTGGTTGACGGCCACTTCCTCAGCAAGCGCCTCACCGGCGCAGGTAATCTTGCACGTAAACCCAGCGGGACTTGCCGTGGGCAGTCTAACAGCACGGGTCACCCTGCGGCCAACCAACGGCGACAACTATTCCATCGTAGTTCCCGTCACCTTCACAATTACGAATCCTATCCAAGTGATCGCGGTTCCGGCCAGCCTTCTGTTTAGTTTTCAGACGAATCTGATCGCACCGCCCTCTCAGGCTCTGCAGATTCGCAGCACCGGTCAACCGGTTCCAGTAAGCGTAACCACAACAACATCTTCTTGCGGTACATCTTGGTTAACGGCGACCACATCCCAAGTTACAACTCCTGTCACGATAACCGTGAGCGCAGCCACCGCCGGCATGACACCTGGCATTTGCACGGGCGCTATATCGGTCTCCTATTTGGGATCGGCAATTCCGTTAGTTATCCCTGTTACAGTAGCCGTTTCCGCAACGGCGGAATTAAGCATCAGCATTCCTGTCGGCTTCGGCACTGAAACTGTGCAGCAATCGGCAGCCGGTACGGGAGCCATAGCCCGTACGATTTCACTGACTAGCACCGACCCCGCAACCCAAGTGGCATTCACCGCCTCGGCAACCACCAATACGGCCGGCGGTTGGCTGGCTGTCGGCCCAGGTTCGGGCTCTACTCCAACGAACTTGGTGGTTTCCATACTACCCGGAGGACTGGCTCCAGGCACTTACACCGGACAAGTCTCCATATCTTCTCCTAGTTTGCCGTCAGCGCTTCCAGGCCAGACGTTTGTTTTGCCGGTTACCGTGACGGTCAATCCCTCCATAACCGTTAGCGCCACGCCTCCGGCATTGTCATTCACGCAAACACAGGGTGCATCGGTTCCAAAAAGCCAAGCCGTAACACTCACCAGCGCGGGAGGAACCGCATCTTACACCGCGACGATTTTGCAAATTACCGGTGGCGACTGGCTGGATGTGAATCCCACCAGCGGCAATGCGAATGGCGATGTTACGGTTAGCATCAAACCGAACTCTTTACCTGTAAATGCCACGCCCTACACCGCGCAAATTGTTCTGGCCTTCCAGAACTCCGCCACCCCGCCCATTACAGTGCCTGTTTCACTCACTGTTATTGCCGCGCAGAATCTGGCAATATCGACACAAACCTTGTCGTTTAACTATCAACTCGGCAACGTTAACCCAGCCGCGCAGAAACTTACCGTTTCCAGTACAACGCCCGTTTCCTTCACTCTAATCAGCGCTTCAAGCCCAGCCGGATGGCTGGTGGTTGACGCAACCTCGGGAACCACCCCCAAGGACCTGAATGTTTCAATCAACCCTCAGGGTCTCGCGGTTGGCGCATACAACGGGTCTATTTCCATCACGACTCCGGGATCCACTTCGCCTGTGGTTGCGAATGTTACCTTAAATGTCGCCGCTGCATCAGCACCCCAACCTGGGACCATCACCAACGCCGCCAGCAGTCAGGCCGGGACGATCGCCCCTGGTGAACTGATCACCATCAAAGGCGTCGCGCTGGGACCCGTATCGCCCACTAACGGCGGTCTGTTCACCTTAAATGCAGCCGGCGGAGTCGACGCCAAATTACAAGGCGTTCGAGTTCTCTTCGATAACATTCCAGGCACTCCCATATTTGTTTCGGCCACGCAGATTAACGTGACCGCGCCGTGGGAAATCGCGGGGCGAATTATCACGAATGTTACCGTCGAATACAACGGAGTTACCTCTACCCCCTTGGGATTGAGGGTGGATAACACTTCACCTGCAATTTTCACCCTCAATACAACTGGTTCGGGTCAAGGCGCGGTGGTAAATCAGGATGGCTCCGTAAATGGAGCTCTCAGCGCCACTTTGAAGCCCGCAACGCAGAATTCGGTGATCTCTGTTTATATAACAGGAGCCGGCCAGACCAGCCCCGTTGGCACAACCGGATCGGTTTCCCCTTCGAATCAACTGCTAAGAATCACAGCGCCCGTTACTGCAACCATTGGCGGACAAAACGCTAATGTTGAATTTATCGGCGCCGCGCCGGGACTGATCACAGGAGTATTTCAAGTCAACTTACGTACTCCGGCCGGCATCGTGGGAAATACGCTTCCGCTGTCGATTTCAATTAACGGAGTTGCAACTCCAGTGGGACCGACGATCGCGGTTCAGTAGTTGCTGTTCCCGAAATAGATAAGGGCCGTTTTACTAGGCGGCCCAAATTTCATTCAGCGCCCGGCGGGAATTACCGCCCAGAATCAGCTGAATGTCTTTGCGGGAATATTTCCGGCGCAGAAGGCCTTGCACCAAGGTGTGGATTTTATGAGGGTAAGAGATCCCGTCAAGATCGCTGCTTCGGGCTCTGCCCATTTCCCGCCCATCAAGGTCGACATCAGTTCCAAGGCCAACATGATCTATGCCCCCAACGGAAGCTATGTGATCGATATGATCCAAGACATTTTCAATAGTTACCGCGCCCGCCGCTCGCACAAATGGGCGCACCAGAGTGACTCCAAACACTCCACCGTTCGCGGCAAGTCTTCTAATAGCTTCGTCAGTTTTGCAGCGGCCGTGATTGGTTAAAGCCCTGCAATTGGAATGAGTAAAAAGCACTGGTTTCGCGGAAGCTTCCAAGGCATCGAGTGTAGTCTTGTCCGAGCAATGCGAAAGATCGATGGCCATTCCAATGTTGTTCATGCGCTCTACTATGGACCCACCGTAGGCGCTTAAACCGCGGTTGGGGTCCGTGGAGCCTCCACCCAAACGATTGTTAAAGTAAGTCAATTGAGAAATTCGCTGGCCCATTGCATAAAACAAATCCACGTCCTTCTCCGTGCGGAAATGCTGCGAATTTTGCAGACCGGGGATGATCCCAATCTTGTTTTGAGCTTTGGCCGCTACGATATCATCGACAGTCTTGATGCGGATAAAATGTTCACTTCGCGCGGCCAGGAATCGATTCCAACGTGTTAGGTCGCCGGTCGACTCGGCATACACATCTCCTTGAACAAAACCAACGGCGGGATGCAGAATGGTAACGCCGGAATCTTTCAATCTGCGAAATTCTTGCAGTTGGAAGGATTCTGGCTTCGATTGCCAATAGATCAGCTTTCTATAGTCGAGTGTCAGAAGCCCGAGCAGGTCAATCACGATGGACTCTTTCACTATGTCCATGGTTTCAGTGGAATATTCTTGAGTGGCTCCGAGCAAACTGAAGCGTCCGCGGTTTATTAGCGGAGCGCCCAATACTGCAATGCCGCCGGCGAGGAAGGATTTGCGGGATAGTGAATTTGCCAACCGCCCATTCTAACAGAAGGAAGTTCTTCCACGCGGTTGGAAAGGGCTGGGTGCGAAATAGAAAAGTACCAGGTCACCCGATTCACAAGCAATCCATTCAAATCCGGACGTGCTCATACTCACATGCATACATGGTGGTTCCGGGTCTTTAGCCCGCGCACGTCGATGCGCCGCGCAGCCAACGAGGTGAACTCCGTGGCCATCATCTGAGCATGCCATCGGCACGCGCCCATGAAAAGATCCTTCATCACTTCTGTGTCATGCGCCTAGTGAGGTTGGCAAGGGCGAACAGCAGCCGTAAATTTCAGCGAGGGCGGGCCTGCGGGCCCGGTCCCCTTAGTTGAGTAGATCGATTCAGCGATTACTTTGAATCGCCGCTTGGTCCATAGATGCTGGGCACTTTTCCGCCCATCGGCCTCAAATAGCTGGAAAGTTGGCCGCGATGATGGATGCTGTGACGCAAGGCGAAATCGACGAACGAGGCGGCCGGCATTTGCATCATGCCGAAGAAGTCAATGGGCGCGGCCAGTTTATCGGGGGTCATGGCTTTAATGCGGTCCAATGCCTTGGGGAAATTTGCGTCATAATAAGCAAGAACTTCTTCGGCGGTTTTCGGTTTTGCGGCGCCTTCAGCGGGCGGGCCAAAAGCGCCGTCGGCGATACTGTTCAAAAACCAAACATCGGCCGTGGCGAGGTGAGATGCCAAGTCGATTCCCGACATACAGCGTTCGGATGGCTTGTATGCTTCTTGGCCTGGAGTCATGGAGCCAATCACCTTTTTAGTGGTCTCGGCTTCACTTGTGAAACTTTGGCAGGAAAAATCCCGCAGAAATTGTGCTTGTTCTGGTGTCATATGGGGGCAACCTCGACATATTATGGCACGCCCAAGTTACGAATCGCAGTATAATTTCGGTTGCGGCTGGACGATATTTCAAACGGATGACAAAAGCAATTCTTCAATCACACCTTCGATATACGGCCTGGGCTACGGGCCGGCTGTTGGAAGCCGCCGCCGGACTTACCAGCGATGAGGTGCTTCATGATTTTGGAACAGCGGATAAGAATGTGCTTTTGACGCTGGCCCACAGCTTTGCAGCCGATCAAATATGGTTCCACCGCGTGGAAGGAACGCCTCGATCCAATTTCACCGGCGATGAAGATCGCTCGCTGCAAGCGCTGCAAGCGGAGTGGCCAAAGTATTGCCAAAAGTGGTTGGAACTATTGGCGTCGGAAGCGGAAGATTCCCTCGCGCGGATTATCGAATTCACCGATTTGAAAGGGAAACCACACCAGCAGCCTTTGTGGCAAATCATTCTGCACGTTGTGAATCATGGCACGCATCACCGGGGACAAGTTTCGGGGTTTCTGCGTGCGTTAGGGAAAGTGCCCCCGCAACTGGATCTAATTTTCTACTACCGGCAGGCGGAGTAGTCTTTGATGGCCGAATCCACACAGCAACGACTGGCATCCCTTGACGTTTATCGCGGCGCCACGATGCTCTTCATGGCGTCGGAGATTATGGGGCTTTCGCGCGTGGCAGAGGCGTACCCGGGCAATGCTTTCTGCCAATTCCTTTCCTATAATACGAGCCATGTGGCGTGGGCCGGGTGGTCCCTTTGGGATTTGATCCAACCTTCATTCATGTTCATGGTGGGCGTTGCGTTGCCGTGGTCGATTGCGAAACGGAAAGAAAAAGGGCAGACGGAACGTGACCTATGGGTGCATACGCTGTGGCGTTCATTCGCGCTGATTGCGTTGGGAATTTTTCTGCGTAGCGTGGGGAAGCCGCAGACTAATTTTACGTTTGAAGATGTGCTGACGCAAATTGGTTTGGGATATCCCTTCCTGTTTTGGTTGGGTTGGCGGAGACCGAAGGTGCAGGCGATCGCGGCGGGTGCGATTCTTGCCGTTTATTGGGCTTGTTTTGCTCTGTTCCCTACTCCGGCCGCCGGCTTCGATTGGCCTTCCGTTGGAGTGTCCATGGATTGGCCGAATCATCCGGAAGGTTTTGGGGCGCACTGGGACAAGAATACGAACTTCGCGGCGTGGGTGGACCATTGGTTCTTGAATTTGTGGCCTCGGGCGAAGGCATTTGAGTTCAACAGCGGCGGTTATTTGACTCTCAATTTTATACCGTCGCTGGTGACGATGATTTTCGGCTTGTTGGCGGGCGGGTTGCTGCGATCCTCAAAACCGGATGAGGATAAGGTGCGCGCTTTGCTGATCGCTACTGGGGCGGGGATCGTGGCTGGATGGTTATTGGACCTAACAGGCATTTGCCCCATGGTGAAAAGAATCTGGACCCCTTCATGGACCTTATTCGC
>JAYVXT010000875.1:0-2944 GCA_043785065.1 Bryobacterales bacterium | reverse complement strand
CCGCCTGCACCAACACAGCGTTACCGCCGATAGTTTCCAACTCCACGGACGTGGCGCGAAGGATTGTAATACCGGGCATGCGTTTTTGTTGGCCCGTAATAACAGCGGCGAAGTAGGGAATAAAGCGGAGGGAGTTGGAGCCTTCAAAAAGCACTACTTCAAAATCGTCGTCGAGCAAGGTCACGGAACGCGCGATGCTGAGGTCGCCGCCATAGTTGCGCACGCGGCTGACTAGAATGAATGAAGCTTTGAAAGCGCCGTCCGGCGTGCGGACAGTGATTTCTTCCAGCCGCTTGCCGGTTTGCATCAGGCCCGAAAGCCAGTAAGCGATTTTGCCCAGCTTGCGCTTAACATGGGGTTGTACTTCGGCCACAACTTTGGCGTCCAGTCCAGCGCCCAGCATAATCAAGAAGTGCCGCGCGGGCGCCCCGGCAGCCTCGAACTTTCCAATGCTGATACGCCGCGGCACAAGCGATGCAATCGAGGCGGCAACCTTCGCCATGTTGGAGCCTTGCCCCGTTTCCATCGACAGAACATTAGCAGTGCCGCCAGGAAGAATCGCGAAAGGAATTTGCGTGCCAACGACGCCGGCCGCGGCCTCGTTAATAGTTCCGTCGCCACCGCAAGCCAGAATCAGGTCAGCCCCTTCTGCGATGGCTTGACGCGCTTGTTCCCCAGCTGTTCCAGGGCCTTTGGTGGGAACCGGGCTAACGGTGTGGCCCGCACGTTCCAGCGCGGACACCGCTTCCTCAAACTTATGAGGACTGCGCTGAAGCCTGCCGGCGTGCGGGTTATGGATGAGAGCGATATTCTTGTAGATAGGTATAACGGGCAGCGATCCTTACTTCTATCTATCTTAATGCAACCGCACTCAACTCTAACCATTCATAAAGAAATCCATGACTTGCGCGAACAACTACGCCATCACGAACACCTCTATTACGTCTTAGACGAACCGGAAATCACCGACGCCGAATACGACGCACTGATGCGGCAGTTGAAGGAATTGGAGGAGGCTCATCCGGAGCTGAAAACCGATGATTCCCCGACGGTGCGCGTTGGCGGCGCTCCTCGCGATGGGTTCACCAAGTCGCGGCATAGTTCAATGATGATGAGCCTGGACAATGCCCTGAATGAAACCGAACTGCGAGAATTTGACCGGCGCGTTAGCGAGGGCTTGGCTGGCGCGGAGTACCGCTTCGTGGCGGAGTTGAAGCTGGACGGACTTTCAATGGCGGTACGATATCGCGGCGGCGCAATGGTGTTGGCCCTGACGCGGGGCGATGGTTCCGAGGGCGAAGTAGTGACGGCGAATGCGCAGACGATTCGTTCTGCTCCGTTGCGGGTTAAGGGTTACGATGGGGAATTTGAAGTGCGGGGCGAAGTGGTGATGCCCACTAGCTCATTTCAAAAGCTGAATGCGGAGCGCGAGGCCGCAGGCCTGCCTCGATATGCGAATCCGCGCAACTCGGCCGCTGGGAGTTTGCGGATGCTCGACCCGGCCATTACAGCCGCGCGTAAGTTGGATTACTACACCTACTATTACTTCGAACAAGGCGAGCCTGTTTTCGAAAGCCATTGGGCCTCGCTAGACCGCTTGCAGGAATTGGGGTTCAAAGTGAACCCGCGGCGAAAGCTGTGCGATAGCGTCGATGAGTTGCTGGCATTCATTGGCGAGTGGGAGGCGAAGCGCGATTCCCTGCCCTACGAAATCGATGGCGTGGTGATCAAGATCGATTCGCTGTCGCAGCAGCGTCAGTTGGGGTACACTGCGAGAGCCCCGCGCTGGGCGATTGCATTTAAGTACCCAGCGCGGCAGGCCGAAACGGTGGTGGAAAAGATTGATGTGAATGTGGGGCGCACGGGGACGCTGACTCCGGTGGCGCTCCTGCGCCCAGTGGAAGTTAGCGGCGTGATCGTTAGCCGGGCGACGCTGCACAATGAGGACGAGATTGAGCGGCTTGGTTTGGCGGCGGGCGATACGGTTGTTATTGAACGCAGTGGCGACGTCATTCCCAAGGTGCTGCGTGTGATCGCCCAAGGCTCGCACAGGGAGCTGTTTGTGATGCCGGAGCGCTGCCCGGTTTGCGATGGCGTGGTGATTCGCGCCGAGGGAGAGGTGGCGCGGCGGTGCATAAATACCAATTGCCCGGCGCGGTTGAAAGAGTCAGTCCTGCACTTCGCGGCGCGCGGAGTGATGGATATCGATGGCATGGGCAATGCATTGGTCGATCAATTGGTTTCCACCGGACGAGTAAAGAACATCGCCGATCTATATGGCCTGAAGGCCGAGGAATTGGCGGGCTTGGAGCGCATGGGGGAAAAGTCGGCAACCAAGATTGTGGCGAACATCGACAGGTCGCGCGACGCAGCATTGCCCCGCTTGCTGAACGGCCTTGGCATTCCATTCGTCGGCGAACGAACCGCACAAATATTGGCTGACACTTTTGGTCCTTTGGATGCGATTCGGGCTCTTAGTGAAGAGGATTTGCAGAAGGCCAATGAAGTTGGGCCGAAGGTGGCGGCAGCGGTGGCGGGGTTCTTTGCCGAGCAACATAATCAGGATTTGATTGAGCGGCTGCGCGAGGCCGGCGTGAACTTTGACCATGTGAAGAAAGAGAAAGTAGCAGGCGCTTTGGCCGGGTTGACGTTTGTTTTGACAGGCACGCTGCCCACTCTTTCCCGTGACGAAGTCAAGAGGCGGCTTGAAGCGGCAGGGGCAAAGGTTGCCGGTTCGGTGAGTAAGAAGACGAGCTATGTTGTGGCGGGTGAGGAGGCGGGTTCGAAGTTGGACAAGGCGCGGGAATTGGGTGTGAAAGTCCTGGACGAATCGGAAATGCTCAAATTGCTTCAGCACGGTAATATTGAGGATTGAAACAATTTCTTGCAACTCTGGTGAGCTGGGGGCCACTGGGGGTTTTCATTTTATCCGCTCTGGATTCGG
>JAYVXT010000874.1:0-2950 GCA_043785065.1 Bryobacterales bacterium | reverse complement strand
CCTGAATGAACTTATTGCCATCGATGCCGAATTCAAGACTTAGCGCGTAAGCTTCGCCGGGCTGTGTTTGGGATAGTTCCACCATGATCTTCTTCGCGGTGGAGTTGTAACTCCAGGAGCCCTCCACTTGCGGCACGCCTGCGCGCTTCAGCCATTGCGCGAAGAACCTGGCGAGATTTTGGCCAGAGTGTTCTTCCATAACTTGTCGGAATTCGTCGGTGGTGGTGTTGCTGTCGCGGTAACGCTGATAGTAATCGCGTATGCCGGCTTGGAATTTCTCTTCGCCCATTTGGCGGCGCAGCATATGCAAAGTCCAGCCGCCTTTTTCATAGATCAGCCGGTTCAGCACCTTCTTCATGTCGGAAAGATTATTGTGGATGACGGGCGAGTTGGGCAGCTTTGTTTCCAGCTCGATGATTTGAGCGCGGCTGCGTTCAAGGCCCGTAAGGAAGGCGTCATGGCCTTCGTAATGCTCCACGCCTAGCAATGTGAAGTAAGTGGCGAAGCCTTCACTCAGCCACACCTCATCCCAATCTTTTTCAGTTACAGCATCGCCAAACCATTGATGGGCAATCTCGTGATACACCAGGCGCGTCGCCGGCTTGTCGCTCACCGATTTTTCTCCATAGAAGATGGCGCTGGCGTGCTCCGTGCCTCCATTCAAACCGGCGGCCACCACGTTGGCAAGTTTCTCATAGGGGAACGGCCCGATGTAATCGCTGAAGAATTCCATGGCTTGGCGCGTAGGCTGATCGAACGTGGCGATGCCTTGATTCCGGTCCTGATGGTAGACCCATGTGGAGAGCGGAATGCCCTTCGCTACTCCAAATTGCCGCACCGAAAACTGCGCCACGCCGATAGCGTTGAGCCACGAGGCGATGCGCACGGATTGCTTCCAGTGTGTAAGGCGGCGGCCGTCGCCCAGGTCGGTTTCCTCCAGCAGCAAGCCGTTGGCGATCACTTGATAGTGGGAAGGGGCGGTGATCAGAAACTCGCTGGTGGCTTTGTCATAAGGATGGTCGATCATGGGCAGCCACTGGCGCGCCTGGTTGGGCCAGTTCTCGCTGAAGAACGTGCGTTCGTTGTATTTGTTCTTCATGATGCGCAGTCCGCCGGCTGGAATGCCGTGGTAGGCGATGCGGAATTGCCGGCGTTCTCCAGCGGCGGGGGATGTGAGTAAGTGGATAGTTAGGCGGTTGTCGGTGTGAGTGTAAGTCAGCGCTGAGTCAGTAACAGTGGTAACAGCAGTTACTGTCATGCTCGGCGAGGTCAGGTCGAGCGTGAACTCCCTTGTGTTGACAGCGAGGAAGCGTAGGTCCACCGTGGCTTCGCCGATGATTTCGTCGGTCGTGTCGGAGAGAGTTAGCGCAAACGTGTAATGAATGGCGTCGATTGGTTGGCGCGGATAGGTATCGGCGAAGGATAGGGGCGTACATAAGAAAAGGAGCTGGGCCGTAACCCAACTCCTTCTCAACCACTTACTCATTTAGACGAACGACCAGCCTTTGCGGAACATCGGCTTGATGTACTTATTGGCGGCAACATTGTTAGTGATGCGCATCTTCGCGGCGTCGTACTCAATCTTACCTTCGGTCCGTAGAGCGATCACGCCCAGCAGCATCCATTCCACAAACGGAGCCGCTACGTTGAAGTTCGAACAAGCCGGATCGCCGCCCTTGGCCGCGCGGATCCAGTCACGATAGTGACCGGGCGAACGGGTGAGGAACTGCGATGGCATCTTGAAATCACGCATCTTTTCCACGGGCAGCAGGCGGGTCTGCTCGCCGTAAGTGCCGGTGGTGAGAATGCCCTTTTCGCCAATGAACACGCTGCCATCGGGATTGGGCATGCGTACTTCGGGGTCGGCCTTAATTTCGGTGTAAGATTCCATATCGAACACCCGGCCAACATATCCGTTGCGCCTTTGGGGAGCTTGCGCCAGAGCGGCGGCGCCTTGCTGGCGGCGCATTGGCCTGCCCGGTAGATCGCCCAGAAGTTCGTCTTCGGGCACGCCAGGAATCTTCGGCGATTCTTTCAGTCCGTCATGCCAGAACAATTTCACAGCCGGCATGTTGCCACGGGCGGGAAAATCGAAACGGATGATGGACTTCTTGGGGAACTGGAAGTCGCTTGTGCCTTCCTTCATAATGCATTCGACGGAAGTGGGCGAACCGAGCTTCAGCGCCATGTTGGGTGCGCCTAGAATGTGGCAGGCCATATCGCCGAGCGCGCCGCAACCGAAATCGTAAAAGCCTCGCCAGTTGAAAGGTTGATAGAAGCCGCCGCGACCGCCTGGGCCGGCTTTTGCGGAATAAGGCCGATTTTCCGCGACGCCCAGCCACAGGTCCCAATCGAGGGTATCGGGTACCGGATCGGACGAGGGAATTTCGGTTTGACCTTGGGGCCAAATGGGACGATCAGTCCAGGCATGCACTTCGCTGACGTTGCCCAGTTCGCCGGACCAAACAATTTCCGCCACTTGACGCGTGCCTTCGTTCGAATACCCTTGATTCCCCATCTGCGTGGCGACGCCGTACTTATTGGCGGCCTCGCGCAGTTGGCGCGCTTCCCAAATGGTGCGGGTCAGCGGTTTTTGAACATAGACGTGCTTGCCGCGTTCCATGCACCACATGGCGGCGGTGGCGTGCATGTGGTCGGGCGTGGAGACAATCACGGCGTCGATGTTCTTGGCTTCTTTGTCCAGCATTTTGCGGAAGTCTTTGTACTTCGGCGCGTCGGGATATTCTTTGAACTTCGCGGCAGCCTGCTTATCGTCGACATCGCAGAGGGCCACGATGTTTTCGGCCGCACACCCCGTGATGTCGCTCGACCCCTTACCGCCAGAGCCGATGGCGGCGATGTTCAGTTTCTCGTTGGGTGATTTATAGCCAAGCGCGCGAAGCGAGGCTGAACTGCCGAACCCGGCAGCGGGGACGGCTCCGGCAAAAAG
>JAYVXT010000873.1:0-9616 GCA_043785065.1 Bryobacterales bacterium | reverse complement strand
CTGGCCTTGGTTAAACAACAAATTAACGAATGACGAGTATCGAGGAATCCCCCGATTGCCATCGGGGGCTGGTGCGTGGTTGTGTCACCCAAATGGTGAAATACGCCGCACGCGGAACTGTCTTTGCCTCGGAAAGTCTGGGTCTTGCATATAAAGTGAACCTTCTGGCGATGCCGCGATCCGGCCTCTACTTTTTGAGCCTTTCGGGACAATTTCCCACTCCTGTTCTTCTCTTGTATCACCTATGGTATGCCTGAGAAAAAGTTCGGAAAAGATCCTCGACACGTCGGACTGTCCTTCGTCGTTCCCGTCGTCATGACGTCTTTCAGAACGTATCATGATCCATGCATAGCAACTACTACGATTTCGTCAGGTTAAATCGTAAATAAAATCAATTGTACAGTCAAACCCAACAAAAAACCCCGAGCCGTTAAGCCCGGGGTTCTCAAAAAACTTCTGCACAAAAAGCTTACATCACCTCTTGCGGCACCTTCTCATTCACAAACGTCTCAAACACATCGCCCACCTTCAGATCATTGAAGCCCGCAATCGAAATGCCGCATTCAAACCCTTGCCGCACTTCGCTTGCATCGTTCTTGAAGCGCTTCAATGCCAGGATCTTGCCGGTATACACAGTGTCCTTGCCACGCACCACGCGCACTTCGTTGTCGCGTCCAATCGTGCCGTCGATGACCATACAACCGGCCACCGCGCCCACCTTGGTGATGCGGAACACTTCGCGAATTTCAGCTTTGCCGCGATAAACTTCCTTGAATACTGGATCAAGCAGTCCCACCATCGCGCGTTTGATCTGGTCGGTGACTTCGTAAATGATCGAATGCAGGCGGATGTCTACCTTTTCGCGATCAGCCACGCTTTGCGCCGTCCGTTCCGGCTTCACGTTGAACCCGATGATAATCGCGTTCGACGCCGTTGCCAGCAATACGTCGGTTTCCGTAATCGCGCCGGCGCCGGCATGCAGCACCCGCACGCGAACCTTGTCGTTGGTCAGCTTGGTCAATGTGTCGGTTAGCACTTCGGCTATTCCGCCCACATCGGTCTTGATGATCAAGTTCAGATCCTTCAGCTCGCCTTCCTGCATTTGCGCATGCAGTTGTTCAAGAGTCATTCTCTTGTTCTTGGCCATCGCCACTTCACGAGCCTGCGACTCGCGATACATAACGATTTGCTTGGCCTTGGCCGTGTCAGTTACAACTTGCACGGAATCGCCCACTTCGGGCAGTGCTTCAAGACCTAGCACTTCGACAGGCGTCGAGGGCTCAGCTTCGCGGACAGGAAGCCCACGATCGTCGAACATGGCGCGAACTTTGCCGAACACGGAACCACAAATGAAGAAGTCTCCGACCTTCAGGACGCCGTTGCGCACCAGCACTGTCGCCACCGGACCGCGTCCGCGATCAAGCTGCGCTTCCAACACCGAACCCATGCCGGGCCGCGTCGGATTTGCCTTCAAGTCCAAAATTTCCGCAACCAGCAAAATCATTTCCAGCAGCAGATCCAGGTTGGTCTTCGCCTTGGCGGAAACCGGCACCATGACAACATCGCCGCCCCAATCTTCGGCCAGCAACCCAACGTCGTTCAATTGTTGCTTGATACGATCCAGGTTGGCATCCGGTTTGTCGATTTTATTGATCGCCACGATAATCGGAACGCCCGCAGCCTTGGCATGATCGATGGCTTCCTTGGTTTGCGGCATGACGCCGTCGTCGGCGGCCACCACAAGGACGACGATATCGGTCACCTTCGCGCCGCGAGCACGCATGCGTGTAAACGCGGCGTGGCCAGGCGTATCGATGAAGACGATCTTCTTGCCGTTCTTTTCTACTTGATATGCACCGATATGCTGGGTAATCCCGCCGGATTCGCGCTCCGCAACCCGGGCCGAACGAATCGCATCGAGCAGCGAGGTTTTACCATGGTCAACGTGACCCATGATCGTAACCACTGGAGCGCGCCGAATAAGATCCTTGGCATCTTCGGCCAGATCAATATCCTGCGTGTGCTCTTCTTCGTAACTAACTTTGTTGACCGAAGCGCCGAATTCACGGGCTAATTCTTCGGCCAGCTTCGCGTCCAGCGTCTGGTTGATCGAAGCAAATACCTTCTTGACGTCCACCAGCTTCTTGATTAGAAGGTTGGCGCGGACTCCCAACTTTTCGGAAAGCTCTTTAACCGTAATGCCTTCGGAAATGGTGATTTCGCGGTCAATGGGCGGAAGTTCGGCAATTTCATGCCGCCGCGACATTGGCTTCAGCTTGCCTTCGCGCTCCGATTCCCTATCCCGGCCCGGATCATGCCGGCGCTTGGCTGCATCGGTGCGGCGCTGGTCGGTAGGTACCGGTAGAACTGGCGGTTCAAGGGCAATGCCCGCCGGCCCACCGCGGCCTGGAGAAGTCGGGTGAGGACCACGGCGCTGCATGGGGCCGCCTCCACCACCGGGCCGGCTATAGCCGCCAGGAGCGCCACCTTGATAACCGCCGCCCGGGCCACTTGGCGCGCCGGGGCGCTGCGGAATTGCTTGCCCTGGACGAACCCGGCCTTGATAAATTGGTTGACCCGGCGCCGGCGCACCCGGACGCGGAGAATAAGAGCCTGGGGGACGCGGCGTCGGTGCGCCAGGCATACCTTTGGCCGGCACTTGTTGCTGTTGGCGAAGCCGGTCCAGAATATCCTGCCGGGGCGGAACAATCGGCCGCGCGGCCGGCTGGCCGGCTAGTGGCGCCTTCATGGCAGCGCCAGGTTGGCCCAAAGCACCCGTTTGCTGCGGAGCCGAACGCTGTGGTCCGGCTTGTTGTGGCGGGAAGTGTCGGTCACCAGTGTGCCCTTGGGGCGATGGCCTGGTGATCGGAGGCCGGGGCAGTTGTGGACTGATTTGCGGTCTGGGGGCGCCAGGCACGGCACCGGAAATCGGCGGCCGGGGAATAGCGGGCGCACCTGGGGACCCATGATAGCCTTGGCGTGGTCCGCCCAGGATTTGGCCTGGTCTTGGCCCGGTTTGTAATGGTCTTGCGGGAATTGGAGCAGCGCGACCCGGAGCAGATGGAGGCGGCACGGGAGTTCCGGGCAAGGGGGCTGCGCTAATTGGCGTGGACGGTGCGGCGGGCGCAGCAGGCATAGGCGCAGCAGGCATAGGCGCAGCCGGAACCGCTGGTGCGGATGGTTGCGGAGGCGCACTCGGTTGAGGTGCGCTATGCTGCACCGCAGGCGGGGCTTTGGGCACTGCCGCAGGTGGAATAGGTATACTTGGGGGCGATGCTTGTTTATGCGCTTGCGGATGCGGGATCCGCAGCCCGCCGCTAGCTAGCGGCGGTCGAATTGGCGCGTGTGAAGGTAACCTCACGGGCATGTGTGCTATCTCGGGCTGCGGAGCCGGAGTATGGTCGGCGGCAGCCGATGCTACCAAGAGGGGTGGCTCTACTGGTACTTTAACCGGATTGGCCTCCGAGGGCTTGGTTGGCTCCGGTTTCGCACTAGTTTCTATTTTTATTGAGTCGAAAAGATCACCTTGATTCGCCTTAGGAACACGAACAGGCTGCCCTATTCGGTCTTTCTCTATTTTTCCGCCGGCTGCGAGCCGGTCTCGGATCGCTAAGGCAGCGTCATCTTCAATCGAACTGGAATGGGTTTTCTTCTCGGTTACGCCCAGTTCCGCCAGCAGGTCGATAATCGTGCTGGGTTTGACTTCCAGCTCCCTGGCAAGTTCGTTGATTCGAATTTTACTCATACGTTGGACGTCTGCTGATTCCGTCGTCTCGCTTGTGATCTTGCTAATAAAAGATGCCCCAAGCTATGGTAACAGATTCTAGGACTGTATTCCCTCCGATTGGTCTGCGGATACTCCCGAATGCGGGTGATGCTCATTAGCCTCAGGTGTTTCTTCCACCGCATGGGTGGCAGCTGGTTCAGCCTCCCCGGCTGAATCCTGGCTAACCTCGACGGCCACGGCTGCTTCTTCCACTTGGGCTGGGACTGGCTCTTCAAATTGGCTGTAATAGCGATTCACGGCTTCCTGAATGACTGCCACCATATGCGGTTCCATCCCTGGCAGCGCTTCCAGATCCTCAGGAGTCATGTAACCCAATTTTTCCACTGTTCCGACATCGGCCGCTATGAGTGTGCTGAGGATTTCCGGCGTCAACCCATGTTCCACCAAAGCGCTAACCGGCGCCCCGGGAACAATCATGGCGGACATGGCCGATTCCACTTCCTGCCGCTTCTCTTCTTCGCTCTTAATGTCTACTTTCCATCCAATTAACTTAGCCGCCAAACGCACATTTTGGCCCTTTTTGCCAATAGCCAGGGACAATTGCGTATCTTCGACAATCACTTCCATGTGCCGTTCGGCTCCATCAACGACGGTGACGCGGCTGATCTTTGCCGGGCTCAACGCATGCGTGGCAAAAGTTACCGGGTCTTCGGAATATTCAATAATGTCAATTTTTTCGCCGCGCAATTCGCGGATGATCGACTGCACGCGCATGCCCTTCATGCCGACGCACGCACCGACGCAATCCACGTCGCGGTCACGGCTGAACACGGCGATCTTAGTCCTCTCGCCGGCTTCGCGGGCGCAGGCTTTGATCACCACAGTATTGTCGTAAATTTCCGGGACTTCCTGTTCAAACAATCGTTTTACAAAATCACCATCGGCGCGCGAAAGAATCACGCCGGCATTCTTTCCGCTTTTTTCAACGGTTTTGATGATGCAGCGGACGCGGTCGCCGATTGCGAAATTTTCCAGACGCGATTGTTCCTTCTTTGGTAACCGCGCTTCGGTCTTGCCCATGTCCAGAATCAAATCCGGACCTTCAATGCGCTTTACGACACAAGTGACCAATTCGCCCACGCGATGGGCATATTCGGTGAAAATCGTGTCCCGTTCGGCTTCGCGCAGCTTCTGCAGCATGATTTGCTTAAAGGTCTGGGCCGATACGCGGCTCATTCCATCGGTCTTTTTGGGAAAGCGAACCTCGCCTCCCACTTCGGCGCTGGCGGCAATTTTCTGGGCGTCGGAAAGGGCAATCTCGTGCGTCGGGTCGGTAACTGTTTCGACGATTTTCTTCACCGCGAAGATCTGAATTTCGCCCGAAGCCTGATCGAATTCAGCCGCCAATTCTTCATTGCCTTTGAACTGCTTCCGCGCAGCCACCAGCATAGCTTCCTTGACTTGATCCATCACAATCTGCGGATCAATGCCCTTTTCTTTACTTAAGATCTCAATCGCTTGAAAAATACTTGCCACTTGTGACTCTCTTTCTGGTTCGGTCCAGTTCTACTTCCACTCAAACTTCAAATTCGCCTTATCAATAAGCCCAAACTCGATTTTCACCAGCTTAGGCTCCTTGGCCTTGCCTTGCTTCACCGCCAAGGTGGCTACGCCGCCTTCAAAAGCCTCCAAAACGCCGTCATAGCGCTTTTCCCCGTCCACTGGCTGGTTTAAAGCAACCTTAATCTTTTGGCCCACAAACCGTTCGAAATCCTTCGGTTTGGTCAGTTTTCGATCCACTCCAGGCGAAGTCACCTCAAGGGTATAACTGCCTCCGGCGATGATGCCGCTTTCATCAAGAGCATCACCCAAAGCTCGCGAAATTTTTTCGCAGTCCCCGTGAGTAACACCCTCTAGACGGTCGATAGTCACCCTCAATACCCGGTGAATGCCCCCGCCCAATAGGTCAACCTCAACGATTTCAATCCCTTCGGGATCGGCTAACCGTTCCGCTACCAGCGCGATTTTTTCGGCTACAACTTGATTGGCCAAGGCCATGGATATCTTCTAAAACCAATAAAAAAGTGGGCTTTCGCCCACTCCTTAAGTTCGTCAACTTACAGTATAGCACTAGATTCTTAAGCTAATGATGCCAGATCCGCTCCAGTTCAAGAACGAACCCTTCAACCGGGCCTTCACCGGCTAGCTGCATGATGCCGGTGCGGGTCTCCGGCTCTTGCCCAGCGCGATAGATCGTTACGGATTGCTTCTTCGGGTCGATCATCCAGCCTGGTTCCGAGCCATTTGCTATCCACTCCAGCATCTTTGCATGCGCCGTTGTGCGGCGGTCGGAAGGGGAAAGAAGTTCGATGACGAAATCGGGGCAATTCGGCTTTCGGCCCAATCGTCCGCGGGAGATCCAAGCAGCATCCGGTGACCGAAGCGCTCCGTTGGGAAGCCTGAAACCAGTGCTGGAATCGGTCACCTTGCCCCGTTCTTGAGTGCGCGCCCAATGCATCAATTGATAGTTGATGTCGGAATTGCGCATCCCCGTTTCCTCATCGGTAGGTGGCATTACAAGCAAATCCCCTTCCGCCGAGTACTCAACTCGGTAATCTTCATATTGCTGGCACAACTCTTCAAACTGCTCATCGGTAATACCCGGAGCTGTCAAAGTCAGCGGCATGTAGACATCGTCAACCGTTACCACCGTAACCGGATTATACTAAACAAACTTGGACCTATGTTATTTAAGGGCTTCGCAAGCTCACTCCTCCGCTGATCCTGCAATAATGAAGCGTGGCCACGAAACCCGTCACTCGACTTACTGAGCAGGACTACCTCGCCCTAGACCGCGCCGCTGAATATCGTAACGAGTTCGTCAATGGTGAAATGTTCGCCATGTCCGGTGGATCACCACGACACGCTCGCCTAGGAACAAAAATATCGTTCCAATTTGAATTGCAACTTCAGGGCAAACCTTGCAGGAGCTACTCCTCCGAATTGCGCATCGGAACAGGTCCCACGAAAAACCACCTCTATCCCGACGTCTCCGTCGTATGCGGCCCCCTCAAAACCAAGGAAGGCTCAAACGACATCTGCACCAACCCCGCGGTCATCGTCGAAGTCCTCTCGCCGTCCACCGCAGCTTACGACCGAGGCCTGAAATTCCAGATCTACCGGCAAATTCCAAGCCTCAACGACTACTTGCTGGTCCACTGCGACGACATCTTCATCGAGCATTACTCGCGTCAGCCGAATGAAGGCTGGCTGCTCCACGAATATCGCGGTCCCGGAGCGCGTGTACCATTGCCAAACCTCCAATGCGAATTGCATCTCGGCGCCGTCTATGAAGGCGTCATGGAAGAACCAGGGTAGAAGCTTCCCACTGCTTAAAGTTTGTTGTATGATACACATATTCGAATATCCCAACTCGGGGAGGCCTGAAACGTGCGTCTTTCATTCCTGTTGCCCGCCGTTTGCTGTTTTGCAGCCTACGGCCAGTCGAAACCCGATCCCTGGGACATCCTCAAGCAAACCTCCCGAACCTACGGAGAGCTGAAGAGCTACTACATCGAAGGCACGTCAGTGACCGAAAGCGTCACCGACGGAAGCCAATCCCGCAACGAGACCCGCGTGGTTATTGCCGCGAACTTGCCTTCAAAGAAAATGGTTGAGTTGCGCGCTCCGGGCCATTCGATTTCCAGCCGCGTCTTTGATGGACAAACGGTATGGGAATACAAATCCGCTTCCAAGCAATACTCGAAAAAAGACCAGGCGTCCTATGAACGGCCCCGCATGGATATGGTCTCCAATCCGATTGAGAACTATGTAACGAACTTGGCTATGACGAATTCGCCGGTCTATATTCGCGAAGAAGTGCTTGAGGTGGCTGGTATGAAAGTTCAATGCCACGTAATCGAAGTTCCTTCCCGAATGAAGACAAACAACATTCTTCTTGCGCAGTCGCCAACCACATATTGGATCGATAAAGAGCGGATGGTTGTGTTGCGCGAGGTCTCCGGGTCAAAAATGAAGATGCCCTCGCAGGACGAGCCGGTGAATCAGACCACCACGAAATCATACACCGTGTTTCGCCTCAACGAACCAGTTGACGAAAAGCTATTCGTGTTCACGCCGCCAGAAGGAGCTACCGAAGTTGCCGAATTAAGCCCGTTTGGCCGAACGTCGACCTTGCTTGGCAAACCAGCTCCGGACTTTACCTTAAAGGATCTAGATGGCCACGACGTCTCCTTGAAGGATCTTATTGGCAAGACCGTGCTGCTGAATTTCTGGGCAACCTGGTGCGCTCCATGCCGTGAGCAGATGCCTCAAATTGAATCGTTGAGCACTAACTTCAAAGACAAGGGTTTGGTGGTGCTCGGCGTAAACGACAACGAAACGGTGGATGTGGCCAAGAAGTATTTTGAGGACCACAAATATGGCTTCGGCAGCGTGCTCGATTCTGGGAAAGTCATCAGCCAGAAGTTCGGCGTCACCGGAATCCCCGTGGTTGTCCTGATCGACAAGGCCGGCGTGGTTCGCTACTTTCAGCAAGGCTACAATACCTCGCAGGACTTCGCGGCGGAAGTTAGGAAGCTTGGATTGTAAACGCGGAAGCTAGTACAAAACGCGCGTGCGAATTGTCCCATCCACCTTGCTAAGCTGCTTGCGCAGTTGTAGGGAAACTGCGCGATCCGGGGCTTCAATGTCGATCACCACGTAACCAATATTATTATTGGTCTGCAAGTACTGCCCGGCGATGTTGATGCCCTTTTGGGAAAGAACCGAATTTACCGTGGAGATCACGCCTGGTTGATTGCGATGAATATGCAGCAGCCGATGCCGGCCAGGATGCGCGGGCAGCGACACTTCCGGAAAGTTCACCGCGCCCAGCGTCGAGCCATTGTTGCTGTACTTCATCAACTTGCTTGAAACCTCGATGCCAATATCTCGCTGGGCTTCCTGCGTGCTCCCTCCGATGTGCGGCGTAAGAATCACATTATCCCGCCCGCGCAACGGCGAGACAAATTCATCATTGTTACTGTTCGGCTCCTTGGGAAACACGTCGAGCGCGGCGCCACTGAGGTGCTTGGCGTCCAGCGCCGCAACCAGCGCGTCGATATCGACCACTGTGCCTCGCGCGGCATTGATCAGGGCAGCGCCTTTTTTCATTCTTGCCAAGGTTGAGGCGTTGATCATCTTATTAGTTGCCGGAGTCTGCGGCACATGGCAGGTGACTACATCCGATATTTCAAGCAGCGCCTCCATGCTCGCCATGGGCCGCGCGTTGCCCAGCGCCAACCGCATTTCGATGTCGAAAAATACCACTCGCATCCCAAGCGATTCCGCCAGCAAGCCTATTTGGGTGCCGATATGACCGTAGCCGATAATGCCCAGGGTCTTGCCGCGAGCCTCGCGCGACCCCGATGCGGTTTTCAGCCACTGGCCGCGATGCGCGGCCGCGTTCCGCGCGGTAATTCCCCGCAGTAGAAAAATGATCTCCGCCAGAGCCAGTTCGGCTACACTGCGCGTGTTGGAGAACGGCGCGTTGAACACCGCGACGCCACGCTTCCGGGCAGCCGCCAGATCCACTTGATTGGTCCCGATGCAGAAGCATCCCACGGCAATCAGATGGTTGGATGCATCGAACACAGCCTCGGTCAGTTGGCTGGCTGAACGGATGCCGACCATATAGGAATCGCGTACAGCTGTAATTAATTTCGCTTCGGGCAAGGCTTTTTCGTGGTGTTCGATGTTGGTGTACCCGTCGGTCTTAAGGGCCTCCACGGCGCTTGAGTGCACTCCTTCGAGCAGCACAATCTTCATCTTTTCTTTAGCAAGGGACGTCTCCGGCATTCCCTTATAGGGTGGCACAGATCCTTAGGG
>JAYVXT010000872.1:0-9646 GCA_043785065.1 Bryobacterales bacterium | reverse complement strand
TGAAACACTCCGGCCGCCAATGCCAGAAACTAAAATTCAGACAGGATAAACGAATATGGCGGAGATTACCGCGGGACAAGTAAAAGAATTACGCGAGCGCACTGGCGCTGGCATGATGGAGTGTAAAAAGGCGTTGGTGGAAGCCAACGGCGTGGTTGCGGATGCGGAAGTTGTTCTTCGCAAACGCGGCATTGCTTCAGCTTCAAAGAAGTCATCCCGTGCGACCAGGCAAGGCACTGTCGGCACCTACATTCACCCTGGTTCGCAGTTGGGCGTGATGGTGGAAGTGAACTGCGAATCGGACTTCGTGGCCCGCACCGATGACTTTCAGGAATTGGTTAGGGACATCGCGATGCAGGTGGCCGCCGCCGATCCGAAGTTCATCCGCAAGGAAGATGTAACCACGGAAGCATTGGACCGAGAGCGTGATATTCAAAAGGCCCGCGCCATCGCCGAAGGCAAGCCTGAGAAGATTGCCGAGAAGATGGTGGAAGGCCGCCTCAGCAAGTATTACGAAGAGTTCTGCTTGCTGGAACAGCCCTTCATTAAGGAAAACTCGGTCACTATCGGGCAGATGATTCAGCAGAAAATTGCCAAGGTTGGAGAGAACATTACTGTCGCGCGCTTCGTCCGCTTCAAGGTTGGCGAAACGGCTGTGGCCGAAGAACCGGCTGGGCAACAAGGTTAATCATCAGTGGCCCGTTTTGGACGCATTTTGTTGAAGCTTTCCGGCGAGGTTCTGGCCGGGGAAGACCGCTTTGGCGTGAATGCCGAACGTGTGATCAGCTTGGCGGCCGAAGTTGCTGAAGTGGCGCGCACCGGCGTCCAGATTGGCTTGGTGGTTGGTGGCGGCAATTTCTTTCGCGGAGTTGCCGCCGCTGCCCGCAATATGGATCGTGTGGCGGCGGACCATATGGGCATGTTAGCCACTGTCATCAACTCACTTGCCTTGCAGGATGCGCTGGAAAAGCAGGGCGTGCCGACGCGGGTTATGACGGCGATTTCCATGCCTTCGGTGGCTGAACCTTACATTCGCCGCAGGGCTATTCGTCATCTGGAAAAAGGCCGCATTGTCATCTTCGCGGCTGGAACTTCCAATCCTTACTTTTCCACGGATACCGCGGCCACTCTGCGCGGCCTGGAAATTCATGCGGAGATTGTGGCCAAGGCAACCAGCGTGGATGGGGTTTACGATAAAGATCCGCGCAAACATGCTGACGCGGTGTTCTACGAAAAGGTAAGCTATCAGGAAGTGCTGTCCAAGGCTCTAGGTGTTATGGATGCATCGGCTGTGGCCATGTGCCGTGACAATGGGCTGCCCATCGTTGTTTTCAACTTGAAAACCACTGGGAATATAATGCGGATGTCGATGGGCGAACAAATTGGAACGCTCATCACTGATTAATAAGTAGTTGGGTGAGGAAGCGATATGTCGCAGAACTTTCAAACTGTTAAAGAAGTTGAGAATGCAGCTAAGGCGCGCATGGATAAGGGGCTGGCCGATATGCAGCATGCCATCTCCCAGATGCGGACTGGCCGGGCTTCGGTGAATATTTTGGAGCCGGTGAATGTGGAAGCTTATGGCAGCATGAATCCGTTGAACCATGTGGCTACGCTGCATGTGCCTGAGCCCGCGATGATCACAGTGCAACCGTTCGATACCAGCCTGATAGGCGCCATTGAAAAAGCTATCCGAAATTCTAATCTGGGGCTCAACCCGGGCAATGACGGCAAGATAATCCGCATCCCAATTCCGCCTCTGAATGAAGAACGCCGCAAGGAATTGGTGAAGCAACTTCACGGCACGGCGGAGGATCATCGAGTGGCGATGCGCAATGTGCGCCGCGACGCCAATGAATCGGTGAAGAAACTGTTCAAAGATAAATTAATCAGCGAAGACGATGAAAAACGCGCCGTGGCTGACATCCAGAAATTATTGGACGAGACGATTAAGAAGTTAGACGGTTCGGTGAAAACCAAGGAAAACGACGTCCTGCAGATTAAGTAAGAATTTGATTCCCGCAAGACAGATTGGCCCTCGGCTCGTAATCTTTACCAAGCTTACGAATCGAGGGTCTTTCTGTTTCTGGAACACTCATCTAACAGTCGCTGCGCCGTGAAATAGGGGGGCGCTCGTCTAAGCCGAGTCGGCGCCGGACATGGAGCTAGTCACAGGTTGCCCTTTTTGAACTCTTCCGCCAGTTGATCGCTGCCGCGCCATGCCAGCGCGAGGATCGTTAAAGTCGGGTTCTTTTCCGTTGCAGTGGGGAAGATGGCCCCATCCAACACATATAGGTTCTTCACCTCGTGCGCCTGGCCAAAACTGTTCACCGCGCTTCGCTTCGGATCGTCACCCATGCGCACCGTTCCATGCTCATGAATTGCGCTGCCCGCCAGCGCCAGTTCGCCCCGCTTGTAGGGCAGAATTTCGGCTTTGGCGGCATGCAGGATTGATTCAGCAGTGTCGTACATCTCCTCCACCATTTTGCGTTCGTTATCCGAGATTTTAAATTCGATGCGTGCAATCGGCATGCCGTAGCGGTCCTTCGGTGTCCCTTCCACTGTAACCCGATTGTCACGCCGTGGCAGCACTTCGCCATACGGGTGCAGCGCCACCAGGGCAGGGTAGCGGCTTTTTACGCCTTTCTTGAAATCCACTCCGAAGCCCGGCAGGGACTTGGCAAAGCCGGCCTCGGCCACAGCGCCGCTACCCCAGAATTGGCTTCCAAAGCCGCGCAGATAATCGCGCTTCTTCCCATCCCGATGATTGAAGCGAGGCATGTAGATATGCTCGCCGCCAATGCCGTCGTCATTCTGCGTTTTCGCACCTCGTAATTCGGGCAGAAATCCGTACATGTGGAAGCGGGTTTGCTCGGTCAGGTACCGGCCGATGACGTCGTTGG
Source organism: Bryobacterales bacterium (assembly GCA_043785065.1). Classification (GTDB taxonomy): domain Bacteria; phylum Acidobacteriota; class Terriglobia; order Bryobacterales; family Bryobacteraceae; genus JANXSF01. Next base: position 6,743 of record JAYVXT010000872.1, on the reverse strand, counting down.
AATTGGCGATTCCATTCGGATAGCGCGCCGACTTCGAGTTCAACAAAATACGCGTCGAATCAATGCACGATGCGGCCATCACCACAACTTTAGCTTGAACGATATGTTCTTGCTTTGTGTTGCGGTCGAAATACTGAACCCCACTCGCCTTGCCTTTGTCATCCACCAGCACGCGCGCCACAACCGCATTGTCCACCACATTCAGTTTGCCAGACTTCATCGCCGGCTCAAGCAGGTAGTCGGACGAATTGAAGAAAGCGGCAATGTCGCACCCCTTGCCACACGCGCCGCAATAATGGCAAGGCGCGCGTCCATTGTGCTCCTTGGTAAGCACGGCGCGCCTTCCGGCAACAATGGAAATGCCAATGCCCTTCGCCGCTTTTTGCATCAACCGTTCCCCGCAGCGAGGGCTGGGCGCGGGCAGCATATACTTACTTCCGGGAAGGGAATCCTGGTCATCCGTGCCGCCGCAGACGCCAATCAACTGCTCCACCTTGTCGTAGTAGGGCGAGATGTCGGCATAACGAAGCGGCCACGGAATTTCCCAACCATCTTTTGCCGGACCTTCAAAATCCACATCGGAATAGCGCAATGAAACGCGGCCCCAAATGTTAGTCTTGCCGCCACGCCCCCATACGCGCGTTAAATCAAACGGCTGCCCCGCTGGCGTTTCAAACGGCTGCTCTTTCGGATCCAGCACCATTTGCGGAGGACGCATGCCACGTTCCAACCGGTCGCGCCATTCCCACGGCTTCACGTGCGACCAAAACTTTGTCCGCTCGAATTTCTGCCCGGCGTCCAGCACCGTAACATTCACGCCGAGCTTGGTTAGGTTCCACGCGGCCATACCGCCCGCCGCGCCACTGCCGATGATCACTACATCATGCTTCTGTTGGGGTTTTTGAAAGTACATGATGTTAAACCTGGTGCTCCGGATGCGTGCAACCTGGAAATTCTTTGAGGAAGGTATTCGCGTTCCAACCAAGTTCAGTCTTCAGGCCTTCCTGTGTTGAGTAGTAGCCGTCGATGGTTGCGTCCTTCACCAGGGTGAAAAAGCCGGCTCGGCTTGTTCCTTGTTCATTCATGAACATCGTTAGCATCGCAATCTGCTCCGCCTCGCTCAGGTCAACGAATGCTTTGCCGTCATTCTTACGTGCCTCGCCATTGAGGGATGTCAGGCCACGGCGCATCGCCATGCCGAATGGCTGCCGGGCGCGGGCATTGCCGTCGATGATGAAATGAACCTGGGCATCCGCCGCTCCAGGCGTATCCGTGCGAGGTATGATCAAATCCACAACTCGCGCCAGCGTCTTAATCTCGTCGGCGCTGAAGAATTTCGGCGTCTTTTTTACGTTCTGGATTTGTGCTAAGGGCTCTTCGTGTTGATGCTGCTGTTGGGCGGTGGCCAACGGAACCGTGGCGGCGGCCAGCGCGGATTGGATTGCTTGTCTGCGTGTTTTCATGAAACCAGATTCATTCTATCGAGATCGAAAGACCCTTGGGGCTTACAATAGGAGTGTTGGAAACGTCATCCCCCGCAATTGATCTCCATGGGCTGTTACGCCAGTATTGGGGTTACGACGAGTTTCGTCCACAACAAGAGGCTGTCATCCGCTGTCTACTCGGCGGACGTGATGCCGCCGTGGTCATGCCTACCGGTGGCGGAAAATCTCTTTGCTACCAATTGCCCTCTTTGGCCGGGGCCGGCACGACGGTTGTCATCTCACCGCTCATCGCCTTAATGCAGGATCAGGCTGAACAACTGGCCCAAATGGGAATTCCGGCCGCGGTGTTGAACAGCACTATGCCGTATGCCGAGCAGCAAAAGGTAATGTGGGATGCAAAGCGCGGCGTCTACCGGTTGCTTTATCTTTCGCCGGAACGCATGGCGCGCGAAGAGACAGTCAATTGGCTGCACAATATTCCGCTGGCGATGTTCGCTATTGATGAAGCCCATTGCATTTCCGAATGGGGTCATGAATTCCGGCCTGAGTATCGCATGTTGGGCCGGCTGCGTTCCAATTTTCCCGGTGTGCCGATTGCAGCCTTCACCGCATCGGCCACGCAGAAGGTCCGGCACGACATCATCCAGCAGCTTGGGCTATACGAACCCGGCAAATTCATCCGCAGTTTTCATCGGCGCAATTTGCGTTACATCATTCGTCAGGCGGATTCCGCCACCCAGTTCGATTTGCTGGTCCGCACATTGAAGGCGCATGAGGGCAATACGGTGATTATCTATGCGCCAACAGTAGCGGGGGTGGAATCCACCGTTGACAACCTGGGGCAGTTGGGGATAGAAGCGATTCCCTATCACGGGCAAATGGGCGCGGCTCTTCGCAGCCGCAATCAAAACCGTTGGATGGCCGATGAAGTTCGCGTGCTGGTGGGCACGCTTGCTTTTGGTTTGGGCATCAACAAGCCACACGTGCGCGCCGTGATTCACTTGGCTCTACCTAAGTCGCTCGAACAGTATTACCAGGAAGCGGGCCGCGCTGGACGTGATGGCGAGCCGGCCGATTGTTTGTTGTTATGGCAGAAGAAAGATATTGGGCTGCTGGCCTATTTCATTGAGCAATTGAAGGACAAGGAAGAACGCGAGCGCGCCTGGGACCGCTATAGAGTACTGCGCAATTTCGTCGAGTCCTCCACCTGCCGCCATCGGACGATTTGCGAATATTTCGGCGAGACTCCCAAGTGGGAAGACTGCGGCGGCTGCGACGTTTGCGGCCACAAGCTGGAGTGGTTAACGGATCAAGCCGCAGTCCGTGTAAAGGCAGTGCAAACGAAAGCCGCAGACGCGATGGATGAGCCTTTGCGTGACTACCTGCGCCACTGGCGCTTGCGCATGGCGAAAAAGACCAAGCAGCCAGCATTCATCATTATGCACGACGCCACTATTGACGATTTGGCGCGCCGCGTTCCGCAGCGCCAGGAAGAGTTGTTGAAGGTTTTCGGCATCGGCCAGGCAAAGGCTGAAAAGTGGGGTGCGGAGATTCTTGAGGCTATTGCCGCCTACTTGCAAGGGGACCGTATCGTTGCATTCGAAAAAGCCGGGCCAAAAGATTCGCCCGCGGAGATGACGCTTCAGCTGTTGAAGCAAGGCAAATCGTTCGAGGAAATTGCCTCAATTCGCGACCGACGCATGCAAACGGTGGTTACGACTGTTGCCTCTCTGGTTGAGCAAGGCAAGATTGAATGGAGTGACACGTGGATGAAAGCGGAGCGACGAAAGCTGATTGAAGACGCCGCGCGCCAACAGGGGTTTGAACGGTTGAAGCCCATTAAAGACTTGCTGCCCGAAGATGTCAGTTACGACGAGATCCGCTTGGTGTTGGCTGGGCTTTCCAAAAATCCACCGGTTCAGGGATAGCGGCTCCATCCTTTCGCGGGGACGAAGCGCCATAATGCACTTTCGATTTTGTGTCGGTCATAACGGCTTGGCCGCCACCCATCAAGCCTGAATATTCGCCCCGAACATCCAGATAATGGCCTCGCTTGGCCAACTTCTCACGGGTTTCCGCGGGCACCCGGCTTTCAATCAGCACGTCGCACCCACCAAGACTTTGGCGCGTGAATCGCGGGGCTTCGAGAGCGGCTTGAATGTTCATGCCATGGTCGGCCACGTTGGAAACAAACTGTGCGTGCGCCAATGCTTGATTGGAGCCGCGCATGATACCGAAGCCGATCTTTTGCCCGTCTTTTTCCATGAATCCCGGAATGATAGTGTGAAACGGCCTCTTGCCGGGTGCGAGTACATTGGGGTGTTGGGGGTCGAAGTTGAAGCCGCCTGCGCGATCATGCAGTTCAAAACCAAAATCATCCACCACCACGCCCGATCCCCAAAGATCGGAAATACTTTGAATCCAGGAAACGATGTTGCCTTCCTTGTCCACAACAGAAAGATAAATAGTATGCGATGTCTTGTCTGGTTCGCCGGAGGATTGCGAACAGGCCGCCTTGGCGGGGTCGATCAATTTGGCGCGTTCGGTTGCGTATGTTTTCGATAGCATGCCAATCGTTGGCACTTTCACTGTTCGAGGGTCGGCATTGTAGGCGCGCAGATCTTGATAGGCCAACTTCTGTGCTTCGATCTTCAAGTGCCAGGCATCGGGCGAGGCGTGGTCCACAATACGAAACTTTTCCATAATGTTTAGCATCATAAGCGCGGCGATTCCTTGGCCGCTGGGAGGCATCTCGTACACCTTCCAACCACGATAGGTTGTGGAAATAGGATTGATCCATTCCGATTGAAAACTGCTTAGGTCCGATGCCACTAAGGTTCCTCCCAGCCGCTTGGAGGTTTTTAAGAGCGACTGGGCGATTGGGCCTTTGTAAAATGCTTCAGACCCGTTAGTCGCGATCAACTCAAGCGCAGCGGCCAGGCGTGGATTACGGAAAATTTGTCCAACCTGCGGCGCCTTTCCGTCCATCAGGAAGACCTGGCGGGCGTTTGGGTCGGCATCCAATTTCGATACGGTATGGGCCCAATCATATTGAATGATTTCAGTAACGGGGAAGCCGGTGCGGGCAAGGTAAATGGCTGGCTGAAACAAATCGCGCCAGGCAAGTTTACCGAATTTATTGTGCATCTTCGCCCAGCCGTCGACTGCGCCAGGAACGGAGACGGTATGAATGCCAGAGGCTGGCATGGACCAATGGCCATGCGATTTGAGCCACTCCACGCTAAGGCCCTTCGGCGTTGGTCCGCTGGCGTTGATGCCGGTGAGCTTGTCAAGCTTCGCGTCCCAATGAATGGCGAACATATCGCCGCCAAGGCCGCACATCATCGGTTCTACAACACTCAAGACGGCGTTTGCGGCGATGGCTGCATCCACGGCCGACCCGCCGCGGGCCAGAATCTGGGCAGCTGCTTGCGATGCTAGAGTTTGGCTAGTCGCGGCGATTCCTTCGGTTGAGATCACCATGGAACGCGCCTGCCACCGTTCCTGCGAGTGGGCGAAGAAACAGACAACCGCGCCAGAAAACAAGAAGATCTGAAACTTACTCATTGATCGACTATTCTATACTGGAATAGATCCCTGTGGCTGTGGTAACGTTTTGAAATACCGAGGAGAAACCATTGAACCGCCGCCGTTTCATGCAGACGTCCGCCGCTATTGCAGCGCTAAATTCTTTCCCCTATTCCCTATACGCCGGAACCACCCGGAAGAACGCATTTGACCCGATCAAGCTGGGACCAGAGGACGTTGATTTGAGTCGTCTGGCAATGGGCACAGGCACTAACGGAATGGGCGGTAGTTCAAACCAAACCAAGAAGCTGGGCGTTACCGGTGTCGCCGATTTGTTTCGTAGCGGCTATGATCAGGACTTGAATTTTTGGGATACCGCCGATCAATACGGTACTCATCCGCATGCGCGGGAATCATTGAAATCGGTTCCTCGCGAAAAGATAACTTTGATCTCGAAGATGTCGAAAACGCGGGCCGGCGCGGCGAATGAAATGCGCGCCGACCTTGATCGTTTCCAACGGGAACTGAACAGCTATTATATCGACATACATTGCATGATTGACGGCAATTGGAATACGAAAAAGCGCGGAGCGATGGACATCATCGCCGAAGCGCAAGAAAAGGGCATCGTTCGCGAGAAAGGCGTAAGTTGCCGTACGCTGGATGCCTTTAAGACCGCAGCCGCCGAACCTTGGGTGGAAGTCGACAGGGCTCGTATCAACCCGGCTGGGGCGTGTTGCGTCAGATGAAAGCCGCAGGTAAGAGCGTGATTGGAATGAAGATTTTTGGAGCGGGCAAGCTTTCGGATAAAGCCGATGAATGCCTGCAATTCGCCTTGTCGCTGGATTGTGTGGACGTATTTACGATCGGAAGCGAAAGCCGCGAAGACATGGAACAGTGAATCAGCAAGATCCCGAACGCCAGCGTTCGGGGATGACGAAAATGAAAACCATTGGAGGGTTTTAACAAGATGAATAAATTTGGAAAGATTAGCATTGCGGTTGCGGCGGCTTTGGCATTAATGCTAAGCATGGGCGCGAAAGACAAGCCCAAGAAGGCAATGGCCGGCGCGCCTGGAATTCTTCAGCCGCAGATGACGGTGGAGGGTGGCAGTTATGACAAGCCGATGGGCAATTTGGGTTCCAAGCCGGACAACGCATGGACCGCCACAACCCTTGGCGCTTCGGTAGACGGCAAGCCCAATATGGCGAAGGTCGTCACGATGACCGGCGAGATTGTGGATTTTTCCTGCTATCTGCAAGTCGGCAAGCACGGTGAGAAGCACCGTAGCTGCGGACAAAAGTGCTTTAAGAACGGACAGCCCATCGGCTTGTTGACCAAAGAAGGTAACCTCTACATGTTGATGGACGAAGAGCACGACCTGCGCCGCGATGGCATGACCGACTTCCGCACGGCCGCGATCGAGCACACCGCTCATATTATGGAAGTGTCTGGCACTTTGTCTGAACAAGCCGGTGTTAAGGCGATTTACGTTCAGGGTTTCCTGAAGAAGTAAGGAGCGCTAGTAAAAAAGATGAAAGTTCTCCGTTTTATGTTGGCCGGCAGTTTCTTGCTGGCCATTCCGGCAATGTTTTTCGGAGCTGATCCCCAGGGGCCCAAAGTGCCCCTGGGTCTGCTTCCGATTCAGTTCCCCAAGGACAATCCGTACAGTCCCGAAAAGGTGGAGTTGGGGAAGTTATTGTATTTCGATCCTCGACTTTCGGCGGACGGTACTGTTTCTTGCGCCAGTTGCCATCACCCGAAATTCGC
>JAYVXT010000871.1:0-2965 GCA_043785065.1 Bryobacterales bacterium | reverse complement strand
AAAGTCTGTGTCGCCAGTCTGCAGCAGCAGCGGACGAGGCGCGATCAATGACACCAGCATATGCGCGTCCATCGGCATTTGATCCAAATGGTCGCCGTGCTTTTGGTAGTTGGCTGCGAATTGATAGCCGAACCGTAGATTGAGGTGCTTCACTTTTTCCCCGTAATCGCGGCGGCTGATCGCGGCGCCGCCTTCGCCGGAGCAACTGGCGATGACCATGGCGAAACGCTCGTCATGCGCACCGGCCTACATGACGGTTTTACCCAGACGCGAAACGCCAACTATGGCCACCTTCTTCGCATCCACGCCCTTATCGGTCTCAAGATAATCGAGGGCCCGGCTCAAACCCCAAGCCCACGCGGCGATGGAACCCCATTCGCCCGGCGCGGGTTCGGTTTGGCCCGGTTTCAAATACATCTTGCGAACGCCGAGGGGCACGCCACCTTCAAAATCGGGGTCGATGTCGCCATAGTAAACAGTGGCTACTCCGAAGCCATCCGCAAGGAATGGAGCGACATTGAGACGGCCGAATCCGCGGCCTGCGGGTGGAGTGACACGTTTCTTATCGCGGCCCCAAAACTCGCCGGGCTTGATGCCGGGGTCGTCCACGGTACTGGAATTGGCGCTGAAGCTGAGGTTCAACAGAATAGGCACTGGCTTGGTGGCGTCCGCCGGAAGATAGAGTAGAAGGTCCATCTTGGGGTCTTCTTGATCCTTCGAAAAATAAACCGTAACCTGGCGGCGGATGGCCTTACCGTCAAGCGCGGGCGTGCCTTTATCGAAGATGTCGAACCACATGCCCGCTGGGCGCGAAGGGCTGCTGCCGAATTGATTTTCCTCGAACAGTTTTACTAATTCCGGACGGCGCTTGGTGCGCCATGTCTTGGCATCCTTGACCGGCTTTCCATTCGATAGCTTGAGCGGATCAGGCAGAGTGTAGGCGCCTACTTTCGATTCGTCGTAATTGGCGGAAACACCGGCCACTACCTTTGGCGGCTCCTTTGCGGGCGCGGCGGGGGGCGGGGTTTGCGCTTGTAGCAGCGCCCACGAAGAAACGATCACCAGAGACCGGAGAAGGATTAGCATCCGGACATCTTATCCCAATTGTTATGCTGAATCGAATGTCCCAAATGCTTGCTGAGATCCGGCAGCAGCCGGCCGCGCTAGCCAAGACGCTGGCGTCCGAGTTGCGATCCACTGAAAAACTGAAGAGATACCTAGCCACCAGGCGGCCGAAATTCATCGTGTTAGCCGCGCGTGGCACGTCGGACAACGCGGCGCAGTTCGGGCGCTATTTGCTGGAAATTGCGACAGGCATCCCGGTGTCGCTGGCTGCGCCATCGATCTACACGTTGTATAAAGCGCCGCCAAGTTTTGAAGGCTCGCTGGTGATCGCCATTTCACAATCGGGGGAATCCACCGATACGAATCTGGTGCTGGAAAAGGCGCGGGCGCAGGGTGCGTTCACGATTGGCATCACTAATGAGGCGGAGAGTTCGCTTGCTAAGTTGGCGGAACACGTCTTCCTGGTTCGCGCGGGACGAGAAAAATCCGTGGCGGCGACGAAGACTTACACGGGGCAGTTACTAGCTTTGTATATGATCGCGTACGCCCTGGGCGCGGCGGTTTCGCTGGACGACTTACGCCTGGTTCCCGATTGGACGGCGGAGGCGCTGACGGTGGAAGAAGCCATTCGGGCGCGGGCGGAACGTTACCGCTTTATGGACCGTGCGCTGGTGGTGGGCCGCGGGCTTAATTATTCCAATGCGTTTGAGTTTGCTCTAAAGATGATGGAGACCTGTTATGTGGTGGCGGAACGTTTTTCTTCAGCCGATCTGATGCACGGGCCGATAGCGATGGTGACGCACTCCTTTCCGGCGTTCCTGTTTGCGCCTTCCGGCGTAACATGGCCATCCAGTAAGGAACTTGTAGAGAAGTTACACGGGCTGGGGGCGGAGACGCTTGTGATCACGGACCGCGGTAACAAAGAAGCGAAGGACGTTTCGCGCGCCGTGGTGTTGCCAATGAGTTTGGCGTGCAAGGGCGCGGTTCCGGTGGAGTTGTTCACGCCGATTCCTTATATCGTTCCGGCGCAGTTGTTTGCGGCGCATCTGGCTTCCATTAAGGGGCTTAATCCGGATCAGCCACGGACATTGTCGAAAGTTACAAAAACGATGTAAGTAACTATTCTATGGTTTTGAGCAGGGCCTGGATTTCTTTATTTAGTTTCTCATCGGGCTTGAGTTTCAGGGCTGCTTCAAATGCCGTTTTCGCCTCAGGTTTGTCGCCTTTTTGTGAATAAGCCATCCCCAGATGCATGTTGAAGGTTGGGGCATTAGGGTGCGTTGGAAAGTTCTTGACTAAATCGAGAAACAGATCGATGGCCAGACTCGGAAAGCCTCTCTTAAGATAAATGGTCCCAAGCGTATCGGCGATGTTGGGGTCGTTGGGGCTTTTCTTCTTGGCGCGGTCGGCCAGTTGCAAAGCGCGGTTGAGGTCGCTGCCATCTTCAGAAATTATAGAGGCTAAGTTGTTAAGCGCAAGCTCATTGTCGGGCTGAATGGTGAGAATTTTCTCGTAGAGTAGGCGCGCCCGGCCAACGTTGCCGGTGGTGTGGAGCAGCATGGCTAGTTCAACAATTGGGGCAGGATCATTGGGAAGCAGGTCTACCGCCCTGCTAAAGTGCTCGACGGCATTCTGAACATCGCCGATCTGGCGGTAGGCAAGGGCCATTCGCAGATTGATCGAACCATCGTTGGGATTCTTGTCGAACACTTGCTTGTAATACTTAATCCCTTCTTGTGCCTTGTTCGCACGAACAGCAAGGTTTCCGTAGGCTATCTTAAGTTCCAACATCTGGGGATGCAGATCGATCTCTTTCTTGACGATGGTCAGCGCATCTTGAATCTTGCCTTGGAGGGCGAGCACCTCGGTAAGACCAAGCAGGCCCCGGAAGTCGGGTGGC
>JAYVXT010000870.1:0-27515 GCA_043785065.1 Bryobacterales bacterium | reverse complement strand
ATGGTGATCAACAATCCTTCCTGGAAATTCAACTGTTCGCCTTTCGGAAAGATGAACTCAAAGCGCAGCAGCCAAGCGGCGATAAACGACAAGGCTATGACGGCTAACTGACCAAAAGCCGCATAAAAACGCCAACGGATTAAAGCAAAAGGTTTGGACATCAAACACCTCCGGCAACGGCAAAGGTTCTTGTTTTAGATACGGACCTGGCCAGACTCTTCACCTCGCTCGCGACATGCCTCACTTCCTCTTCTGTCATAGCCGGATAAAGCGGCAGCGACAGAATTCGCGGGTACATCGCCATCGCTTCCGGACATTGATTTTGGGTCAGGTGGGCATATGGAGCAAAGAATGGATGCAGCGGAATTGGAATGAAGTGGACGCTTGTCCCAATGCCTCTTTCCTGCATTAGAGGTATAAATTCATCGCGGGTGACAGTAATTGCGTCCAGGTTTAGTTTGATCACGTATAAGTGCCAGGCATGCTCGCAATCCGATTTTTCGAGCGGCGTTTCAAGTTCGGCCATTCCTCCCAGCAATTCGTTGTAGATCTTCGCGTAGCGCTTTCTTGTTTCAAGAAAGCTGGGAAGCTTTTTCAGTTGCTGGATTCCCATGGCGGACTGAATGTCCCCAAGGTTGTATTTGAACCCGGATTCCAGTACTTCATATTTCCACTTGCCTTGCGAGGAATAACGCTTCCAGGCGTCCTTGCTGATTCCATGCAGGCACAACACTTTCATACGTTCGGCAAGATTTTCGTCGTGTGTGGTGACCATGCCGCCTTCGCCGGTTGTGAGGTTTTTGGTTGCGTAAAAACTGAAGGCGCAAGCGTCGCTTTGGGTTCCGCTTTCAGGATTACCCGCTCCAATGGGCCAACCGCGGTAGTACGAGCCGATGGCATGGGCGCAATCTTCGATTACATGGAGACGATGACGGCGGGCAAGCGTCCAGATGGCGTCCATATCCACCGGCAGACCGGCGAAGTGGACGGGGATGATCGCCCGCGTTCTAGGGCTGATGCGTTCGGCGACCGATGCCGAGTCAATGTTTCCATCGGGGAGAATGTCAGCCAGTACCGGCGTTGCGCCGGCATGGATAATCACATTGACAGTGGCGCAAAATGTAAGCGGAGTGGTAATCACCTCGTCCCCTTTTCTCAAATTGAGCGCAGCCAGCGCCAGATGGAGCCCTGCCGTGCAAGAATTCACGCCCAGTGCGTGGGGGGCTTTCACGTACTCGCGAAACTCCTTTTCAAATTGCATGGTTCGCGACCCGGTGGTAAGCCAACCGGATTGCATGGTGGCGACAACCTCCTCGATTTCTTCTGTTCCAATCGATGGCTTATGGTAGGCGATATAGTTTTGGTTTGACACGGTGACCTTTAGGGAACAATGTTTGTTTGGTTATTATTTCCGGGCGATGGAACGGAACACGTAACCGGCGGTGGAAAAAAGGATTCTGAGATCGGAAAGCGCCGTGCGGTTTTGCATGTAGGCGATATCGGAAGATAGCTTGCCGGCCATCAAGTGACGTACATAATATTCACCGGCTTCAGCGCCGGCGGGAAGGTTTTGCGATTCGTCGCCGGATTCCAGTTGTACCCGTCCGGTAATTCCCGGTTTGAAGGCCAATACCTGGCGCTGTTGGGGCGTATAGAGCTCCACAAATTCCGGCGCTTCAGGCCTTGGGCCGATCAGGCTCATGTCTCCCAGCAGAACATTGAAGAACTGGGGTAATTCATCAAGCTTGGCGCGGCGCAGAAACCCGCCGATTTTCAGCACCCGCGGATCGTCACGACCGGTAATAGGGAGCCCCAGGGCGTCAGCGTTGTTTACCATGGTTCGAAACTTCCACATGCTGAAAGGACGGCCATCCTTGCCGATGCGGTTGGCCCGGTAAAAGGGGTTCCCCGGCGAGGCGATGGAAATTGTAATCGCGATTAGAAATAGCAGGGGGCTTAGCAAGATGACGACAACTACTGCTATAAACGTTTCAAGCAAATCACGAAGAGACATTTGGTGTTATCGGGTAATGCGGGCAAAAACGGAATCGCTGGAAAATGGTGCGGCTTGAGCAGTGCGGAAACGATAGAGCCCGCCGAGGAAGCCTGCACCGTAAGAAAAATGATACGCGGCGAAAACGAGGGGTAAATAGAGGAACAAATCCCAGCCATTTTGGCGGGCGGCGGCTGCGGAGAAGATTAGAGTCAATCCAAAATAGAGTGTTAGCATGAAGGCCCAAAGCGCGGCGAACACCAGCAAGGAAGTCTTGGCGTCCAAAGCGGCTGTTACGAAAACGGCCAGCGCGAGGCCGATATTCACGAACGCAAACAGTGCGGGGACCAAGTGGCGCCAAGAACCAGGCGAACCGTGTTTGCGAATTACGGCTACCTTCCAGAAGCCGTATTGGAAGTATTGGTTAAATAACGCTGCAAGAGTGGCGCGGGGAGAATACCAGGATTGAATGCGCGGATTTTGCCAAACCTTTCCACCGCTTCGAATCAGGCGAAGATTTAATTCATCGTCCTGGTTTCGAATCATGGCCTCATCGAACCCGCCCAGTTGCGCCAATGTGGATTTTTTCCAGCAGCCGTAGGTGACCGTGTCGACGTAGCCTTCGTAATTGGAGTCGTGAAACTTGGCCCCTCCCGTTGAAAAGCGCGAATGATAGGCGGCGGCCACGGCTCGTTGTTCCCGGCCTTTGGCTTCGGTTCGAGCCGGGCCGCCAACGTTGTCCGCTTCTGTCCCAAGCAGAGTCGCCACGCATTGCGTGCAGTAGTCTGGCGCATAGCGTGTGTGGGCATCCATGCGGATGATAATGTCGCCCTGGGCGGCGGCGATGGCTGAGTTCAGACCGGTGGAGACGATGCGGCCCGGGTTGTCGATGACCCGAAAGCGTGGCATGGTCGCAGCATATTCTTCAGCCCGAAGTTTTGTGCCATCGCTGCTCATTCCGTCGGCGAGGATCGCTTCCCAATCGAGGTCGTCCATTTCTTGCGACTGAATCGAATCGAGAAATTCGTCAATGTGGCGGATTTCGTTACGGCACGCGGAGATGATTGTTAATTTGATGCCGGGGTTGTTCATGTTTAATTGCTTATGGCGGAAAAGATTGGTTTTACCGCGGTTGGTCATAAAAACGTTTTCCGATATCCAGTGCTTTGCACAATGCCGCTAATTAATTGCTGTCTGCAAGGACTCTACTGTAAAGCTCGTGATAGTTCTTAGCCATTATTCGCGAGCTATAGTTGGCTTCAACGTGACGATATCCATTGCGCCCGAATTGAGCCGCTTTTGTTGGATCTTTCAGCAGGCCGATCAATTGATCAGCCAAAAGGGCAGCGTTTGCGGGAGGTACTAGCGAGCCCGTGAGACCGGGCAACACAAGATCGGCAACCGCGCCGACGCTTGAGGCTACCACCGGTTTGGAGGCGGCCATCGCTTCCAGGATGCACATCGGCATTGCTTCATCGAAGGACGGCAATGCAAGAAGATCTAACGAAGCGTAAACGCCTGGCATATCATTCCTTTTGCCAACGAACAGAACCTTTCCCGCAATTCCCAGTTTTTCACTCAACTGCCGCCATTGAGTTTTGCAGCCGCCTTCACCGACGAAGACGAAATGTGTTTCCGTGCAATTTTCTAAAACCGTCTTGGCCGCCCGTATCAGAACCTCTCCACCTTTGTCTTCAACCAACCGGCCGACGAAGCCAACAATTTGTTTTCCATTGAGTGAGAGTTCGTTGCGAAGCGTGGGAACAGCGTTACGGAATTCTTTCAACTCGATCCCGTTTGAAATGAACCTGAGGTTGGACTGTTTGACGCCCGATTGTTCCAACATATGTTTAACCCTGGGGGAAGGGGAAGCTACTGCTTCAAATTTTCGCAGAACGAAGCGATCGGCTGCCGCATAGACCTGCATGAGTGGGGAACGATCAGGCCAATTGTGGCAAGTGGAGACGAGGGCAGCCGTGGTGTTGCGGCGCGCGGCAAATCCGTAAATATCGGCTTTATATCCATGTGCGTGGATGACATCCACCTGATGTTGATTCACTATCGATCGTATTCTTTGAACGGGAGCCATATCGAATCGTCCCTTGCACGGCACCAGTGCCACTCTTAATCCAATTTGAGATGCCATTGCCGCGATTTCCGGCTTAGGTTCGCGAGAATCCTCGAAGACACCGACGACCACTTTCGCCCCCAGTGATTGCGATGCCTGCGCCAAGGAAAGCAACATCCGTTCGGCGCCGTAAAATCCTCCGCTGCTGATCAACTGTAGGATGGTCATGCGATAGCTTGCATTCTAGGCCCAATACCGGTCCCTCGATTAGCCCCCGATGAGAATCAGGGGATTCTATGAACTTAGGGCGCTATTGGGGCTCCGAACAATCCCCCGATTTCCATCGGGAGCTTCAAAATGTCCGTTAGGACAGCAGCGCTAATCACGCTAGGCGCCGAAGTGAACAGTGTTGGGCTAGGCCAATACTTCCAATGGCTCCGGCTCGGGCGTTTCCGCATCTTCCGATTCCGTTTCCAACTTCACCGCATTCCCTTCTTCCAACAGCTCAAGCGCTTTTGCCGTCAGGCCGGCCAGCACCCACATGTATCCATTCACTTGAAAATAATTCCAGCGGTCTCCGAAGAAGTTAGCGACGGCTGAACAAATGACCCAACCCGCCAAGCCCATACCAAGACCCGCCACCACCGGATCAATCGAAATAACAAAAAGACGCCAACCTGTCCAAATGAAGCGAAAGATCAGCGTGATGAACATGGCCAATCCAATGCAACCAGTCTCCACAAGGACTTTGATGTAAATGTTATGAGTGTCCTTATAATCCCCGATGCGCCCCATGTAGGCATACGTTAAATATCCAGTTCCCGTAAGAGGATTCGATTCGAGCAATGTAAATGCATCCTCCCACAGATTTACACGTGTTTCCGATGAATGATCCAACTCGCCAGTTTCGGTGGTGGTCATGCCAACCCGTTCTGTTACTGCTTCAGGGACGAACGGGAGCCAACTGGTGATGAAAAGCACGGACATGATCAGTAGCTTGCGTTGGCAGGCCAAACAGACAATTACAAAGCCAACTGCGAAGGCCAGATATCCTCCTCGCGAGAGGCTGAATAACAGGCAAATCAGCGAAAACAAGGCTAGACCATAAGCCGGCAATTTCCAAGTACGGGTTGGCGCGTAAGCGGCCATAGCCACCATGAAAACGGCGCTTTGCGCTAGAAAAGCTCCCAGGCCATTTGAGCCCGCATATCCCATTGGTCCTGGATCCCGCAGTTCATCGGAGTACGAGGAATAATCGCGGCCGGAGACTGCTTCCCACGCGGCCTTGTCGGTTAGCAGAATTCCCACGCAAAGTAAGAGCAACACAATTTTCAATTCTTTGAGGTTAGTTACCGCGCCGGAGACTAGGAAGACCATCCAAGGCATGATGACGTAGGCTTTCCACTCATTGAATCGCGGATCAGAGGGCAGGAATGGCATGGGCACATTGAGGTACAAGGATCCCAAACAGGCGGAGATTGATAGGAAAATGATGTGCGCCAGTAGCAGACCCCGCCAGGGAAGCCTGCCGAAAATGGGATTACCCCGCAGCTTCAATCCGATGGTAACGGCAAGGAGCGTTAGTATGATCACATTCGCTCCGAACGGGTATTGATCCATCCGGTAACGCATGGTTTGCTGCGGAATGATGGGAATCAAGTAGAAAATCCCGGCAATCGGTTTCCAAAAAATTGTTAGAAATATAGCTGCCAAGAACGCCAGATAGCAAATTCCGATTGTAAAAAATTCCAGACCGAAATGCATGGTTAGTCCTGACAGGCGGGGAAAACGGACTCAGCTACTGGCTTGACCGATGAGGGCTCAACCGCGCCGTCCAAATGCGTTTGCCGTCCGAAACTCTTTGCCTTTATCGAGGCAAGCCACACTTTCCAAAACGTGGTGTACTCAAACATTGCGGCTGAGAAGGATCCGTTGCCGCGGACGATGTTACCTTCGTAAACATTCGCCCGGGGAATCGAAAGCGGATCACAGGATGGCGTCCAGGCTCCTCTTTCCGTGGTGAATGCCAATCTATAACCTTCTTGCGCCACTAAGTCGCGAATCATGGGATTCCAATTGCCGTTGGGATACGCGAAAATGTCGCAGGGAGCGCTGAGTGCGTGTTCGAGCGCTGCTTTGGACAGGCGAATTTCGGTTTGTATCCTGCTCGATGGTAGTGTGGTGAGAATTTGGTGGGTCTGGGTATGCGAACCGAAGCTTACTTCAAGCCGGTCCATTTCCAGAATCTCCTCCCAAGACAGGCTCCACTTTTCCCTTAAAGAACCAGGTTCCGGCGGCTGCACTCCGTTCGACTTGAGCAGTTCATTAATGGCGTTGTCGCGTTCTTCTGGCGAATAGTGCTTCAGTTTCTCAATCAACTCGTCGATTTCCCGTTTAGGTAACGCCCCGCCGGATTTGCGCGAAAGGCTGGTCACACGTTCCGGCCAGAATGATTCTTCCGAACCTATTAAGCCGGGGCACACAAATATAGTGAGGGGTATTTGGAATTGCTTGGCGATGGGCAGCGCAACCGCATAGTTATCGGCCCACCCGTCGTCAAAAGTAAATGCAATCCGCAAACGGCCGGCGGGGCGTCCAGGGAGCAACTCGTCAATCGTAACTGCTTGGTAGTACTTTGCAACGTGTTCAGCCAATTTCCGGAAAGTGTTTTCCCGCACTACAATGCCGCGAAGCACGGTGGAGTTTTCGAACGCCCAGTCCTGGAGTACTCTATGAAACGTTAATACAACTACCGAGCCGTTATTGCGAAGGGACCGCTTGGCCCACCAAAATGCTCCTGAGGCATAGAGAAAATGGACGAATACCTGCTGTAACAACAAGTGCAATCTCACTGAAAAGGGCCAGCAGCGGATGCGCCGGTATACGCTGTAAAATCCCTTTGGCGCTTCTTGTCCGAGTTTGGTTTGGGCCTGCATATCTAATGATTTTGATTGATGCAATGGATTACGTCTGAACTGCTGCGTTTAAGAATACATATAACGACTCAACGTCCGCCCATTTCAGCGCTTCTATTTTGATGGGCTATCGGCGCTGGACGGATAGATCCGATTATTGGGGTGATCGGAAGGCTCGCTCTGCTTTCTGACAACTTCGCGCGAACTTTCCTGCCGCTCGAACAACCAGGCGGCATCGCACTCAAGCAGCGATGCCAATTTGCCTTGGAGTTCGATCGAAGGTTCCCGGAAGCCATTCAGGATTTTACTCAGCATCGTCTCGTCGATATTCACCATCTGCGCGACACGATTCTGGCGCAGACCAGTCCTCCAGATTTGGAGTTTCAAGTTTGGAAACATCAATTCTTTTTCCCGGCGTTAAAGTATTTGCTCTGAAATTTATGGTTTGCGGATATAGGCTAAAGTCTGGCAAAGGGCGAAATTGTATCGGCGTGACGAGGAAGCGCGTACGCCGGAGGTTGGCTGATTATCTCAACATCCCTCATGTCCACCTCGGTGGAAACCGACTGGGCGATCAAATCGACCGATAAAACCAGCCGCGTTTGGCGTTTTATGCGCACCAGGATTCCGACTAGATCCTTGAGCGGACCGCGCCGAACGCGAACACTAACTCCGGCCCGGAAGAATGGGTGTGGACCGCAAGCCTTGCCGCTTGCCAGCATCTGTTGCACCCCAACGACCTGTTGTTCGGGTATAGGTTCAATTTGCCGTCCGGCGCCTAGGATTCTCACCACCCCATGTGTTTGAAGAACACGCAATCTGGATTGTGATGAATCAACACAATGCACAAGAACATAACCGGGAAATAAGGGCCGGGTCACCATCTTCTTCCGGTCCGCCCATTGATGCAACTCATCGTAGGAAGGATAAAAGTTTTCAATCCCTTTGCTTACCAGTTCTTCAACAACGCATTTTTCCATATTAGATTTAGTCTGTATCGCGTACCAATTGCATGATTCCGACATAGCTTCGCCCCTTCACTTACAGTAAGTTTTGTTTTAAGGCATTGAAAAAACAATCTATACGGCTTCTTGCCGCTTTATTTTGGCGGCCGGCCATGCTCATTCAGCAATGAACAAATCAGGCTCGGCAACTGGCCATTTCACGCCGGGATATTTTTCCCGTTATTTTAAATTTCTTTTCTTGACGATCAGGCTTTGGGGCGCGCGCCGGCGCCACCGGAAAAACGGTCGCGATTGCGTTGCGGCGTTCGAGCCAACTGAATAATAATAGTTGCTATCCATCTTGTTCCAAAGAAACCAATCTTCAAAAGCGTTAATTACCGCCCCAAGGCATTTCTTCGCGGGGACAAGTTCGAGGGCCCTTTGAAAGGCTTGTCTTTCCGTGTGTTCCGGCCTCACAACCATTAGGACGCCATCACAGACTTGCATAACCAACTTGAAATCCGCCACTGATGCCGCGGGTGTTGTGTCGAACACAACGTATGTGAACTGTTGACGGACATCTTCCACAAACTGCCGGAACTGCGCAGAATCAATTAATTCCGCGGGGTTTTGTTTCACGTCACCGCTCGGTAAAATGTAAAAATTAGGAAGTTGTTCCGCTCTTACGATTGCTTGCTCCAGTGAAGCTTCCCCGTTGAGAACTTCCGCCAAACCGAGTGAGGAATCAATGCCAAGCGTCGTTCCGAGCGAACACTTTCGTAAGTCCGCGTCCACGATCAACACTTTCACTTCTTCCTTCATTGCCAGAATTCCGGCGAAATTTATGGCTGTTAACGTTTTTCCATCCCCGGAACTGCCGCTTGAGATGGCTATGACTTTGGGTTTGTTGGCATGGAGCAGAATTGATGTGCGCAAGATACGATACTGCTCAGCTACTCTGGGATCCACTCCATCGAAAGGAAATACCGGTCCATTCTTGGGGATTGCCAATCTAGCGGTGCGGTATGGGGAACTATCGCCAGGCTCATCAATGTACGCTTCCTCTTCGATTGCCGGTTCAGTTGGAATTGCTTGGTTCAAAGGAACCGCGGTGTCCACTAATTGTGAAACGGGGGTATTGTGCGCTTTCCGGTACTCTCCGGTTTGAGGCGTTTCTTCCGTCGCCGCGTCAGTGGTTTCAACGGGCATGGTCTGAATCGCCGACTCCCGGTGAAAAGCGGATCCGGTCTTCGAGTAGCCGCCGTTAGATGATTCATAATCGGGGGTGCGCCCATTTTCCGAAGCGTGAAAAAGCAATTCATTCTTGGCGGAGAAACCGCTTCCGGAAAAGAGACAATTCGGATTCAGATAAATGTTGTTTGTCCAGGGGGAAGCGTTTTTAGCGGGCAATACGAAACGTTTCTTGGACTCGATAAGAGGCTCCAATCCAAATGGAAACGGATCGTCGCTTTTGAATTCGGCGCGCAGTTGCGGGAGCAAACGCCCACCTGTCTTAGCCCTTCCGTTGGCCCCTGAACCATGCCCATTCTTTTGCGTGATGCCATTGCTGTTAGCCGGTCTTGCGCCTTCGGAAGCGGATAGCAGGTCCAGCCCCCCGGCGAATTCCTTGCGATTCTGGATCATGTTAATGCGTCGCTCCAATGGTGAATAATTTGGCTAGTAATCCCGCCGCCGAAAGAGTGAACAGGATCAGGGACATCTCATTGGAGAATCCAAGCTTGTGGGCATTCGAAGATTGCTGACTCGCTGGTGTGCGGACAATCTTCGGAATCCTGCCGAGCACGGCAACATCCGGGGGCAACTCCCATTCGCCAAGGAATTTATCCTTTCTCAACTCAAGGCAGAAGAAGAAGACCAAGCTAGCAGCCAACGCGGCAAGCCAACCCACTAGATTGTAAAACAACCGGTTGGGAGCGACCGGTAAAGTTGGGATGCGTGGTGGCTCGGCTATGGTGAATCTCTCCGATTGTTCGCTCCGCTCCATTTCAGCGGAGATGTCGGCCGCAACTTTCTTGTCATGCAGGTTCCGATAGTTTAGTTTGGAGATCTCGTAATCGCGGGTTAGTCCAGCCATTTGTTGTTCGCGGATTGGAAGCTTACCGACGCGCACTTGATGCTCTTCAATTTGGGCGAGCAAACTTTGGCGGTCTGCCTTGCGCGTGGCGATTTCCTTGTTAATCCCTTCAAACTGTGCCTTCAAATTTGCCAAGCGGTCCTTTTCCCTTTTTACTTCGTCCTGAAGTTGGTTGATTGCCATCTGCGGCATCGTAACTACAACTCTCTCCGGAAGTTTTTCCGTTTTTTCCACGGGAATGCCGGTGCGCACAGCCGCTGCCGCCGCCGAGACTTTAGCCTCCGATGCCTTCACCTGTTCTAGATCCATGCGAAGGCGCTTCACTTCCGGGTGATCATCGTAATAACGAAGTCTGGCTGCATTTAATTGCGCTTCTAACACCGTCGAAGCTAGCGGCGGCGGTTCTTGACCTGGCGCCGTTGGAACGCCGCGTGTTGGCGCTTGTGGCGCATTCATAGCCTGAGTTAAAGCGCGGTTGGCTGATGCCAATGACGTTTCGGCATATGCAATCGAATTATCCAGCATCAACCGGTTTTGTTCCGCTCTATTCTGCGCCTCCTGATTGCTTTGCAATTCCACTCGCTTCATGGCCAGTGTGGACATCAACACCGATTCTTGTTGCGGAAGTTCTCCCGACCATTTCAATTTGTACTGGCTGAGGCTCGCTTCTTGTTCTTCAAGGGTTTTCTTTGCCTGTTCTAGTTGCGCCTCGATGAACTCGGTGGTTCCTTGCGCCCTTTGCCCGCGGGTTTTCTTGTTTTCCCTTATAAAAAGCTCTGTCACGCGATTAACAACTTGAGCGGCGACGTTAGGGTTCAGGGCATCAAAGGTGATGCGGAACGCGCCAGACCGATTGCCGTTCAAGCTACGTTCCAGCTTCACCGAAAGATCCTTGGTTCTGATTCTATCGATTAAGTCTTCGACGGACCTTGGCTGCTTGGCGCTGGGATAGAGATTGAAGTCGTCAATGATTTTTAGCAAGTTGTCCGTGCTCAAAACCTGCTTACTGATGGAGTTGATGCTGTCCTGCAGGGAAACTTGAACCGTTGAGGAAACAAAGTTCTCGGGAATTCTTTGCGTATCTACCAGCACCACGGATTCAGCTCTGTAGATGTTGGGCCTTCTTGCAACAATAAAAAACGCCATGGCCGACAGAACTGCCCACAACACGAAAATGCCAAGCCGGTTTTTCCAAAGTATTCTTGCAATGGAAAGAGGCGAGAATTGAGTTCTGATCGTTAAGCCTTGTTTTTTTTGCACAATCATCCTATTTCATTTCCAGTCAACATCTTGTTGTATTTGCTACTTACTGCAACTCCGGGGCCAAACCCCAGGGCTTCCAACTCATTGATTTCATTTCCGGAGGCTGAAAACTAAATGCCGAATCTTTGGGATTTTGATCAAGACTTTGGAATGCGGTTTGTAACTCCTCTTTCACTTTGGGGCCTGGTTCGAGTTGTCTTGGAACCCAATAAACTGAAAGCCTCACCGCATGGGTTGAGCCGCCAACGTAGTTCAGCAGCTTCGTTTTAGAGGCGCCCAAGAAGGCATACGAAATGCTGGTTGCAGTCAACCGGCGTATCGACCGGGACACGCCGCCGCCCGCTTGGGCAACGGTCAACCCCCCAAGGGAACCTCCCGATAATCGCTCTGCTCCGCCAAAGGCTTGGTATCCGAATTTCCCACCAGCTCTCCTGTAATGCCAAGAACCAAATGCCGAATTGGAGGCCGAGGAAGTTAGCCCATACAGGTCTCCGGATTTCCTATTAGCTGTTATGGCCCATGTTTGGCCGTGATTATTCTTGAAGCCTAAAATTCCCGTTCCTATGTAAGTATGCCCAATGCCGCCGCCAACATAACTGAAATTGCTGATTCCGGCTTGAGCATTCGCATAGAAATGTTCCGTTAGCCGGCGCCCATAGGAGCCAAGATAAGAATACGCGTGGAAATCGCTAATTTGACTCCTGGTCCTGGTTGCTTCCGCTTTCGCTCCGATTTCGTCGCGTTCGCTCAACGAATAAGTGAAGCCCACCGATGCATGCTCAAAAGTTGTGCGGCCGATCAAGAATGATCGCTGCTGTTGATTGGAATGGCTGGCGGCCATTTCGTTGAACCCTGAAGTAACCACGAAACCCAATCGGGTAGTCGGCCTATAGCTTGCGCCGGCATTGGCCCCAAAGACCAGTAACTTGGAACCATAAATCAATGTCTGTGGGATTCCCACTAAGCTTGCACTCGATCCATCAATAATGCCCTTGGCGAATTGATCGGGTGTTCCTTGGGCGGTTACGAATTCGCTAAATCCATTTTGCTTGAAGACGAACTGATCGATGGTCGAATCATCGGCGTTGCCGGTCAGAGAAAATGCCCATTTGGCGCTCAGTCTCGAAGCAATTTCAAATGCCAAGTTCTGGTTAAAGGAATTCAGATTGGAATTGTAGAACGCTCCCGAATAGGAGGGAGTATACTGTGCGCCGAATCGTAATCGTGGCCCGCCGGCAACATAGCTGAAAGTGGCATTGGCCGACGCTGTATATCCGCCCTGAATGTTGGGGACAATACCCGTAATGTTAAAACTACCAGGATAGGAGGAGTAGCCGAACGAGGCTGAAGCCCCATAGATGTCAAATCCGTTGCGCCGGCCCTCGTCCTGGATGCCCGTGAGGACTTGTCCATTGAGAGGGGATCGGATGCAGCAAGAAATAAGCATCAGTGTGCGGAAGAGTGAAACGCTGTAACGCAATGTGTTTGTTTTAACCATGGGGTCGGTGATTGCCGGCCTATGCCGTTTTCCAATAGAGAAATAGTTTTGAATAGAATCCCAAAAATTTGTATTTCTTCACACTTTTATTGAGGTACCACAATCGTATCTCCTGGCCGCAGGGCGATATTTTGTTCCATATGGTCGCCTCGAATCACGGCAGTGTAATCAAAAGGAAATTTGACCGGCTTTCCGTTTTCCTTGCGCAGTACGTAGATCTTTGATTTCTTTGCATAATCGGTAAGCCCGCCTGCTTCGGCAATAGCTTGCAGCACGGTGATGGAAGACTTCAAGACAAGCTGTGATTCTTTCTTTAGAGCTCCAATCAGGTAGATCCGCTCGCTATGGATTTCCTTCACCAGCACCGTTACGTCCGGTTGGCGAATCTGCTTTGAAAGTCTTTCGGTTAATACTTTTTCCAATTGCTTTGGAGTCAGTCCGGCGGCTTCAATTTCCTTAATGAGCGGTAATGAAATCAATCCGTCCGACCGGACAACGGTCGACACCACGGAAGCCTCCGGTTCGTGCCACACGTTGATTCCCAAAATGTCGCCCGCCCCAATGACATAGTTGGAATTGGGTTGCAAGGCCTCGCTCCCCTCATTTGCAGGCGCCGGTAGCGTCGAGTGTCTGTAGGTTTCGCCAGGTGCTCCCTGGCATGTTCCGGTAAGCGAAAAAATGGCCGCCCAGCAGAACAGGTTTATTGATTTTGAATGGAACATGACTTGGCCGATAGTATGCACGTCAGTTGCCAACAAATTGTCGCGCCGTATTAACTTACAAATTTGTAAGTAATACTTCTTGCGGAGGTGAGATCGGCAAAGACAAATAACTCCAAAGAAATTAGTACGAGGTCATATCAGTTCCAGTACTAATTAGTGGTTAGTCTTCCCACTTTTTGGAATTTACTAGTACCCAAGGGGTAACCAAAGAGTGCCGGAACATAGGCTTGAAACCCTTGACTTTCCTATGTAATGAGTTATCCTGTAGTGGACCATCGCGGGTATAAATGGATGGTGCAGGTAGTACTTGGTGAGGAAAAAAAGTGGGATTTTGCGGTAAGGTTTTTGTTTAAGCAGGACTTATATCCTGCATTGATAATTAATGTTAACAGTTTGTCTAAATCATGCTCAATGGTTTGGAAATCAAACACCATCCCTCGATCCGTACCACTTGAACCCCTGGGCATAATGAACGAGACGATCCTTATTACCGAAAGTGAAATCCAACTTAAGTCCAGCTTGGAGAGCGTTCTAATTCAATTGGGCTATAGGGTGGAAGCCGCCCGCAATAGTAATGAGGTTTTGCATTGCATTGCCAATTCCAGCATGAGCGTTGACGCGGTTCTGTTGGACCTTTTTCTGGATAATGCCCACGGTAATGGCGTTAACGGTAATGGTATGGATACGTTATGCGAGATTCGCCGATTTCGCAAAGACCTTCCGGTAATTGTAGTTTCCGATGTTTCTTCCACTTCAAAAGTGGTCGATGCCATGAGGCGGGGTGCTACCGATTTCTTAACGAACCCAATCGATACCACAGAACTGCAATCCGCGTTGAGAAGGGCATTCGCGCATACTGAAAAGGCCGCGAAACCGCCTCGATCATCAGATTCTGTATTCTTTGGTCTTTCGGAATCCATGAAAGCAGTGCGCCAATTGGCGCTGCACGTTGGAAAGTCCGATGTCCCAGTGCTGATTCAAGGAGAAACGGGAACCGGCAAGGAAGTTCTTGCCCGGGAACTTCACGCACAATCGCGGCGGTCGGGCAAGACGTTCCTCAAACTTAATTGCGCCGCCCTGCCCTCTGAACTACTGGAAAGCGAGTTGTTCGGATATGAACGGGGCGCATTCACTGGGGCGTTCCAGCGTAAAGTGGGCATGTTTGAGTTGGCCGACGGCGGTACCTTGATGCTGGATGAAATTGGCGATTTGGATTTCAAGCTGCAAGCCAAGTTATTGCATGTATTGCAGGATAAGGAGTTCAAGAGAATCGGCGGGCGGGAGACCATAAGGGCCGATGTACGCGTGATCGCAGCAACCCACCATAACCTGGAAAGAGCGATCGTGGAACGCTCGTTCCGCGAGGATCTTTACTACAGGATCAATGTTGTGAACCTGCATTTACCTCCTTTACGGGAACGAAAGGAGGATATTCTCCCTTTGGCGGAAGTGTTGTTGACGCGCCACGCGGGAGGTAACTCTATTTTGCTTCCGCCAGTTCTTAAGGCCGCTTTAGTGAGTTATAACTGGCCGGGGAATGTTCGGGAACTTGAGAACATCATGCGGCGCTTAATTGTACTGGGCGATGCGGAGATGATCGCCCGGGAAATATATGGCAAGATCCGTAGCGCCGTTTTAAAACCGAACGGCCCACACATCTTGAGCCCGATACGTATAGTGGATTCATCAGGGCCGATATTGGAACAGGTTAGCCTGGCAAAGCATCAAGCCGAAGCCGATGCGATTTTTTCGGCGCTGAACGCCACCCAGTGGAACCGCAAGCAAGCCGCTGCAATGCTGCAAATCGATTACAAGGCTCTCTTGTACAAGATCAAGAAGTTGGGAATCAGCTTAAAACACAGTCCCGCGGCTTAGCTTTCGGCATTCACAACCAAATTCACTTTTTTCCGGCCGCAATGCGCTATGTGCTTGTAGCTTAGCTTATTGTACAGATAAAAAACACCTTATCCTATTCGCAACCAATCGGGGGCGAGCGGAATCAAAGCATTGAGAGCCTGAATCAACTTGTGGGCCAGCTCATTCGATTGCCCCTGCAAGTTATACTAGTTATAAGAGGAGATCCGAACTCGTGCAATGGAAACAATATTTCCGTCTGGTGGCGGCCACGCAGTTGTTGCCTGTAATGGAAAATGGAGAGGAAACTACTCTTATCGGGGGCCAGGCAGTGATGGAAGGCGTTATGATGCGCGCCCCACACAGCTATTGCGTGGCGGTGAAGCAATATGATGGTCAAATAGTCACGCAGGAAGGCTACTTGGACCGTCTCTCGGAAAAGTATCCAATCTTCAAACTTCCGATTTTCAGGGGAATCGGTACCCTTGGACACGCCCTTTGGCTGGGCGTCAAGGTGATGAATTTTTCGGCGCAAACCGCGTTGCCTCCCGATGAGAAGACTGGTGAGAAGACGGTGATTCCAGAATGGATGATGAAGCTTAACATAGTTTTTAGCGTGATTTTCGCTCTGGTGCTGTACAAAGCTTTGCCTTTGCTGATCACCACCAGCTTGAAGCCCGTGGTTCCGGCGTTGAACAACTTGATCTTCTTCAACTTCATAGACGGTTTGATTCGCATTGGGATTCTGGTGGGGCTCATGTGGGTGCTTTCGAAGAGTAAAGAAATGCGCGGTCTATTTGAATTCCACGGCGGCGAACACAAAGTAGTTTTCAATTTTGAATCGGGGAAGCCGGTTACTGTTGAGAATGCCCAAAAGTTTGTCACTTGGCATCCTCGATGCGGCACCAGCTTTTTAATGACCCTGATGTTTCTTTCAATGCTAATCTACATGTTCCTTCCCTTTGAGAACGTGTGGGTGAAACTGGCGGCTAGAATCGTTTTGACTTTACCGATTGTTGGTCTAAGCTACGAAGTGATTCGCTTCGCGGCTAGAAAGCAAGGTTCAGCCATGGCTTTGGTCACCATGCCAGGCATGTGGCTGCAACGCATCACCACCCAGCCTCCCTCCGACGAACAAACGGCTATTGCCATTCAAGCTCTCGAAGGCGCGATGGCGCTGGAACGGAAGCAAGGCGGACGTCCTGTTATTGCCTAGCGGCGCTCACTCACTTCTTCTGAACCCCCGATGAAATGTTGAATGAGAACGCCAATGAAAATGAGATTCGAGACTAATGCAATATCAAGATAAGTTGGAATTATTAGAGAAGAGCTTTGTGGAACTGGAACTTCAGATGGCTGATCCGGTTTTAATCAATGATGGTGATGCTTACCGCAAGGCCGCCAAGCGCCGTTCTGATCTAGAGGAAGTTGTATCCAAATACAGGGAGTACCGGACTGCTTCAAAGAATCTTGAGGAAGCCCAAGGGATGAAGCAGGAGTCCGATCCTGAACTTCGGGCCATGGCCGAAGAGGAAATTCTTCGCCTGGAACCTGTGCTTGTTAAGTTGGAAGAGGAATTGAAGGTTCTGCTGTTACCCAAGGATCCTAACGACGACCGCAACGTGGTTCTGGAAATCAGGGCTGGAACTGGCGGCGACGAGGCGACGCTTTTTGCCGCGGAGATCTTCCGTTTGTATTGCCGCTATGCCGAGTTGCAGCATTGGAAAGTGGAAATAACCGATTCCTCGGAATCCTCCGTTGGCGGTATGAAGGAAATCATGGCGCTAGTAAGTGGCCATAAGGTGTACAGCAAGCTGAAATACGAAAGCGGCGTGCACCGTGTGCAGCGTGTTCCCCAGACGGAAACGCAGGGCAGGACACACACCTCGGCGGTTACCGTGGCTGTGTTACCGGAAGCCGACGAAGTGGAAATCAACGTTCAGGATAAGGATATTAGGATCGATACGTTTTGTTCGTCGGGTCCTGGCGGCCAGTCGGTGAACACTACCTACTCGGCGGTTCGCTTAACGCACATTCCAACTGGCCTGGTGGTTAGTTGCCAGGACGAAAAGTCGCAAATCAAGAATAAGGCCAAAGGTATGCGCGTGCTGCGCGCCCGGCTTTACGAATTAGAATTGGACAAGCAGAATGCGGCGATCGGGGCTGAACGCAAGAGCATGGTTGGGTCTGGGGATCGCAGCGAAAAGATCCGCACCTACAACTTTCCGCAGAATCGGGTAACCGATCATCGCATTGGGCTGACGCTTCACCAGTTGGATCAGGTTATGGAAGGCCGTGTTGAGGTATTGATTGACGGATTGATCACTTATTACACCTCCGAGAAAATGAAAAAGCAGATGGAAAATGATGGATCTGCGAACGGCGTTCCGGCAGGGCGCTAAACTTCTCGAAGATGCGGGCATTGATTCGCCCCGCTTAACGGCGGAGGTTTTGCTTACCCATGCCACCGGCAAGAATCGAACTTACTTTCTTGCTCATCCCGAAGAGCTAATAACTGAACTCGCTTGGATCCACTACGGTCGCTATTTGCATCAGCGGCTAGAGCGGATGCCAACCCAGTACATCACCAGGAAACAAGAGTTTTGGGGCAGGGCATTCCGAGTTGAGCGCGGTGTGCTAATCCCCAGGCCGGAAACCGAGCACATGATAGAAACGGTATTGGCCGAGTGCCCTTCCGCGGAAGGAATTGTAGACGTTGGGGTCGGCTCTGGCGCCATTGCTGTTACCTTGGCATTGGAACTGAAAACTGCGGTGGTGGCAACCGACATTTCCCCCGATGCGTTGCGCATCGCCTGCTTCAATGTTGAGACTTACAAGGCCCCGGTTTCCCTGATCCAATGTGATTTGGCAAGCGCCCTGGCTGATAAAAGCATGGAGCTGTTCATTTCCAACCCTCCCTATGTGCCTGAGAAGGATAAGTCCGCAATGGAACCCGAAGTGACGAATTGGGAACCGTCGCAGGCGCTTTTTGCCGGGGTCGATGGCCTGGCAATTTACCCTCGGTTAATCAGTGAAGCAATGCGGGTTCTACGGCCCGCGGGCATGTTCATGGCTGAGATAGGCATTCACCAGAAGGAAGCCATTACGGCGATGCTAACTGGCGACTGGACGGGCGTGCATTTTGTCAACGATCTGGCCGGTATCCCTCGAATTGCGGTAGCTGTCAAGGGTTCCTATGTGTAATGATTTACACTAGATGTTATTTGCATGCGCCTTGTGTTCCATATCGACATGGATGCTTTCTTCGTCTCGGTCGAAGAACTTTATGACCCTTCGCTGAAAGGCAAAGCCGTGGTGGTTGGCGGCCGGGCTGAAGCCAGAGGAGTTGTTTCAGCTGCCTCCTACGCAGCCCGCAAGTTCGGTGTTCATTCGGCGATGCCCCTTCGTACCGCCTACAAGTTGTGCCCTCATGCGATATTTCTTGAAGGAAACTTGGATCGTTACCGGGAATGCTCTAAGAAAGTGGCCCAGGTCTTGCACGATTTCACGCCGCAGGTTTCCATGGCGTCAATTGACGAAGCCTATCTGGACATGACGGGCACCGGGCGGCTGTACGGCCCGCCATTCGCCGCCGCGCACAAGCTTCACGAAAGAATTAAGCTGGCCACGGGGTTGAATAATTCGATCGGCGCATCCAGGTCCAGGCTGGTGTCGAAAGTGGCCAGCGATCAGGCGAAACCGAACGGCGTTTTGTGGATCCTGCCGGAGATGGAGGCCTCTTTCTTAGGGCCGCTCGATGTCCGCAAGATTCCTGGCGTGGGAAAAGTGAGTGAAGCTACTCTTTCCCGATACGGCATTCGAAAAGTCCGCGACTTGGCGAAGCTGGATGAGGCCTTCTTGTTCGAGCATTTTGGAAAGCTCGGAATCGCGCTGGCGGGAAAAGCGAAAGGAGAGGATGCCGGCGGTTGGTATGATTCCGATATTGGCGCTTCTGAAGATCCCAAGTCGATCAGCCATGAACACACTTTCGACGAAGATACTGCCGACACGGTTATTCTGGAATCCACCTTGTCAAGGCTTTCGGAGATGGTGGGAAGGCGTTTGCGGGATCACGGCTTTCATGCCAAGACAGTGCAACTGAAGCTTCGGTACAAGGATTTTTCCACCATTACACGCGCTAAGTCGTTGCATCATCCAACGCAGGTGGATACGGAAATAGTGCGCGTAGTGAAGCAGTTGTTTCGGACAAACTGGAAACCGGGCAGCACGATCCGGCTGCTGGGCGTCACTTTATCCGGATTTTTGGGGCAAGCGGCGCAGATGGATTTATTGGAAGGCGCGCAAATGGAGCGGCTTGGAAAAGTGTTCGCCGCCGCCGATAAAATGCGCGACCGGTTTGGCGATGACAGCGTTTCCCTGGCCGGAGGAATGCGCGGGAAGTTTCGGGAAAAGGTACACGAAGCGGTACCCAATCCGGCCAATCAACCCGCAAAGAAAATCAGGAAAGATTAAGCGCCCATGGACATTGATTTGGCATCCAGCAGTTCCCGGACGCGTTCGGCAAAATGTTCGGCGTTAAAAGTGTCCGTAATAAGATACGTATTTTCAGCGGATAGCCCGTAGCGGATTACAGCCTCGGCGGGTCCGGCGGAAACATAAAGGACCTTGGTGTCGGAGCGCTGCATTCGAATCGTTCGAGCCAGATCCGGCCCGCCTACATTCGGCATGAGCGCATTGGCGATCAGCAAATGAATGCGTCCTTCCCAATCGCGGCTAAGCTCTCTGGCTTCGTTGCCCGAAGCGGCCTCGATTATTCGATAGCCGAAATGCGCAAGGCCTTTCGCTATAGTCTCCCGCAAAGTCAAATCGCTTTCCACCAGCAGGATTGTTTCACTGCCCGTGGGTACGATCTTCAGCACCGTCTTTTCCGGGCGTTGCCGCCGTGTGAGGGTTTCCGCCGACGGGAGATAGATGAAGACGCTGCTTCCGAAGCCGGGGCGGCTGGTTACTTTCAATGCCCCGTCGCTTTGCCTGATAATGCCGTAGACAGTGGCCATCCCCATGCCAGCCCCCTTTGACGCTTCCTTGGTTGTGAAGAAGGGCTCAAAAATGTGCCGCAGAGTCTCTTCATTCATCCCCCGGCCGTTGTCGGAAATTTTGAGACAAAAATAGGAACCTGGCTCCAGTGGCTGGTCGACTTCACTATCGCCGTGCGGAAGGGAAAAAAACTGCGTGGAAATCGTCAGCTTACCTCCACCCGGCATGGCTTCGCGGGCATTGACGATGATGTTAATGATGGCTTGTTCAATTTGGCCTTGGTCGGCATGGAGTATTGTTTTTTGCGGAGTGAGATCGAATTCTATGCCAATCCGATCGCCAAGAATTCGCCGGATCACCATTTCCATGTCGTTTAAAACTTCATTCAAATCGAAATCCACTGGTTTCAAAACCTGCCGCCGGCTTACGGCCAACAACTGACGGGTGAGCATGGCGCCACGGTCGGAGGCCTTTTGAATCTCTTCCACGTCCTTGCGCATGGGGTTTGTTTCTTCAAGCGATCCAAGAAGCAGGCCACTGTATCCGGTGATCGCGGTTAACAGATTGTTGAAGTCATACGCCAAGCCCCCGGCCAGGCGCCCAACTGCTTCCATTTTTTGGATGTGGCAGGATTGCGAGTCGAGATCCGGATGATTGGGTGTTAACGGATAGCCCGCGCCGATCAGAAATTGCGGCCGGCCCCATTCATCTTTAATTGGGGTGTAGGTGAGGGAAAGCTTTTTGTGTGAATAATCCCTGGCTGCCCAAATAGAGATGCGATGCAAAGGGAATGGGCCTGCAAAAAGGCTCAGGAAATCTTCCTTAAAAGCTTCCACATCGGGCGGCGCGGCAACGATGTCCCATATCTTTTGATTTCTTATCTCACCGAAGGAGAAGTCGGTGAGATCTTCGCAGGCCCGGTTAAATTGAACGATAACGCCGTCGTGATCGATGACGAAGATTAAGGTTGCCGCATCGCGCAATACATCGGATAAAAACGCCTTGCGGGAATCAGTCTCGTCGGTTCTTTGCTTGGTGTTGGTAATATCACGAATAATCAGGGAAAAGAGTTTATTGCCCGCGAGTTGGATTTCGTTGAAGGACGTTTCGATGGGAATGCGCACCCCATCTTGGCGAACTCCGGCCAACTCATGGCTGCCGGCATTTTGTATGTAATCGGCTCTCTTGCGCGCGCGGTCCGGAGGCGGGATCAATATGGATATGTTCTGGCCGCGAATCTGCCCTTCCGAATAACCAAATATTCGCTCAGCTGCCGGATTCAGACTCTGGATTGCCCCGGCTTCGTTGAGGACGAAGATTGCCTCCTTGGCGCTGAAGATAAGGTTCCGTGTAATCAGATCCCCTTCAGAAACGCGCGGCTCGGCTTTTTTAGACTTGAATCGGGATAAGGCGTAGCCTACTGCTCCAATTGAGGCGGCCATCGCCACGAAGGCGGCGGCGGAGTTCGGGGTTGGCTGCACGACGGCTTGCGTGGGTTGTGCATCACTCGGGAGCCCGAAACTTAGCGACGCGAGCATCGGCATCCATTTGTTTGTCAGAAAGTCACGGAAACATTTCCGGGGACTCCACTTGGAAATCGATTTCCGCCGTCTATTAGGCCGGGGAGGTTGCGGCTGTGTTGAATTCATAATAGGGTCAAATCTCATTGCCATTGTTCTTGGTTAGCACACTCATCCTAACCAACTGTTCCCTTCTAGACAATCGAGCAACTGGGTTTTTGTACTAAATCAATTCGTACTTGTAGTACCATCAGCCGCTCTTTCCGGCTCGGGGGAGGCGATGCGAAAGATCCGTTTCCTATTGTAAGGCTATGCGGCAACTGCACACATTCCGATTCCAGAGTAGCGCGACGTTTCTGAGTCGCGCTCCGATCTCGGATCGGCCTAATGCTTTAGCGTGATTAGTGCTGCTGTTCTGATGGACATTTCGACTAGCCCCCGATGCAAATCGGGGGCTTATTCGGAGCCCCAATAGCGGACTGGGTTCGGAAGAATCCCTCGATTCACATCGGGGGCTAGCTAATACCAAGGATCGAAATTAGAGATCGGAAAATGCTGATTACAAAGTTCGAAGGTGGAAGCCGCCATCCACATTGATGATTTGACCCGTGGAGTAATCAAGCAGACCATCGGCGATTGATCGTACGGCTTTAGCTACATCGGCGGCTTCGCCCATGCGGCGCTGAGGCAATAGTCCGCCGGCGATGCGATCTTCATAGTTGCTTTCGACGGCGGCTATCATGTCGGTGCGGATCACGCCAGGGCGAATTTCAAAAACCTTAATTCCCGCTTCGGCCAGGCGCGCGGCGTAGAGCGCTACCGACATACTTAGGGCGGCCTTCGAAAGGCAGTATTCGGCCCTGGACACCGAGGCGGCGTACGAACTGATGGAAGTGATGAATACAATACGGCCACTGCCTTGCTCGATCATCCACTTGGCGGCGGCTTGTGTCAGGAAATGCGGACCCTTAAGGTTGGTGCTGATGATTTCATCGAAGCTATCTTCGCCAGCTTCAAGGATGTCTTTTCGTTCCCTCTGCGGCATGCCCGCATTGTTGACCAACAAGTCCAGACGACCGAAGGTTTGTTTGGTGAATGCTATTAGGTTCTGGCGGTCTTGAGCGCTGCTGACGTCGCACTGAAAAATGGCTGCTCCAGTTTCAGATGCCAAGGATTGGGCGGCATCTAAGCGGCATTTATAGGTTGCAACTATGCGGTGCGTTGCGGCTAGTTCGAGCGCGATGCCGCGCCCTATGCCGCGGGAGGCTCCTGTGATTACGGCTACTGGTTTATTCATGGAAATGTGCTGGAACTGCTAACTTGCGGCTTTTCCTCTGGCTTTTTCCAGAAACTTGGCGGCTACCTGCTTGCCGCGCTCGAAGCCTGCATCGTATATGCTGCTGCGTTCGCTACGGGAGTATCCGTAGCCAACACTATAAAGCCGTTCGAGCGACTTGCCCACCACCCATGTGCCCGCATAGGCGATAGCGGCTTTGGGGATGATGCCTCCCCCGAAGGGGATTTTCCCCACACATTCGCGGGCCACAGCGCGCCAACCGAATGCGCCCGCGATCACTGAGGCGATTTCCGATTTTTGTTCACGATACCCGATACGGCGGTCGCTGGCCCCGGCCAACATAAACGCCATACGCATTTGGTTCATCGTCAAAAACGCCGTGTCACTTGCGAATTCGCCTACCGCTAGCGGCAGGGCAACGCCTGGAATCATGCCGGGAAGGGAAGTAGCCGCGGCGAACATGGCGTTTTCCTGGCAAATGCTGAGAATAATTTTGTCCACCACCATTGGGCGGAAAGCGGGGAATTGCCGGGCGAGCGCTAAGCCCAGTTCTTCCCTTAGCTCAAGAATCTGTTCCACGGTCCGCTGCGGGTTGGCCGCGTAGAACGTGAAGCCGTGCTTGGGATGAGGGATTCCTTCTTCCCACAGATCGATATCGAATTGGGGGGCGGATACTTCCGGATTAATCTGGTGAATATGTTGCGCCGACTCAGCCATCCTTTCCTTGGTCATCCCATCGGCAAGCAGAAAGCGCCGCATTTCGGCCTGGCGGAATTCATGGACGGCGGCCAATCCAACATGCACTGGCTGCTCGGACTGCGATCTTACCTCATTCGGATTTAACTTCGAGATGGCCTTCCCAACAGTTGTCAGAAAATGTTTCACGTGGTCTCCCCCATGGATGCGTTGCTGGATCCGGCTAGTCTAAACAGAACACGTACCTCATGGCGCCATTCTAGCGCGAGTCCTAGCCTTTCCACTCTTATTTGGGACGAGAAATATCCTAATAGGGTTTCAGTGGTGGGGTGGAACTCGAGCGCAGGGGCGATCAAAAACAAAGAGGGTGATTCCCGTCGGAGAGGAACTCCCGGGAAATACCCCAATGGGGAGAACTCTCCGCGGGTAGCGTGCCAATTAACGCGAATCCAGTAATCGAGCGCCTGAAGCGGAAGATTTGGATCCTCTGAAGCCTTTAACTCTATTACGGTTAGGCGGCCATGACGGTCCGCCGCAAGAAGATCTATGATGCCTCGGTCTGCCCCCGAAAAGGTTGGAACTTGGCCATAGACCGGAGAAGGATAGAACCATGGTTCAATTTGCTGCAAGCCTTTGCGGACACCCGATTCCAGCCAACGTTCAGGTTGACGAGTATAAAGAAGATTCTGCTTGTCTTCGCTTGCCGAGTGGCGCAGTCCACGCAGGGTTTCCACAGTTTGGCGGATTTCGTCCCAGTGATGACTGGCGGCGGGTCTTTTGTTATTCAAGCCAAAATCGAATTGGCCTCCAGCGCACGCGCCAAATTCCAGACCGTTCACGCGGAGGCTCAATGTGCCAGATCCGCTTTCAATCCCTTCCACACCCTCTAAAGCTAGAGTTTTTTCGACTAGGGCTGAGATGGGGGATTGTGTTTCTTCGAGTGGGCGGCGGCAGACGTCAAGCCGGGTGGAAAGATTGCCCCAATCCTTCAAGTCAGCCAATTGAACGGAAAACCCAGGATTGAAGATGAATAGTTGGTAGACAGCTCTAGTTGGGTCGAGCCACTGTAGCCGGAGGGCCGTTAGCTTTGCTTGGTCCGCGGGAAGAAATAATAGCAAGCCCTGAACGGTCAACTTGGGTTCACGGCGGCGAACGTAATCGAGCCAGATGAGGCCGTAAGTGAGGATTTCATCGGGTTCGGCGCAATCGGGGGGCGAGGCGATGGCGGCCCAGGCGTTGGTTCCCTGGTGCAGCAGAGCTCTGGGGAATTTGGGTGACAGGGTGTGCTGCAGGTCGATTTCACTCGTCAACGTATCAAGTTTCCAGCCGGGCATTTGGCGCTTCAGCATAAGCCGGAACTGTTCGCGAAAAACGAGGCGGCGGCCGTGGAGAGGCAACGTCAAATTGGTGGGACGGGCAAGGTCATATAACGTGATAAAGCCTAATTTGCCGCCGAAGCGCTCGATGGTGAGCTTTAGACGTCCGGGGCGCTGATCTTCAATAGCGATAGCGCGGCGAGTTAGGTTGCGCTGATCGTCCCAAACCGTAACCAGCAGGTGGGTGGCGGTTTGATCAAAAGAAAAGCGATCGGCTTCGAGCGGAAATGGCTCCTCTCCCGGCTCTTCCAGTATGGGCTGCTTTGAAGTTGTGAGTAAGTGCCGAACGGCCTGATCGAGTTCCTGCGGGGTAGCACGCCGCGGAGCACGGGATGTGCTGGTCACAATTGATTTCAGTATACAGGTTTAGGCTGCTAAAATTACGCTTTGAGCTTCAAAGATAATCTAGATCAAGTCCGGAGCCGGATGGCTGGGGCTGCGGCGCGGGCCGGACGGCCCCTAACGGACGTTCGCCTAATAGCCGTCACGAAGATATTTCCCTTCGAAGTAATTGTAGGAGCATATGAGGGTGGGTTGCGCGAATTCGGCGAAAATTATGTGCAGGAATTTGAAGGAAAGTTTCCTCACGTACAGCAGCTTCAAGGTGCGCGTTTCCATTTGATCGGACATCTGCAATCGAACAAAGCGGGTAAGGCTGCTGAGATGTTTCAAGTGATCCAAACCGTGGATACCGAAAAACTGGCTAAGAGGTTGGACGCTTTGCGAAAGCCACTTGAGGTGATGATAGAAGTTAAGTTGTCGGAGGAAGAGGCCAAGCATGGTGCTGCTCCCGGCGATTTGGGCGCTTTGGTGGAAACGATACGAGCTTGCCCTAACCTCAAACTACTTGGATTGATGACGATGCCGCCTTGGTCGGACGATGCGGAAACGGCGCGGCCATACTTTGTGCGTTTGAGGGAGTTGGCCGGACAATACAGTTTGCCTCGGCTTTCGATGGGGATGTCGAATGACTTGGAGGTAGCCATTGAGGAAGGTTCGACGGACGTGCGCGTGGGGACCGCGCTTTTCGGAAAGCGCAAGAAGCCATGAAGATTTCCTACTACTCCCCGATGCCCCCGGCAAGAAGCGGTATTGCCGATTATTCAAACTGGCTGGTGCGCGAGTTGCGCCGTCAGGCCGAAGTTGAGGTAAATCCGGAAACGCCCACCGGTCGCGCTGTTTACCACATTGGCAACAATCATCTGCATCGGAATATTTATCAACTTGCGATCGCAAGGCCGGGGATTGTGGTCATTCACGACGCAGTGTTGCATCACTTTCATTTGGGCATGTTGGATGAGCCGGCTTATGTTGAAGAGTTTGTCTACAATTACGGCGAATGGTCGCGTGGGCTGGCGATTGAGTTATGGAAAAACAGGCGGCGCTCCGGGGCTGACGCGCGGTATTTTCAATATCCGATGTTGCGGAGAATTGCTGAGACTGCCGAATGCGTGGTGGTGCACAATCGCGGCGCCGCGGAGTTGGTTTTGCAGCATGCGCCAAACGCCCGAATTGTGGAAGTGCCCCATCTTTACGAACCTCCGGGTTGGATTGATCCGGTGGTTGTGGAAAGGCTGCGGGCCAGTTGGGGGGCGAGGCCTAGCTCCTGCGTCTTTGGGGTATTCGGACATTTGCGGGAAGCGAAGCGAATTGCCGTGACCCTGCGAGCCTTTGAAAGAGTCCGGATAGAGAACCCTAAAGTATTTCTACTCTTGGCGGGAGCGGCTGGTTCCTTGGATATGGAACGGGCGCTTACGAGGTATTCGAAGATTCCAGGCGTGATTCGCGTTGGCCATACTCCTGAGGCGGATTTCCTTACGATGTGCGCCGCAGTGGATGCGGGGATCAATTTACGCTACCCATCGGCTGGGGAGACTTCGGGGATTACGATTCGATTGATGGGCATGGGTAAGCCGGTGATTGTTAGTGATGGCCCGGAGACTTCATCCTTACCCGTGGGCGTATGCTTGAAGGTTCCCGTTACTGCGGCTGAGGAAGCAACGCTGGCGGAGTATATGAAATTTCTGGCGGACAATCGCTCACAGCGCTTTAATATTGGGCGCCTAGCCGCGGAGCACATCCATCAGTATCAGAGCATTGGACGGGTGGTTAAGAAATATTTGGACATTTTGGTATCCTAGGTAACCGATGACGAGACAAGCACTTTTCGCCCTTCTGTATTGCGAATTATGCTTCGGACAAGGCGCATATACAACCACGAAAGTGAAGATCCCCATGAGGGATGGAGTGGGACTTAGCTCCAATATTTTCAGGCC
>JAYVXT010000869.1:0-2979 GCA_043785065.1 Bryobacterales bacterium | reverse complement strand
ATGTCCATCGCTTCCAGTTCAGCGTCGATGCGATCAAAGAATTCTTCGCCGTCGACCAACTCATTGCGGTGGGCGGATTGCCAACCTTCCTCAATCTGCAATCGGATCTCGCCTTTATGCAGAGTAAGCATCTTGTCACGTTGTTCAAGCAGGCGGAGGGCTTCTAGAACATCGTTTGCAGAGTTGTAGCCACCAGAGTTAACTTTGGACTGCACCATTTGTTCAAGTTCTGGCGTTAACTGTACATTCATGTTGATTTTCCTCCGTTCAGCTTACCCTGAGAATAACTGTTGCAACAAAGATGTGTCAATGCTGAATAGTTCGGCTAACGAACGGCTAGCCAGGCTAGGAACATTCCATCCGGCTCCACGTCTTCCCAGTAGCTGATGGGCATGCTGCGCACTTCGCTGCAATGCTTGCGGAGCATGGATTCCATTTCTTGGCGATTGAACCAACGCTCCCAGGCTGGGGTGTCGAGCTTGCCCCAATGCTCTACATTCTTGTCGATGATGACGATGCGGCCGCCGGGTTTTACTACGCGGCACAGCTCGGCAACCGCCTTTTCGATTTCCACGGCGTGCTCCAGGCTTTCGGTGGCGAAGGCGCCGTCGAAGGCGCCGCTGCGGTATGGGAGGGCGGTTAGGGAGCCGGCGCAACGGTTGAGGTCCGCGGCAGCGTAGTGGAGCATCGCTTCGGCCAGGTCCATGGCGTGCACTTGGGCTTCAGGATTGCAGTCCTTGTAGATTCGGGCAAAGCGGCCTTTGCCGCAGCCGGCGTCTAGGACTCGTTTACCAGTAATGTCACCTAGGTGCTGGGCTATTAATTTGACGTGATAGATACGGGGATCGATGATGGAGGGGAAGTGTTCTTCGTCGCCAGCGGATTCGTTGAAGCTGCGGCGGATTTGGTCGCGAAGATCGGGTGTTAGTTCGATGGGGCTGGGCTTCGACTTGAACAATCGATGGAGAAAAGACATTTGCTTGTTTTTGCGGGATGGTATTGGGGTTGCGACGGGCTGACCAGGGGGCCAGCCACAGACCGGGGAGTCTGCCCCCCTTTAGGCCTTCGTCAAGAAAATCGGAAGGCCCAATTTGTTCGAATAGTTCGGACGGTAACGCTCGGTGTTGTACATCGTGTCGAGTTCCACCTTGCGCGGTCCAAGCTTGGGGTCGGGAATGGGGACCATGGCGTAGCAGCCGTGATTGATGGCCGCCATCAAGCCGCTTTGTCCGCCGACGATTGCGTCAAGCGCCATATTGCCGAAGGTTCCGGCCACTAGCTTATCGACGAAGTCCGGGCTGCCGGAGCGTAGGTCGTAGGTTAGGTCGCTAACAATGGTTTCTTCGCCCGTTTCCTTCTGCAGAAGAGTGGCGAAGCTTTCGCCAACATTTGTCTTCTTGCGATGGCCATAGGCGTCCGGTTCGCCATATTCGGTAACCGTGTAGCCTTCCCATTCGGCGCCTTCGCTGAGGACAACCAGTGAATAGTTGCTGGGATTGTTCCGCTTGTCGCGCATCACCAGTTCCACCATCTTTTGCCGGTCGAACTTAAATTCCGGAATCCCGCATCGGAGTGAATTTACGTAGGCGGTGTAAAGGGCGGTATAGCCGGCGTCGCGGCCGAAAATGCGGAATACGCCGACGCGTTCATGCGAACCGATGGTCGTGCGTTGGCGCTGGATGGCGTCCGTGGCGCGGCTGATTGCAGTGGAAAAGCCAATGCAATATTCGGTGTTGCGAACATCATTATCCATTGTTTTCGGAATGGAAATAACTTTCATTCCGAGCTTGTCGAGCGTGGCGGCGTAGCTGAGAGTGTCGTCTCCGCCAATGGCGATTAGGTAGTCGAGTTCGAGGGTGGCAAGGTTCTGGAGGACGGTCTTCGAGACGTCGTAAACCGTATTAGTGACTCCGCCCTTGGTGACTTGACTGGTGGGGTAATCGGCCACGTTCAAGTGAGCCGCCACCTTCTTCATCTTGGAAGGATTGGTGCGGCTGGAGTGAAGGAAGGTGCCTCCAGTGCGGTCGATGGTGCGGGTGTTGCTGCGGTCTAGAGGGAGGATGTAGCGGGCCTTGCTGGCCGCGTCCTCGAAATTGACGTGAGTGAGCCCTTCCCAGCCCCGGCGAATGCCGATAACCTGCATGCCAAGTTCACTGCCGCGATAGACGACGCTCTTGATGACTGAATTGAGACCAGGGACGTCGCCGCCGCCAGTGAGGATTCCGATGCGCTTTGTGGCCATGAAGCTCCTAAGAAAATATTGGGGATTTCTTTCTTAGTATACCTTTCGCCCGGTCAAATGCATCAAAATGGGCTAAAGCCTAATCATGAAAAAAATCATTGCCGGAGTGGCTAGATTCCAGAAAGAAGTCTTTCCTCAATATCGCGATCATTTCGCGAAGATCGCGGGTAGGCACGAACCGTTTGCACTGTTTATCACTTGCGCCGATTCAAGGATTCTTCCTAATCTTTTGACGCAGACCGAGCCTGGGGATTTATTCATTTGCCGTGATGTTGGAAACATTGTGCCCCCTTATGGTTCTGTATACGGAGGAGTGTCGGCAACCATTGAATATTCCGTTGCGGTGCTGAAGGTAAGAGACATTATCGTTTGCGGCCATTCCGATTGTGGGGCGATGCGCGGTCTATTGGATCCGGATTCGTTGAAGACTCTCCCAGGAGTTCTCGAATGGTTGCGGTATTCGGAAGATCCCCATCGGTCGGTGATGGAGCATGCTGCGCATTTGCCACATGCGGATAAGCTGCAACTGTTGATTGAAGAAAACGTGGTGACTCAACTGGAACATTTGCGAACCCATCCGGCAGTGGCGAACGGGTTAGCCACTGGGGCTTTGAGTTTGCACGGCTGGGTTTATGAAATTGAGACGGGGCAGGTGCGGGCGTATGACAGTGTGACGGGCAAGTTTCAACTGGTGAACGAGGATAATTCAGGCCCAGTTTACAGAGAGGCAGGCGATG
>JAYVXT010000868.1:0-2980 GCA_043785065.1 Bryobacterales bacterium | reverse complement strand
TTTGCTGCCTTCTCAAGCATCGTTCAGACGGCTCGGAAGTTGGCTCAGCAATCCATCTCCCAAGCGTTACTGGACATTTTCGTCCGCCCTGCCCCTGGTTCCGCCCGCTAATCAATTACTGATTTCGGATTGATTTACCTCCGCGCAAGATGGTACAACCCTACGACTGGGCGGTTTCTAACGCGAGATCCGATTGATGCCGGACACAAGTACGCCTACGCGAATTCAGACCCGGTCAACCGCGTCGATCCAACCGGTCTTGGCGTAAAGACGGCCGCCTTTGTGCTCGGGACCGAGGTCCTTGTTCTTGAGGAACTTGTGGCCGCCGCTGCCGCTACCGCAGTACCGACATTCACAGAAGTAGCCGTAGGCGCCACGGGCAGGGCTATTCTTGTCAGCGGCATAACAGCGGGGTTCTTCACCGCCGTGGGCGCTGATTTTATTTGTATCATGAAGACGGCTACGGATGCCGGATTGCAGGCGAATGGAATTTTAAGTAACTATTTTGACCTGGATCTTCGATCTCAGGGCTACTCAAACGGTTGCCGCGTGCAGTCCGTTCGTCCCGTGATAATAGACGACAACTATGATCAGGACTCGCAGACTCAGACTGGTGCGCCCCCCGTTGTCCCCCCGCATAGGAGACCGACTAGCGTTTGTGGGCCGAATGAGGAGTATCACCATCTGCTCCCCTGGGACTTCCGGTCGTGGTTTGCGAGAATGGGAATCGATGTGAACGATCCGGAGTTCTTAGTTTGCATGGACGACAACGTTCACCGAAATCTTCACGATTCTCGAGGCGGTAATTGGAATCAGCGTTGGCAGAGTTTTATCAACAGAGTCGGCTTCGCGACAATACCTGAGATTCTTGTAGAACTCGCGCGCCTACGCGCTGAACTTGGGCCTCTGTTCCCCGGATTGGCTCCATAATATGGCTACTACTACACCGCGAATTCTGAAGGCAAGTTTGTATGAAGATTGCGTCCCCATCAATTATGATCGGGAGCGATCCTACCACGGTATTCCGTGTCCTGAATCGCCCGAACACATGGCTGCGGCTTGGCGTGAGGGCCGATTAGACGTATTCTGGGAACGACGCGGGCCGATTCCGCAGGTTATGTGGACTAACATGTATGAATTAATTGTGAGCCAGGAACTCCACTCTGCTCTGGTGAAAAAGGGGATCTCCGGATACGTGACCAAAGGTGCTACGGTTCGACAAGGAGATCGAATCAGGGAGGATGATTACCTTCACATGCTTGTGCAGGGCTGGGGCGGGTTCGCCAATCCGGAAAGCGGAATCGAGCTTCTGGAGCGCTGTCCGACTTGCAACCGAAACCGTTGGAGTTCGCCGACACACCCGGAAAAAGTGGCCGATCCCTCCCAGTGGGATGGAAGCGATCTTTATTGGATATGGCCGCAACCCACTATCTTCGTATCCAAGAACTGCGAGGAAGTGATGACCTCGGTTGGCCTCGGCGATTGGATTGGGGCCTTCAGCATTCCGGATTGGGAGATCGGCATGGGATATACGATGGGCCCCATCGACTCGAGGATTTCAAGAGATCGAGCATTGGAGGTGGCACCCGACTGGGCGTCGAAAGTGCATTGGCCAGGCTGGGATCGTCCAGACGAGTGTTTTGCTTAACGTGATGACCGCATCGAGGGTCTAATTGAGGACATGACTCTTCTATTTCTGTAGCGGGTTGAACCATTGAGGCGTTTCTGGCAAGGCTTAGTTAGAAGCAAATAATTCGACGGCACCTACTCGGCCGCCTCGGCCAGGAGCTCGGCAGCACAGTCTTTCCCGATTTGAACTTCAACCCTTCGCCGAACGATACGCGGCGTCCGTTTGCGTTGGATCTGCCGGCCAACGGGGGATCGATTATTGCGCAAGGCGCGGGATATCAGGCGGGCGTGGGTCCGCTGTTTAACTTCTCGGCGGTATTTGCGGGACCATTCGTAAGCGTACGACCAACCCATGGTTTAGCGACGGCCAGCGGCCAGAGTGAGTTGAGTGAGGTCTGAAATCTTGCGCTGGTTCATGCTGGGAAGAGTGTCGAGCAGATAATTCTTCCCGGGAGCAGCTAATCTTCAGCGAGATTCGATGGTGGACTTAAATGGCCGCCACCTTTGGGCCATTTTTTCGCTCCCCACATGGCGCCAGGTTTTCCGCTCAGTGCGAC
Organism: Bryobacterales bacterium; assembly: GCA_043785065.1. Taxonomy (GTDB): domain Bacteria; phylum Acidobacteriota; class Terriglobia; order Bryobacterales; family Bryobacteraceae; genus JANXSF01. The sequence continues at coordinate 794 of JAYVXT010000868.1, read as the reverse complement.
AGGCCTCATCGAGTTTTCGGCAAGGTTGTTGGACAACTCCACCTCGTCGTAGTCGAAACAACCCCTGGTTAGCGACGGCCAGCGAACCAGCGAGCCGGAGTGAGTTGGGTGAGGTCTGAGATCTTGCGCTGGTTCATGCCAGGCAGGATGTCGATCAGGTAATCCTTCACGGGAGCAGCAAGTCTTCGGCAGGATTCAATCACGGACATAATGGCCGCCACCTTGGGGCCGGATTTCTCGCTGCCCACATGCAGCCAGTTCTTCCGCCCCAGCGCGATAGGCCTCATCGAGTTTTCGGCAAGGTTGTTGGACAACTCCACCTCGGCGTAGTCGAAACAACGATGCAGCTTCTCCCATTGATTCAGCGTATATCCCACGGCTTTTCCCAAAGTGCTGTTCGGCAAAGTACTCTTGGAAAGCTTAATGCACTCCAACCGAATCTCTTCCGCCCATACTTCGGCGTGTTCATGACGCAACGCCAGCCGTTCATCCGCAGTCAATACCAGTTCGCGCGCCTGACGGTCCACCAAGAACATGGCGTCCATGCGCGTGACCATTTTGATGGCCTCGCCATCTTTCGGATTGACCTTCACGGCATCGACAAACTTGCGACGCGCATGCGCCCAGCAGCCCACTTGCACCAGCTTTGGCCCGCCGATGTCGTCATAGACTTGATAGCCGTCGGTTTGTAAGATCGTGAGTTTCCGGTAAGCCTGCGAAGCCCGAAAAAACTACTTCCGCTGCAAATAATTCCAGGGCATCCACTCCCCAGGCGAGCGCAACACCTCCATTGC
>JAYVXT010000867.1:0-9703 GCA_043785065.1 Bryobacterales bacterium | reverse complement strand
CGAAAGGCGTCCTGCTCATCCCGATTGTATTGAAAGCCACGGTAAAGCCTAATCCATCCTCGGCTTACTACTAGCACGAAGGGAACCACGTTCTGGTTCCAAACTTTGCGGTGGATCTCGCGGGCCTGAGCTTCCGTGTCTGCCTGGCAAACATATACCACAGGTACGTTTCCCCGTGATTTATCGAAGGCCGCTCCGTTTAGAACGTAGACACCCTTCAGCCCACACTCTTCCAAGGCCTTTCGGAAGATATGACCAGAGTCCCGATCAGATTCTAATGCCTTGCCTTGAAGGTAATTGGGCGACTCAAGGTATTGCAGTTTACTAAGGACTTGATTCAATTCCATGGCTGGTTCAATCTAGATTCAAGGGGCTCCATCAATGACAATTTTCCTTATTCGAGTGACCGCATCAAATTATGTCATCATCGCACTCTTGGACGGCAAACAGAAAGCGAACATCTACTGATTGTACTGAAGCTAAGGATTAGTGGGCGGAGGCGAGGACGGGTAAGCTGCTGCGAACGCTGGAAGGACACCAGAGCGCGGTAATGGGCGTGGAGTTCGGCGCTCAGGGGCGGTACCTGGCCAGCGGCTCCGATGACGGGACTATTCGTTATTGGGACCCTGCTACTGGGGAATGCTTGGCTATTCTTTTTGCTGGGCCGGAAGGCTGGGCGAACTACCGCCCTGTCACTGGCCAGTACCGCTATGGCGGCGACTTGCAGGGGCAGTTTTGGCATTCCATTGGCCTGGCTCGCTACGAGGTTGGGGAGTTGGATGGGTTTTATCCGGGGCTGCGGTTGGGGGATGGGTAGACGCTGGTGGCGGGTGGGTAGGGTTGCGGGTTCAAGACGCCCAGGCTGACTCGCCGGACTGGCATCCGGCACAACGCCGGACAAGTCCGAGGATTTACGGGGAATTACATTATTTCGAAGCTTCTTCCTTTACCTGAGCAGTCGGGCCAGGCGGCCCTCCGCAGACCAGGGGGTCCGCCCTACCGCATACGGGCTTTTCCACAGTCCTGAAGATGCTTCGTCATTGGAACGTAGAAACTCCAGACGTCGGATTGGCGTCCCGCCGACGAGATGAATCCCGTAACCACCGAGCGTTGGCGCCTCGCTTACGTACATTTCTCACTTATACCCTGGTGGCGCTCGGCAAGCTAGTTGTGATCTACTGGCAATCATGCGTTTAACCTTTATCGTGACCACGCTGGCGATTGCTTTGGGGCCACTTCAGGCTCAAGTGGAGTTCAAGACCAGCAGCGACCGGATTGATGTGGTGGTTGACGGCAAGCCTTTCACCGCGCTCTTTTATGGAGCTGAAACTACCAAACCTTATCTTCATCCTCTACGGACGGCTTCGGGAAAAATCGTTACTCGCGGGTATCCGATGGAGTCGATTGAGGGCGAATCAAAAGATCATCCGCATCATCGGGGATTATGGTTCACGCATGGAAATGTGAACGGAATCGACTTTTGGGCAAACGAAAAATCGCAACGGCCAGTGGCTGGGGGTGAGCAGAAAAAAGGGCCCGAGCCTCAGGAAAAGGGATTGGTAGTGGTTCGCAAAGTGGCGGAAGTGAAGGGCGGCAAAAAGTCCGGTTCGCTGCGCATGCTTTTTGAGTGGCAAGATTTGGCGGGCAAGACGTTGTTGAAGGAGGATCGTGTCCTGACGTTTTACTCCGGAGCGAGCGACCGTGTGATGGATTTCGATATCACGTTGACGGCGGCGGACAAAGTGACTTTTAACGATACAAAAGAGGGGACGTTCGCGATGCGTCTGGCGACGGAACTTGAGGAGAAGCACTCCGGCAAAATGCGCAACGCTGCTGGAGCGATTGGGGAGAAGAACGTTTGGGGAAAGCGGTCGCCCTGGGTGGATTACGCCGGGACGTTAGGCGGCGAAGCGTTGGGCATTGCGATTCTGGATCATCCGACGAATCCGCGCCATCCGACGTATTGGCATTCGCGGAGTTACGGCCTATTCGCGGCTAATATTTTCGGCGTGCATGACTTCGAGAACGATAAGTCGAAGAACGGCGCGCTGGATCTGGCGCAAGGGCAAACGCTTCGCTTCCGCTATCGAGTAATTATCCATCCGGGTGATTCCGATGTGGCGGGGATAGCGGAAAAGTTCAAGAAATACTCCGCCATGAAATAGCGTTCGGTTGAACATCCTGGGATAGACTCAAATAAGATGCCAAAGCATCAACGAATCTATCGACTTCGTTAAAGTTGGGATACAAGAGGTTTTGTTTACGTAGCGCTGGTGTCTCTGTTAGAGCATTGAATCCAATGATGTTCGGCTTTAGCTGATTCAAGTCCGGGCTATAGATGAGGTTATAACTATAATGCCCAGCGTAACTGGCGCGACCAACAGCGCCCCACTTTAGTTCACGGTCCACTGAGCAGTTCCACTGAATTACGCGAGGATCCTGTAAGTCGATTTGGTTAGCCCGGTGCAATTTCTGACTTGAGCTTCTGAAAGCGCTGCGCATGCGGATCGGACAAGGCAAGTGGTGCTGTGGTTTGTTCTTAGACCCTGGTGGAACCGGCAAAAACCACTTGGCGGAAGCCATCGGACACTCCGCCATCGCACAAGGCTACCGCGTGCTTTACCGGGAAACTCACGTGCTGTGATCAGGTCGTCATTTGAATAGGTGTTTTAGTGTGGGATATGAAAATATCCCTTGGTTTTTCATGTCCCGGAGCTAACTTTGACGGGCTGTTTGGCGATCCGTGCGAGTGCCAGACGAGAGAGCTTCTCCATCCGATTGAGGGTAGATTTCAGGATACGGGATTGTCGAGTTGCGGCATTGTAGAGGGAAGCCGCTTTGGAGTCGAGCCGGACATTGACCGTCTTACCTGCCTCTTTGTAAGTCCACTCATAGTAGGGGCCATGACACTTGGCCGCGTTGGTATGGCAACCTCACTGCGGCTTGCCACATTTGACCTTTCGGGCAAGAACCGTACGCTTGGCAAAATATTCCAGTTGCTCAAGGCATTGTTTTGTCTACACTTACCCTTGGTCGTAAAGTAGCCGCACCCGCTTGCGGCTGAGCCCTCCCACCGCGTACCGAATTTCCAGTTTGTCGAACGCTGCAATTATAGCTTTTCACTCGGTTGTTTCCGTCGGGTAAACCCGTTCAGCCAGCTCGCTGCCATACCTGCGCGCGTAGCAAACTCCGGCAGCATGTCCAGCTCACTAATCCCCGAATACTGCTTTTGGATTTGACGCACTGCCGTTTCCACGATGATGCATGAAATTGATCGTTTCGAAAACTAACTGTAGCTTTTCGCTGGGAGTAAGTTTGCGAAGGGCTTCGAGCCACACTTGCTTTTCGCGCGGGCCGGGTCCTGGAGCACGGTTTCATGATAACAAGCGACTGGCCCGGGAAATGCGGATCGGCTGCCGAGTTTTTTATCTATTGAATTTTTCGATCCTATAAGTTCACTCGCGTACTCGCAATAACGCCCAGGCGGGCCCGGCGCTCAACTCAGCCAGCCTCCACTCATCTTTCGGCGATCGGCGGCGCGTTCTCCGGAGTGGGTTGCACCTTCCGCTTCTTTGTTTCCTCATACGCGGCGCTGATTTCCAAGGGAAAAGTAACGATTAGCCGCTCTACCCTGGCCCGGATCTCCGCCACCACACCCATATTTTTCGAGGCGCGGTTGTAACCCTCCTCAACATCTTCCACGACGTTGTACAACTCAGGCTGCGGTAAGGGCAGGTTAATCCGACCGCCAACCGGTTCAGGCAGGAACACCGGAACGTTGTAGCGAGCCAGATGCAACTTCCACGGTCCAAGCCTGGCGCATTGTAAATGAATATCGCTGAAATACAAGAATACGTCGCGCTCCAGGTTCTTCTCGCGTCCCGATAACAGCGGCATCAGATCCACGCCGTCCAACGTTTGTGGCGGGAGCGGGGTCCCAGTCAACCGGCCAACAGTGGGCAGGATATCAAGGGTTGAGGCCATTGCATCGGACACTTGACCAGCGGGAATAAGGCCCGGAAATCGGGCAATGAAAGGTTCGCGCATTCCACCTTCGTAGGTGTCCCCTTTGCGGCCACGCAGCTTTCCGGGACTGCCCTGATACCAGGGCCCGTTGTCGCTCGAAAACATCACCAGAGTGTTGTGGTCCAGGTTGGTATCCTTCAAAACTTGCAGGATCCGCCCAACGCTCCAATCGATCTCCTGAACTACATCGCCATATAATCCCTGTCCGGACTTGCCGTCAAAGTCCGGCGAAACGGCCAAACTGATGTGCGGGAAGCTATGAGGCATGTACAGAAAAAAAGGCTTATTCCTGGATCGCTGGATGAAGTCGACCGCATAGCTGGTGTAGCGTTGGGTCAAGGTTGTCAGTTCAGCCGTTTCTTCGATCGTATCCAAATTAAGCATTAACGGACGAGGCAACATGTCGTGGCTGTAGGGGATGCCGAAATACTCGTCGAAACCGCGGTTGGTGGGCATATACTCCATTTTTCTACCGAGGTGCCATTTGCCGACGCAGGCTGTAGAATAGCCATTGCCTTTCAACATGTCTCCCAAGGTTGTTTCGGAGAGCGATAATCCGGCAGGATCGCTAGGGTTAAGCACGCGAGGCACCCCAACGCGGTTGGGATAACGTCCGGTCAATAAAGCAGCCCGGGATGGGGAACATACCGGGCTGGCAGAGTAGAAGTGTGTGAGGCGGATCCCCTCTTCCGCCATTCGATCCAGATTCGGGGTAGAAATGCTTGATCCGTAACAGCTTAAATCCCCGTAGCCCATGTCATCGGCGTAGATCATTATAATATTCGGAACGCGGCTGGCTGATTGAGCAACGCTGAGCGAGGCAATGGATGCCGCAGCCCCGAACAAAAAGGAACGCCTAGTGGTAACACCCGAGGAAACTTTAGGAATCACACTACGGAGTGTACATGTCTTTCATGCGAAACGTTCGGTACTGGGGTGCTGAACTTTCGGCGGCAAATACGGTACTTCCGGTCTCATCGACTTCTATTGATATACCAGTCCCGTCCAAACGAAAGCCCGCGCCGAACGAATAATTTTCATTTGCTAGCTTTTGGGCTGAACCCAATGCAAACGAATAATATCCAAGATCAGCATTCAAAACGAGTTGCACCGTTCTGCCGGTTTCATCAAGCTTCAGTACTTGACCACGGCTGTTGGCATTCTCGTCGGCTGCTCTTCGCAGGTTACCGTTATCGAATAGACTCAACATGCCGTCATCTTCAAATTCGGGGTCGTGCTGATGGGAAAACCAAGGATTCTGCTCGCCGGAAACCATTGTAAAATCGCCATCCTTGCCCAAACGCCACTCTATTTTTCCTGTTCCATAACCATGCTGATAATTAATCTTAATCACCCAATCTTGACTACGCGACGAATACAGCAAGTCGCCGTCCGGGGTTTCCGAAAGCGCATTTCCATGCAGCCAATCGTTTGCAGTTTTGGCGAGGAATAATGGAGGGCATGTATTAGGAGCGCAAATATCCAATTGAGTTGCCATCCTGCGCACGTCCAGATGATCGAACGCGTCCCAGTTCCAAACCACTTCCAGGTCATCATTCAAGACAAGAATCATATCACCCACGATGTCCAGTGGGCCGGGGCCCTGCACATCGCTCATCATTTGTTCCACGGTGGCGAGAACAACAATATGTCCATCGGAGATGCGCCGCGCTTCATGGTGAAATCCGCTGATTTGACGTTTTCCCATTTTGGCCAACTGCTCATTGATACGGGCCGCATTCGTTTCCAAAAATGTAATTCCCGCCAAATCGAACTCCCTCAAAATCTGCTTCGATTGGTCTCCATTTTGGTTTTCATCAATGCCGAAAAAGAACCCTCCTGGCTGGGGCCGGGTTAAGAACAACATGGAATCAGGGTAATACCAAATTGTGTTGCCTCCCAAATCAGTCGCCACGAACTTGGTGAACAACGATCCGGCCAGCAAAACCTGCGAACTGTCTTCTGAATGACCGCTGATTCCGGTAATTTGTGGCACATCGGCGGGAACCGCCCCCGAGGTGAACGACAACAGTGGACCTTCCTTAAGTACTCCATTATTTTCCATATGGTGCCTTACATAATAAAACGTGGAGCCCCGCAGGCCGGCAATGTAGAAATTAAGACTGAACAGCCCGTTGCAACGCTTAGGCGGCGTATTTTGCATGATGCCTGTCTTCGGATTCAGAAAATAGACCATCAGCGAGTTGCCCGCCGGGCAGGCAGGAGCACTGTACAGAAAAACCAAAGGATGCGAAGTTGGCTTGAGGACGGGTTTGCCCTCCGTTACATTGGACGTAATCGTGTAGGGAACGACCGTCTCCGATTGTTGCCCAGTTGTCAGGTTGCGAATTGCCACCTCAACCGTGTACAGGCCTTCGCGTTCGACCGGCGACCATTTGAAGGTATTGCCGGGTCCAAAGTCCTTGTAAATATGATGGCCTTCGTCGAAGCTTCTCACTATGAAGCGGTACCACAACTTATCGCTTTTTGGATTCGGTAAACCCGCGGTCCAGGTTACCAATGTGCCGACCGGCGCCGGAGATAGAACAGAGGGCGTCAACGAAGGGGCAACTGATGGGACAGTCGATTCAAGCTGCACCGGGGGGACTTCGGCTCCCACTAAGGGCAGCATGATTAAAGTGATTGCTTGAATTAGTTTCATGTGATTATCCATTTCCTTGATTTGTAATTTCCCAGACCCAGCAAGGCTCAGCCTCCCGGCGGTCTTCCGTGAAACCGAGGCGCTTGTTCAATAATAAAAGCGAGAAATCTTGCAGAACTCTGCCAAAGGGTTACCTTTTTTAATTCGACCGTAAGCGGCGTTCCAAATAGCAGAATCTAGCGATAAGGGGTGAATTGGGCAAAGATAGAGGAAATTCTAAGGTAAACCGCCCACCATCAACGCATTCATGGCAGGACGGCGCGACGCTGAGCCTTGAGAAATTTTCCACAGGAAACGTGACCGTTATGTTATTCGAAGGACGGGTCTAGCTTCAATGCTCGCCACTTACAAATACTTCGGACCGGTAGATTACCCAATGATCGAAGTTTTCTCCAATACCTGTAGCAGGCTGGCCAGGGGGCCAGCCGCAGACGAGGGCGTCTGCCCCACTTTAAACGCAGCAGTGGCTAACCCCTTAAGTGACGAGCATTGGGGCTAGCTTGGTTCCCTCTCAGCGAAGAAGTGGCGACCGTAACCTGGCTGCCAGTGCTGGATGGGAATCACTAGTTGCCCTGGCGGATTCGAATTGACGACACTCAATTCACGGTGATTGAAATCGGATATTCTCCTGGCGCGAGGTTGCGAACTGCTGCGGCACCCTGAAATTGATCTTGAATTCCCCCACTGTGACCAGGCCGGCAAAATCCGGCGGCACGGTTACATTCCAATTGTCACAGTCACACCGCTTACCCCTTGAGGGCTGGGGAGTACGCCGGCAGGCGCCGGAACCAGTCCCGTGGCATAGAGCGCGATTGCGTCACCCGGTTTGGCATTGCGAAACGCGGAGCTTATCGAAGGATCGCCGGCGCGCTCCACTGAGCCGGATCGGAAAGGTCATAGCTGGTGGCTTAGAACCAGGAAGAGCCGCCGGCTCCCTGACCGCTGGCTGGGTCGGTTGGGGATTGGCACTGAAAGGTCAGCAGATAATGTTGGGTGTCTTCCACCTAACTGAGCGAATCCGCATGTCTGTCTTGATTCTTAGCGTTTCCGCAGTTCTGGTAGGGGCCATCGGGCAGGATAGGATGGGGTTCTCGATCCCGCCTATACCAGGGCTGGCGAAAGACTGTCCATTCCAATTGGCGAAGGTCAACGGAGCGTTCCCGCCATTCAGCTTGGCTCGGGCGATCATCAGATCGCTGCTCCGGCCATTCGGCAGCGGCGGGCTGGCCAAGCTACTGGGATGGTAGCCGTGGATCTCATAAACGTAGGGCGTGGAAACCCCCACTTATTTATTCAGGAGATCCCGGTAGATAAACTAATATGGAGGATTACGATCAAAAGGAATTGTCCAAAATAATTTTGAGCCGTTACTATCCCTACCCAAGCCACCGCCTACTCATTTATTAAGTTCGATTTGAATTCGCTGGCATCCTCTCTTACGTGAAAGCTTTTCTAATAGGAGCCACCGGCGGCATAGGCTCGGCTTTGGCAAGGCGCTTAACCGCCAAAGGCGTTGAAGTCGTACTCGCCGGGCGCAATGAAGAAAAGCTAGTTATGCTTGGGCAAGAATTGGGAACCAGGCACATAAGTCTGAACGCTGCCGATTTTGACGCCCTCGACCAGGCCGTCGCGGATGCAGGGCCAATCGACGCGCTTGTCAATTGCGCCGGGTCATTACTGCTGAAACCCGCCCATCTGACCACCGAGCGCGAGTTTAGTGAAACTATTGAGCTGAATTTAACCACAGCATTTTCGGCAGTTCGCGCCGGAGCAAAAGCAATGATGAATACGGGCGGCTCCATTGTGTTGTGCGCCACAGCGGCAGCGCGCACAGGTATGGCTAATCATGAAGCTATTGCCGCCGCCAAAGGCGGAGTGCTTGGCCTAACCATGGCGGCAGCGGCCTCTTACGCTAGCCGGAACATTCGAGTGAACTGCGTGGCGCCGGGTCTTGTGGATACGCCGCTGGCGGAGCGAATCACCAGGAACGAAGCATCGCTCAAAGTTTCGCAAGCCATGCATGCTTTAGGCCGCATTGGAAAGCCGGAAGACATTGCCTCGGCCATCGCCTGGCTGATAGATCCGGAAAATTCTTGGGTAACTGGACAAGTGTTGGGTGTGGATGGAGGACTGGCCACAGTCAGACCCCGCTAGATGCGGGGCGTCAAAAAGCAACATCTTCCGTCCAAGATATGCCCTGTGTGTTCAAAGCCGTTTACGTGGCGTAAGAAGTGGGAACGAATATGGAACGAAGTAAAGTATTGCAGCGACCTGTGCCGGCAGCGACGCCCACGGGCATAATGAGGCGAAAGTTTGCCACAAGACAATCACTGGCTTCCTATTTGGCCGGCCAATTTCCCGCAGCGGTCGCGCGTGATGCGGCCATCAGTCCGATTCACGGAGGCGACCGCGCAGCGCGGAAGTTACTTCAAAATCTGGACCCACGGCAATATGCTGTTACCCGGAGTTTTCTGGATGGCCATATTACTAAGCTGTCTCCTTACATACGTCACGGGGTCCTGAGTCTGGACTTAGTTCGCCGCCATGCATTGAAGCAGGAGCCCGCACACATGCACGCCGCCAAATTCGTTTCCGAACTGGCTTGGCGGGACTATTGGCAAAGGCTCTATTTTCAATTGGGCGACGGCATTTGGGAAGACCGCGAGCCCTATAAAACGGGCCTGAAGGCCAGTGATTATTCCACGGAACTGCCCCCGGATGTTACGACCTCGGCTACGGGTCTGGCCTGTATGGATTCGTTTTCGTTGGAGTTGATCCGGACCGGATATCTTCACAATCATGCCCGCTTGTGGATAGCCGCCTACTTAGTCCATTGGCGCCGGATCCGTTGGCAAGCCGGCGCCAAATGGTTTTTGACTCACTTACTGGATGGCGATCCGGCCTCTAATAACTTGTCCTGGCAATGGGTCGCTTCTACCTTCTCTCAAAAACCCTATTTCTTCAACCGCGAAAATGTGGAGCGTTATACCCACGGAGTCTATTGCAGCAGTTGCA
>JAYVXT010000866.1:0-9705 GCA_043785065.1 Bryobacterales bacterium | reverse complement strand
CCAGCACATGCTCGTCTTTGTCGCGGAAGTATTCGCCCATGGCGCAGCCAGAGTAGGGCGCGATGTACTGCATAGGCGCGGGATCGGATGCGGTGGCGGCCACAACAATCGTATATTCCATCGCGCCGTAGCGCTCAAGAGTTTGGACTACCTGCGCCACAGTGGAGCGCTTCTGACCGATTGCGACGTAGATGCACTTCACGTCGCCGCCCTTCTGATTAATGATCGTGTCGAGCGCGATCGTGGTCTTGCCGGTCTGCCGGTCGCCAATGATTAATTCGCGCTGGCCGCGGCCGATCGGAATCATGCCGTCGATAGCCTTAATCCCGGTCTGCATCGGCTGATTCACGGGGCTGCGGTCCACAACACCGGGGGCCAAACGTTCAATAGCCAGGAAGCCATCGTTTTGTATGGGACCCTTACCGTCAATCGGCGTGCCAAGCGCGTCAACCACGCGGCCGAGGAAGCCATTGCCAACCGGAACCGACATAATGCGGCCCGTGCGCTTTGCTTCGTCGCCTTCCTTAATTTGGTTATATTCGCCCATCAACACCACGCCCACCTGGTCTTCTTCCAGGTTCAGCGCGATGCCGGTGACGCCGTGAGGAAATTCCACCAGTTCGCCGGCCATGACAAGTTCCAAGCCGTGAATACGGGCAATACCGTCACCGACCGAGATTACAGTTCCGGTCTCGGAGACGTTTACCGCCTTGTCGTAATTTTCAATTTCGTCCCGCAGTACGCGGGCAATTTCATCCGCCCGAATTTGAGCCATAGTGTTTTTATTCCGCTACTTCTTCTTATTCCGCTACAAGCTTCCGCCGCAGCCCATCAAGGGAACCACGCACGGAGCCATCGTAAATTGTTGAACCAATGCGAACCATCACGCCGCCGATTAAATCGGGATTTACGGTGAATTGGCCGCGAATTTTCTTTCCGGTCTTAGCCGCGAACGAGGTCCTGATCTGAACTTGTTCGGCATCGGACAAAGGCCGCGCAGAGGATACATCGGCCTGGGCAATGCCTAAGCGCTCGTCAAGCTGCGATTGAATTGCTTCCAGAATCTCGTCCAGCATGGCCGTGCGGCGATGGTCGATCAAGACGTAAAGGAAGTTGCGAATGACGGTGGCCAGCGGCATCATGGCGGCGAATTTGGCGATGACGGCGCGCTTGCGGGCCGGCGCCACAGCCGGTGATAGCAACACGTTGGAAAGGTCGGTTGAACTTTCGATCATGCGCTTGAATTCTTTAAGTTGTGCAAGAACCAGTTCAGGGCCGACGGCGGCGGTCGACTTAGGGTCGGAAATAACGTCCACAAGGGCGCGGGCGTAGCGTGAGGCGACGGCAGCCATTAATTAAGCCCCTTTAGAAATCCGTCAAGCAACTGCGTTTCCGATGCCGGCGTGATAGATGCTCGGATTTTCGCTTCAGCCTGTTCCAGCGCCAGCTTGGCGGAATAGGATTTCAACTCGGCCATGGCGTTCTTGGTTGCGGATTCAATTTCTTGCGCGGCGTGCGCTTCCAGCTTGGCCATGAAAGCGGCGGTTTCCTTTTCAACGCGCTGCTTTTCTGCCTGCAATTCTTTCGATGCGCCGGCGCGGAGGCTTTCGATTTCGGTGCTCAGAGTGGCGAGGCGCTTTTCGATTTCAGCCGTCTTGGCTTCGGCGGAAGCCTTCATTTCGGCCGCTTCGCGCAGGTCACGCTGAATCGCTTCGTCCTGACCTTTAAAGAACGCCGGGGCGTGCTTGCCGATCATGTAACCGAATGCCAGAACAAGCAGGCCGAAATTGGCCCATTTCCAACCGATGGCAGGCTCAGCCGTTCCGCCGTGTCCAGCGAAGGCCAGGGTTGAAGCTGCAATCAGAATCAAGAAACCGCGTCGCATTAGGCACTCCTCCGTAAAACGGAGGCCATAATTTCGTCTGCTAACTTATCGGTTTCGGACACCAGCGACTGGCGGGCAGTGGCGGCTTCAGCGGTGATTTGCGTCTTGCCTGCCGCGATTTTGGCTTCAGCGGCGGTGCGGGCTTCAGTTAGCCGAGCGGCCTGCGCATCTAGCCAACCTTTGCGGGTAGCCTCACGTTCCTTGGCTAATTGCGTACGGACTTCGTCGATTTCCTTTTCAAATTCAGCGGCTTTGGATTCGGCGGTGCGGAGGCTCTCAGCTGCGGCGCGCTTGGCTCCAACGGTGGCTTCCTGGCGCGAGTGAAGGACTTTAGCCATCGGGCCGAAGAACATCGCCCGGAGGTAAAAGTACAGCAAATAGAACAGGATAAAGGTGGGAAGGGCCTTTAACAGAATCCAGCCTAGCTGTTGAACAATGGTGTTCATTTTAATGGGTGTAAAAAAAGGAAGGGCTTTGAAGAAGAATTAGTTCGCGCTCGGCCCTGAAGTTTTTACATTAGCATATCTACTAGTTGAGGGGCAAGTTTGCGGACCCTTGGAACTTATCCTTTTGAAGATCGATAAGCTTGCTGCTAAGCCGTGGGAGTAGGCTCCGGAACCAAGGTATCGAGTACTGTAAATATCTCATCCACCGGTATTGCGATTGGATGCGCCCTCAATTTCCCGCCCGCTGGAATCTCAACCGGCCGATGACCTGCCCGGTATTCCCAGCAACGCCGTTCTTCCGGATCGGCAATCCAAGTGGTCTGAACACCCCAGCCATGATATTCTTCGCATTTGGCTAGCGTTTCGCTCATTCTGTCAGTGGGCGATAGAATCTCCACGCATAAATGCACTGGCTCCAACGGATATGGATCCTGCAGTTTGCGCCGATCCTGAACGGCAATATCTGGGACTAAGAAACGTCCCTTCCTGATTTGAACGGTCAATTCAGGGGCTGGTTCAAACTCAGGGAACAGTTGCAGGATCAGTTGAGCAATTCTAAGCTGCAGCAGCGAATGCTTTCTAGTGGGCATTGATTTTTGATGAAGCACGCCATCACGATACTCGCAAGCCGGCTTGTAGGACGTAGCTAGGAATTCTTCTGCGGAAACCAGAGTGGTTGTGCTCGCCATGGGCTCATGATATCGCACCTGTTAGTTTCCCGCTCGTCTTCAATCGCCATCCAGTGAAGTTCTTCACTTTGGCTGCCCGCATACTAAACCAAACCTGCTAAAGTGTGGAGAAAGTTCTGGAAAAGACATCAAACAATGCTTCAGCCTCCAAAAGCCTTACTCACAAAGCGGGCGCAATTAATTTCAAAATTGGCGCCGGCAAACGAAAGCGAAATCAGCATACCTTCCCTCGATTTGCTTGAAGAATCGCTCCAACTTGAGCCGTTAAACCCATTCTTTCTTCACGCCGCCGTTACCCATTTCTTGGCGGCGGGCGACGCGAAAACAGCGGAGACCTACGTGCTTCGCGGTATGGATGCGCTTCCGCATCTTCCAACTTTTTTTGTCCTTTGGCAGGAAGTGTTGGACCGGCTGCGCGCGGAAATACCTTCCAGCGGCGACCGGCCTTTATATGCTTTTGAACTGGCCATTCGAAAGGCAAATCTGTTTTTTGATTCGTGGAGGTTGTCCAAGCCCCAGGATCATCCGGAATTAACAGAGAAAATGTGCTTGATCAACCCGATGGTGGTCGGAGAAGTTGCCGATAAATTGCGGGAAAAGCACGAAGGGCAGCGTGCCACTAGCGGTCCTCTAAAACAGTACTACATATTCCAGGAGATCCTTGACCAATCGGAGGGAGTGGTATGCATCGGCCTGGTTGAAGAGGCAGTAGCTTGCGCGGAAAAGATCCGACCGATGGTTGAAGGACTGCTCCGCTCCTACGCCGATCCTCTTTTCGAAGAACCATACGAGAGAGATATTGCCATTGCTATTGTGATTCTGGAGGCGATCGGGGAAGCCCGCCATCTTCCATGGATCCTCGAGCTAGAAGCTGATGAAGACGAAGATATTAATTTCGCCTCTAGTTGGGCATTCCATCAGTTGGCGAAGCGTTACCCTGATCGGGCTGTTGCGGCCATCCGGGATTTTGCGGCCGAATGCGATTCCGATTTTCTTCCCGCCCTGGTCAAACATCTTTGCCATCTTCGCCACGTCAAATATGCCGTTGACATTCTGGATGTCCTGCTGGACGCGGTTCCGGATGCCCCGGCCGAGGAACGGGAGGCAATGTTCGTCACCATTGCGGAAGCTATGCTTGACGTTGACCGGCCGATGGCCGAATTGCGGCTGCCCAAGGCATACCGTGAGATTCGCCGCAAAATGGATCGGCGGGTTGAAAATGTCCTTCATGCTTTGCTCGATGGAGCCAAACCAAACGCTGCTAAACTTACCGGAACTTTTATTGACATGCCTCTCGACGAGTTCTGCGCGGAACTTATGGACGAATGGGACGACGACGGCGAACCTGATGACGAAGACGAGTTTGACCATGAGGATGAGGATGATTCAGGGAAAGCAGAAGAGCGGACTCTGCCCTGGTACGATCCGGATGGAAAAATTCCGGCGCTGCAGGCGAAGATTAGGGACCTGCTCCAGATTGCCATTACCGAAGGGGAATTTGGGCAGGCCTTCCGTACTTTTTCCGAAGGAGCACGCGAGCTTCCCGAAGAATCCGCCGAGATCATGCTGAACAAAGATGCCTTTATGGATTGGTTGGTTTACGATTACACCTCAAAACAAGTGCCCGAAGGGTTAGTGATGGCTTGTGTAAAGAATCATTCTTCCATCTTTGAGGAGGAGGAACGCAGTCTGCTAAAAGACTGGGCTAAATCGCATTTAACCCTTATCGAAGTCGTCGACATCGTGCCGGAAAAAGGCTTCCATGCAAAGGACCTGTTCTTGGAAGAGACTTTCTTCGTGCAAGACGAAAATTTAAGCCGCGAGGGAACCGAGTTCGATTGTTCTATGATTCGGTGTCTTCCGTTTGGGGACAGTTGGATCCTTTCGGGCCACGGACTGAAAGTTGACCGGCGGCATGTGCCTGCTTTAATCGCGTGGGCAAAGTCGCGCAAGAAGAAAAAGCAAACTTGGCAGGAATTCCTTAAGGCGAATGGCCACGTGCTGCGTTTGAAAATGATCGAGGCCTATGTGGCGTTCATGAAAAACATGAAGCTCACCAATTTTGAGGGCGAGCCGCTAATCTTCTGCGAAGCCAAGTATGAGGTGCTCGATAAAGCCGCGGTGGTAAGCGTGCTGGAAGCGCACCCGGCCTTGGAGCGCGACGATTGGGATGACCAGATTCGGTTTTCGTGGCTGGATGCTCCGGGATCGGCGGGATCGGGGCGGCGCGGCTTCGGAACGATTCGAATCAAGGGCCGCGACATGGTTTTGGAATGCAACTCCGAAGGCCGTTTGGAACGTGGAAGAAAGTTGCTGGAACAAGTGCTTGGCGGAAAAATAGCACACCTGCGCGATAAATTTGAGAGCGCCGAGGAAGCGATGCGCAAGCATAAGCTGGCGCCTCCTTCGAAGGAGATGCCGGAAATTCCCGAGGAAGTTCAGCGGGAGATTGTGCAGAGCTATTTAGAACAACACTACTCCACTTGGCCCGATATACCGTTGCCCGCGCTCAAGGGCAGCACCCCGCGCCAAGCGGCGGCATCGAAGCAACTGCGCCCTCTGCTTGAGGAGTTGCTGAAGGACTTCATCAATCGAAGCGACCGAGAGAAAAAGATGGGCCAGCACGATTACGATTTCCGCAAACTGGCGCGCGAATTGGGTTTTGAGAACTTTGGATAGGCGGGCCGTGCGCATTCTCTTCAAACTGAGCAAAGAAAACTTTACTGAAAAGCAATATCCTGGTAATTGTCCATGAATTCGAAAAACGCCTCTAAGGCCCGCTCACGTAAGGCCGTTACATTAGAACCTCCAGTTCCTGTAGCCGAAAGGATTCTGGACTCCTTTCAACCCCTTTTTTCTTTGCTGCTCAAGCCTTTATGGCGCGGCGTTTTAGTTCAGGATGCAGTGATTCTGATCCTATCCATACTATTGGCGAGAGGATTGTGGAATGAAAATCTGAATGCGAAATTCGGATTATTCGACGATCACGAGATTACTTCTTTTCTTGGGGTAAAATCGGCAATCCCTTTTTCCGAGGCCATAGTTTTTTTCAGATCGACAGAAGCCTTACACCCAGGCGCTACCAACCGCTACCGTCCCAGCTACTATTTCTTGCGATTTATTGAGATCTACCTTTGGGGCGATTCCCCGTGGTCGTGGTACATGTCACGGATGGTGATGTTCGTTGCCAGCCTGGCTATCTCTTGGATATTGCTCGCACGATTTTGTGGCCCAGGGTTTTCCAGCCTCTTGATCTTGTTTGCCTTAAGAGGTCCTTATTGGGCGGCAATTTGGGCTGTGCTGGGACCATCGGAAACATATGCCTGCTTGGGGCTGGCAATCTATTTCCTCGGCGTATTTCTTTGCTGGGAGCGCCAAAACAGCGCCAGTACTGTTGGATGGTGGCTAATCCTGACCGGAACCCTGATCAGCGCGGGTTCGAAGGAAAACTTCACTCTTTTAGTGATTCCTACCTTTCTACTGTTGGCAAGGCAATTCAGGTTGGGTGAACTCAAGTGGAAAGCGGCGCCATTTGCTTTGGGCGCCATTGGGTTTTGCTTGTTCGTCTTTAGCTCGGCCATGATCGGCGCGAAACGTTTGAACCAGGATACGTATGCTCAACCCGTTGATGCGGGCCGCTTGAAGCCGTTGGTGACCGAACTCTCATTTGCCAACCCAGCGCTGTGGGCGCTGCTTTTGATTCTCTGCGGTTTCTTGATTTTGTATTTATCCGAAAAAAGACAAGAAGCAAGAAAGTATATCTGGCGCTGGGTTAGTAACGCCATATTTGTTGAAGTATTGCTTTATGGCGCATATCTGGCGTTGATTTTCTTCTACTACGGCAAATGGCAGCCGGAAAGCAGGTATGCTTTTCCAGGAGAACTTATTCAGTTGGCAATGTTCTCGTATCCACTAATCACATTCCTAAAGATTCCATGGATCGCCAACCAATCCGGCATATCATTGGCAACAAATATTCTAATTTGCGTTGGTATTATCTTGCTGCTCGAACTAGGGTTTGAAAGAAATATTCAACTTGCAAAAAATAACGCCCAGAGAACAACCACATTTGAAGATTTAATCTTAAAGTGCCAAAGAACCGCCGCAAACGACCCCGCGGCTCCGATCATTATTTATGCGCAAGACTTGGGCGCTTATGAGCCGATCTTCGCTGTGAAAAGTTTTCTTGTTCACACGGGTATGAAAAACCCAATGATGCTTGAATTGGCTGAGGATTTCGGTCCTGGAGGGTTCTCCCCATCCATCGCGCCAATACTCTTGAAATCGCTGAGGGAGCTTGAAGCAGGCTCTTCCGGATTCACGGCTCGAAGTTCATTGAATGAAACGCAGACTTGTTACTATGTTGGATTCACCGTTGCCCCAAAGCCACGCCGATGCAGCGTGATCGGCGCCGTCCAGTAGCGGCACACCGGTATTTCAAGGCTTGTCGCCCCACATTACAATATTCCATGCAAGCCGTTTGACTAGAGGCAGACGGGTTAAGAATCGGTCTACCCTTTCTAGCGGCATCCACCATCCTAAACTGTCAACCGTTTCCCGATAAATCCGCTTCCAGTAGCGGTCACTATTGGGATGGACGCGATCCACGAGATAGTACTTTAAAAAGAGCGCCAGCGACAGGATCCAAAATTCGCGATGTTGAACATTGGGAAAGAATTCCGAGGCTAGTTTCACATCGGCGAATGTCAACGGTTCTTCGTCCTCGGTTCGTACTTCGGTAGCCATCCTTCGATAGACATTGATCGCTGGATTGTAGGCGAGCGGGTCGAACGAAAAGAAACGGCCGCCGGGCTTCAACGCTTTGTGAATCTGCTGAAATAGCTTTCTTTTGTCGGTTACGTGATGAATGGTATTGGCTACATACACGATGTCGTAGCTGTTTGCCGGTACATCTAGCGACTCGCCGGATTGCACTACTCCCTCAATTTCCACTCCGTGAAATCTTCCCAATTCCACCGCGCATTTGACCATGCCTGGCGAGAGATCAACCGCCGTTACATGGGCGCCCTTCAGGGCAAAGTAAACCGAAGACTCTCCTAGCCCAACTCCAACATCGAGCAGCCGTTGCCCTTTAAGGTTGCCCATCAATTGAAGGATGGCGCGGTTTTCCACTGCCGTGGGAGCCTCAAAAGCCTCATGCACCGCGATTTGGGCTAGCGAAGTCGAATCCGCCCAATGATCGTGAAACTCCGACTCTTTATTGTGAATGGCCGCGCTATCCTTGACGGGGCCTTTCATTCTTTACTCCCGCGAGCGCTAAAGGCCGCCAGATTGGATTCTTTGCCGCCGCTGGTCCGTTTAATGTTCGACGCCACAATGTACAAAGGACGTTCCTTGGTGGCCTCAAAAATACGCCCGACGTATTCACCGAGCACTCCGATACTGAGTAGAATCGAGCCGCCAACAAGGCAGGTAACCACAATAATTGAGGTCCATCCCTCCACTAGGCGGAATCCTAAAATGCTACGAATGACGGCGTTAACCGCCTCAAGAACGCCAATGGCCATGATCGCCAATCCCAATCCGAAGCTAAACCGGAGTGGAGTGGGCGAAAACGAAACCGCCGCGGTCCATGCCAGCGACAACATCTTGCGCAGTGGGTATTTGGTTTCGCCGGCGACCCGCGGATCGCGCGCGTAATCAACGAATGATTGCGGAAAACCGACCCATGCCACCATCCCTCGCAGGAAGCGATGCGTTTCCCGCATGGAAAGCAAGGCATTCAGACAGGGCCTGGAAACTAAACGAAAATCCCCAACATCCGAGGGAAGGTCCTGATGGATAAGCAATCGCATAAGGCGGTAAAATAGCCAGGCGGAAGCCTTCTTAAATCTGGTCTCCCCAATGCGGGAAGTGCGGCGGCCATAGACGACATCGTAACCCTTTCGATACTCGGCCAACATGGAGGTGATGATCTCAGGCGGGTCTTGCAAGTCGGCGTCCATGAGCACGATAGCCTCCCCATCGGCAGCATCAAGCCCCGCTGTCGCCGCGGCTTGATGGCCGAAGTTGCGCGCCAGATTCAGCACACGAATGCGTGAATCGGAATCAACCCATTCAATCAAATGTTTGAGTGAGGAATCGGAGCTGCCATCGTTCACTAGGACGATTTCCACGTTGCAGGGCAGCGTCTCCAAGAACGAAGTGAGGCGCTTTCGCAGGACCGGTAAAGCGTCTTCCTCATTGTAAGTAGTGACGACAATCGAAAGCGTTTCCGGATTCACACGGGGAGTTAGTAGATAGTGTGTTTGGGTTCTTTCCATCGGATACCCGAACAGAAATAGTTTAATGGATCACAGACAACGCTCGCCAACCATCATTGAAAGTATACCTGATACCGGATGCGATTGCCGGGCTCAACTTCATGGCTTAAACTGAACTTTTGCCCTTGGGCTGGAGAATGGGGCCAATGCAATCAAGTCCGGCCTTTCTTGAGCACCCTTCTTGTTCACTTCAATGGCCGGCCCGGGGATCTTCACGGCAACCGCAACGAAGTAGCTGAGCTTGCCCATCTTGAAGAAATTCACTTCAAGCGCTATCGGCAACCCGGTCATTGGGAAGGAGTGTGTCAAGGCAAAGTAGAAATGTCCTAATCCCAGCAAAGTAAGAATGTCCGGTTTTGACCGAGTGTTCCGGAGTTGGATGTTAGGTTGAATGAGTCCGC
>JAYVXT010000865.1:0-2984 GCA_043785065.1 Bryobacterales bacterium | reverse complement strand
CGGCGGAGGCGGGGGTGGACGAATTCCTGGCTGAGGCAACGCCCGAACAAAAACTGAAATTGATTCGAGAAAAGCAGGCTGAGGGAAGGCTGGTGGCTATGACCGGCGATGGCACGAATGACGCGCCGGCGTTGGCCCAAGCCGATGTGGCCGTAGCTATGAATTCCGGTACGCAAGCAGCTAAGGAAGCGGGGAACATGGTGGACTTGGATTCCAATCCGACAAAGCTGATTGAGATTGTGCAGACCGGTAAACAAATGTTGATGACTCGCGGAGCGCTCACCACTTTTTCGACGGCTAACGATGTGGCAAAGTACTTCGCCATCATACCCGCGGCGTTTGCAACGACCTATCCGGAATTAGGGGCTTTGAATGTTATGGGGTTGGCGACTCCGGCGAGTGCGATTCTCTCCGCCGTCATTTTCAACGCCCTCATCATAATCATGCTAATTCCCCTTGCATTGCGGGGAATTCAATACAAGCCGGTTCCGGCGGCAGTGCTTCTGCGGAGGCATCTTTTGATTTACGGCCTGGGTGGAATTCTATTGCCCTTTGTGGGCATCAAAATTATTGACGTGATTTTAGTCGGGCTGCACTTGGCCTAATTGGAGTAATCATGACGAAACTAATTATTGAATCTTGTCGATGTTTAGCGGTATTGACCGTCATAACGGGGCTGGCCTATCCGCTCCTTGTTACCGCCATCGCGCAAGGCTTATTTCCGGCCGCGGCCAATGGAGGACTAATCCGGCAAAATGACCGCGTGGTTGGGGCGCGGCTGATTGGCCAACCATTCGAGGGAACAAAGTATTTCTGGGGACGGCCTTCCGCTACCAGTCCGTTTGCCTACAACAGCGCTTCGTCGTCCGGCTCAAACTTGGGGCCTTCGAATCCGGATTTTCGCAAGGCCATTGAGGGGAGGGTGGCCGCATTGAACGCCGCGAATCCGCATGGAGGGGCCATTCCGTTGGACCTCGTTACTGCTTCGGCTTCAGGGCTTGATCCTCACATAAGCCCCGGAGCAGCTCTGTATCAAGCCCCTCGAGTTGCGGCGGCCCGAAGCGTGCCGGTGGATCATTTGCGGCAGCTGATCACCCGGCTCACCGATGCCCCGCAGTTCGGCATACTGGGCAATGCTGGGGTAAACGTGCTGTTGCTGAATCAAGCGCTCGACCGGCATGAATAGCGGGAGACAATAAGAGTGGCTATCAAATAGATGGAACCGGCTCGGCCAAATCCCGAAGATCTTCTGATGCGCGCTCAGGCCGAAGACCCTTCCGGCCATGCGCGCCGTGGGCGTTTGAAGATATTTTTCGGGGCATCGCCAGGTGTGGGAAAAACCTTCGCTATGTTGCAGGCTGCGCAAACGCTACGCGCCGCCGGGACGGAAGTTCTGGTAGGTTTGGTTGAGACGCATCAGCGCAAGGAAACGGAAGCACTGCTCGATAGCCTGGAGATTTTGGCGCGCCGCGCGGTCTTCCACCGCGGCGTCACCATTGACGAGTTTGATCTTGATGCGGCGATACAGCGGAATCCGCCGCTGCTGTTGGTGGATGAACTGGCGCACACCAATGCCCCGGGGTCACGCCACGCCAAACGCTGGCAGGATGTGATGGAACTGATTGATCTGGGCGTCGACGTCCTCACTACCTTAAACGTGCAGCACGTGGAAAGCCTCAACGATGTGGTGGCGCGCATAACCGGCGTCAAAGTAAAAGAAACTGTTCCCGACACCGTCATTGAGGCGGCTAGCGAAATGGAACTAGTCGATTTGCCGGTGGATGAACTGCTGACGCGAATGAGCGAGGGGAAGGTGTACCTTTCCGGGCAAGTTGAGCGAGCCAAGGAAAGTTTTTTTCGCCCCGGCAATTTGATCGCTTTGCGGGAGCTGGCATTGCGTCGCACTGCGGAACGAGTGGACGCCCAGATGCTGGCTTACCGCCGCAGTCATTCGATTGCGAATTCGTGGCCTGTTGCCGAGCGGATTTTGGTCGCCATCGGACCCGGGCCCAATGCGGCGAATTTAACGCGGGCGGCAAGCCGCGCCGCCGCACGCTTGAATGCGCAGTGGGTAGCCGTGTTCGTGGAAACGCCAAACTACAGCGGGTATCCCGCTGAGACCAAGCATAGAGTGATAAGCGCCATGCGGTTAGCGGAAGAATTAGGCGCTGAAACTGTCACGCTTACTGCAAACAAGGTGGCCCAGACCCTGGTGGAATATGCTCGTGCTCGCAACGTTACGCGCCTCATTGTTGGGAAAAGCCTACAGAATTCCTGGGTGCGCCGTTTCAAGCGAACCCTGACAGAGGAACTGATCAAATTAAGCGGCGCGATTCAGGTGGACCTGATTGCTCCCGTTTCGGAGGACGGCGCTGTTCCCTCACCCGGAACTTCCTCGCCGGTGAAGGTTTCCTATAGGGAACTGCTTTTTGCCGGTGGAGTCACAATCGCGGCCTGCGTCATCTGTCTGCTGCTGCGTCCCGTGCTTGCCGTTACCAATTTGGCGATGGTCTTACCTTCTGGGAGCCGTTGCCGTTTCGGTTCGTTGTTCGCGCCGGGTCTCCACACTGGCTGCTTTTGCATTAGTGGCCTCGTTCGATTTCTTTTGCGTGCCCCCTTATGAATCTTTTGCCGTTTCGGATGTTGAATACCTGATTACGTTTGCCGCCATGTTGACCGTATCGCTGATCATCGCAAGCCTCACCGCAAATGGACGGGGACAGATTGCGCAGATCGCTTCGCGCGAAGCGCGTACACAGATTCTCTACAGTCTGTCGAAGCGGCTGGCGCGGGAAGAGGAAGCTTTCGGAGCAGCCACTGAGGCCGCCCGTTTGATTCAAGAATCCTTCTCCATCAAGACCACAATCTTTCTTCCGGCGAAGGATGGTCAAGTCCATTTCGACCGGCGCACTTCTTACCAGCTTCCGGCCCCGGCGGCTGAACAACCGATCGCGCAATGGGTCTTTGATCACAATCAAAAAGCC
>JAYVXT010000864.1:0-9719 GCA_043785065.1 Bryobacterales bacterium | reverse complement strand
AGGAGCTATGGAACAGCGGCGACGACATCAAGAAGTGGAACCACTGGAGCGGCCTGTCTGTCGCAAATGGCCGTGTCTATATCGGAACCTTCGATAATATCCTCTATTGTTACGGCATCAAAAAATAGTCCCGTTATGCGGACCCTCGCCCTCAATATAATCCGCCCAGAACCCCCCCTACGCTCGTATGCGGTAGGGCGGACCCCCTGGTCCGCGGCTGGCCCCCTGGCCAGCCCGCTCGGCTTCAAGCCGAGCGTGTCAGTCTTCATCGCCCTCCTCCTAACCCTCCCCCTAGCCGCCGCCGAAGCCCCACCGACCCGCCTCGAAGCCCTCGAAAAAACCGTCGAAACCCAGCGCCGCCTGCTCAAGGATTGGGGCGGCCTGCTCCGCTACGGCAGCGAAGACAGCGAACTCCCAGCCCCCAAACTAAATGAAATCCGCGTTATATTCCTAGGCGACGAAGTCACGCTAAACTGGTCCGAATTTTTCCCTGGAAAGCCCTATTTCAATCGCGGCATCGAACACCAAACCTCGGCCCAAATGCTGATCCGCTTCCAACAAGACGTGATCGCGCTCAAGCCCAAAGTCGTCGTCATCCAAGCCGGCTTCAACGACATCGTAGGGAACACTCTCGGCGTCAGCGCCGACAATTATTACTCAATGGTGCAGCTAGCAAAAGCCAACGGCATCAAAGTCGTCATCGCCTCACTCACCCCCGTCTCTGACTTCTATAAAAAACAAACCGGCATGCGCCCCGTCGGCAAAATCATCAGTATGAACGGCTGGCTTCGCGATTACGCAGCCACAGCCGGCGCAGTCTATTTGAATTACTACGCAGCCTTGGCCACCAGCCGGGACTTCAACAAAGATCTTACTAGCGACGGATTGCTTCCCAACGCTACCGGCTACAAAGTAATGTCCGATTTAGCGGAAAAAGCAATCGCCGAGGCGCTAACGAAATGACTTACTACAAGGAGTTACTCAGAATGCGGCAATTAGCTGGCTATGTGGCGTGCGGCGCCTTTCTAATCGGCGTAGGTTACGCTCAATTCGGCCGGGGAGCAGCCGAATGGTCCACCCCAGGCGGCGACGCCCATCGCTCTTCGTGGATTCGCTCCGATGCGAAAATTAACACGGACTCGGTCGCCAAAGGCGGCATGGCTTTCCTTTGGAAGCAGAAGCTAAACAACACGGCGCTGCAGATGAACTCACTTAGTAACATGGCTATCACGGAACGCTATATTGGCTACCGCGGCTTCCGCAGTCTGGGCTATATCGGAGGTAGTTCGGACATGGTCTTCGCCTTCGATACCGACCTGGGCCGAGTGGAATGGCAAAAGCACATCTCATCCACTACGCCAATGGTTGGCCCATCAGCCAACTGCCCCGGTGGTATGACTGCTAATGTTACGCGCCCCGTTACCACGGCATTTCCCGCTGCGCCCGGCCAAGGCGGTGGCCCCGCTTTCGGCGGCGGACGAGGCGGCCCAGCCAAGAGCGGAGTCGGTGAACCCATGAAAGGCGCCGTCACACTGGCCAATCAACCGGAACAACGCGGCTTCCCGCAACCTCCACAAGCAAATCGCAAGAAAGGCGGCGCTGCGCCGGCCGGTGGCCCTCCACGCCGCCAACCAAATTATCTCTATGCAGTTTCCAGCGATGGCTTGTTCCATTCCATGTACATCTCAAACGGCGATGAACCTAAGCCGGGCGTTCCCTTTATCCCCGCCAACGCCAACGCCAGTGGCCTTACCGTCATCGACGGCTGGGCTTACGTCGCCACCATGAACGGTTGCGGCGGCGTGCCCGATGGCGTCTGGGGCATGGAAATCGAAAGCGGCAAAGTTACTAAGTGGGTATCTTCCAGCGGCTCCATCGTAGGTGAAGCCGGTCCGGCCTTCGGACCCGATGCAACCATTTACGCCGCCACGGCAAAGGGCGATTTGGTCGCCATTGATTCCGAAAAGTTGACCACAAAGGCCACTTACTCCGCCGGTAGCCCGCTTGTATCTTCACCCGTTCTCTTTCAAATGAAAGACAAGACGCTTCTGGCCGTCACCGCAGCCGATGGCGCCATTCACATCGTCGATACAGCTGCACTCTCCACGTCGTTGTCGAAGACCGCTGCGGGCGCAAAGGGGCCCCTTTCAAGTTGGCAGGATCCCTTCGGCGCTCGCTGGATGCTTTCGGCCACGGTCAATAACATCACTGCCTGGAAAGTATCCGAATCCGGCGCGCTTGAACGCGGCTGGTCTTCACCTGAACTCAACGCACCGGCCACGCCTTCTATCGTCAACGGCGTAATCTTCGCCCTCTCCACGGGCTTCGCCGCTCGATCCCCGGCAGTCCTTTATGCCCTAGATTCCGCAACAGGCAAGGACATTTGGAACAGCGGCAAAACTATGACCTCGTTCGTTCACGGCGGCCACATTTCAGGGGGCGCCAGTCAGTTGTATATTGGTACACATGACAGCACAGTTTATGCGTTCGGCTTCCCGATTGAACATTAACCTACTTTTTCTGGCGATGGGGGCGGCTAGCAGCTTCGCCCAGCAGCTTCCCGATGGCCCTGGCAAGCTCGAAACGCAAAAACTCTGCAGTCAGTGCCACGAAATTTCCCGCTCAATTTCCGTCCGGCAGGATCGAGCCGGTTGGCAAGGCGTGATGTCAAAAATGTCCACGCTAGGGATGAAAGCTACCGATCAGGAACTGCAATCAGCATTTGAATACCTCGCCTCGCACTACCCAGCCGATGAGGTGCCAAGGCTCAACATAAACACCGCTGAAGCAGTGGATATCGAAAGCGCCCTAACCCTTCGCCGCTCTCAGGCTTCAGCCGTCATCGCCTATCGTGAAAAGCACGGAGCATTCAAAACGATTGAGGGCCTAAAGAAGGTACCCGGTCTCGATCCTGTTAAAATTGAAGCAAAGAAAGACCGACTAGCCTTTTAAAATTTCGACAGCAGTAGGGCGGACCCCCTGGTCCGCGGTCGACCTCCTGGTCGACCTGTACAGGAGCAGCAAGTAAGCTCCACCATAGGAAAAGACCATGACCCTCAGGCAACAGTTAGGATGCTGCGCGGCAATCGCGGCAGCTCAGTTGTTCTCCTGCTCCCACCCGCAGCCCGCTCCATCCGGCGCGGCCATCGAAATCAAATCTCCCCTCGGCCTCCCGCGCCTGGAGGCGCCCGCCGATAACCCACCAACCGCCGAAACCATCGCCCTGGGCCGCCGCTTGTTCTACGAAAAGAAACTCTCCGCCAACGCGACACTCAGCTGCGCCAGTTGCCACAGCCCCAACGCCGGCTTTGCCGATCCCCGTCGCTTCTCCGTCGGCGTTGGCGGAAAGCTCGGCACACGCAACGCTCCAACGGTTCTCAACGCAGCTTACTCACCCTCGCAATTTTGGGATGGTCGCTCGCCTTCGCTCGAAGACCAAGCCGGCGGCCCCATTGCCAATCCAATAGAGATGAACATGTCCCATGACCTCGCCGTCGTCCGCCTCAATGCCGACCCCGAATATGTCAAGCAGTTCGCCCAAGCCTTCGGACCCGGCCCCATCACGTTGCTCAAACTCCAGCGCTCTATCGCAAGCTTCGAGCGCACCTTGCTCAGCGGCAACTCCCCATTCGACCGTTACTTCTATAGCGGCGAGAAATCCGCCATGAGTCCCTCCGCCATCCGCGGCCTCGAAATTTTCAACAACGCAAAACGGGGCAACTGCTCGGTCTGCCACAAGATCGGCGAACAGAACGCCCCCTTCACCGACGGCAAGTTCCACAACATCGGAGCGGGCCTCAACTCCGAAGGCGAACTCACCGACCTTGGCCGCTTCACCCAAACTAAGGATGAACACGACAAAGGAGCCTTCAAAACGCCAACCCTCCGCAACATCGCCCAAACCGCCCCCTACATGCACGATGGCAAGCAAAAGACGCTCAAGGATGTGGTCGATTTCTACGTCGGTGGCGGAAATTCCAATGAGTATCTCGACAAGGAAATAAAGGAACTGAAACTTACTGGCGAAGAGCGTGCCGATCTGGTAGCATTCCTCGAAGCCCTTACTGGCGAAACTCCAGCGAATTCCGGACCGCCACAATGATCAAACGCCTCGCCGCCGCATCCACCCTTCTTGCAGCCGCAGCCTGTTCGCCTGCTCCCCAAACAAAACAGGCGGACTCCACCGCCGGCAATACGGCTTATACCGAAATCGATCCCACCCGCGCTGGAGTAGTTACGGGGAAGGTCACCTTTACCGGAAAAGCTCCCGTGCGTCAGAAGGTCGATTTCACCGAGGACCCCAATTGCGCCAAGCTTCACAAAGGCGAATTCTTCAACGATGCGATTGCGTTGAACAAGAACGGAACATTGGCCAACGTCTTCATCTATGTCAAAGCGGGGCTTGAAGGAAAGAAATACCACCCGCCCACAACCCCAGTCACCATCACTCAGAAGGGCTGCTGGTTTGAACCCAGAATGATGGGCATAGAAGCCGGCCAGCCGTTCCGCGTCATCAATGCTGATCCCCTGACCCACAACATTCACCCGCGAACTGCCAACACCCGCGAATGGAATCAAAGCCAGGACGCCGGGGCCGAACCGCTAATCCGCAAATTCGCCCGCGCCGAAATCATGGTGCGCATCAAGTGCAACATCCATCCTTGGATGAAAGCTTGGGTTGGAGTGACCGAGCATCCCTTTTACGCAATTAGCGGGAACGACGGTACATTCACCATCAAGAATTTGCCCGCCGGAAAGTATACGATTGAAGCTTGGCAGGAAGAGTTTGGAACCCAACAACAGGAAGTCACCGTCGCTCCCCAAGCCACGCAAACCCTGTCGTTCACGTACAAAGGAGAATGATTTTCATGACCAGATTGCTGTTCCCGTTAGTCCTCGGCGCCGCCGGGTTCTTGGCCGGCTGTTCGCCATCCAGCAAACCCACGGGGTATCGCGTTTACGTCACCAACGAAAGTTCCGGTGACATGACGATCATCGATTCGGAGACGATGGAAGTTACAGGCAACATCCCACTTGGCAAACGGCCCCGCGGCATCCATGCAAGCCCCGATGGACTGACGATTTACGTAGCGCTCAGCGGCACTCCGCCTGCGCCTCCCGGCGTGGATGAAAGCACTCTGCCGCCTCCCGACAAATCGGCCGACGGCATCGGCATCTTCGATGTCAAGCAAGGTAAGGTCATCAAGGTGATCCAAGGCGGATCCGACCCGGAAAACTTCGACATCAGCCAGGACGGCAAAATGCTGTACGTAAGTAACGAGGATGCATCCGGAGTAACTTACATCGATCTTGTCGGTTTGAAAGTAATCCAATCCGTGAAGACAGGCGAAGAACCTGAAGGAGTGAAACTAACTCCCGACGGTAAACAAGTATGGATTACTTCAGAAGCCGAATCCACCGTTGGCGTGGTGGATGTGGCATCCGCGAAACTGCTCACGAAAATCAAAGTAGGACATCGCCCCCGTACGATCGCCTTCATGCCTGGCGGCTCACCAGCCTATGTCAACGCCGAAAACGACGGAACGGTAGCGGTAATTGACGTAGTGAAACAGAAAGTCATCAAGACAATTCAGCTAGGCGAAGCAGGAGTGATCAAGCCCATGGGAGTGCTGCTAGCGCCCGACGCCTCAAAGCTGTACGTCACTACCGGCCGCGGTCACAAGGTGTTTATCATTGATACGGCATCGAACGAAGTGAAAGCATCGTTTGAAGTTGGGCAGCGGCCCTGGGGCCTGGCTCTGTCGCCTGATGCCAAGACACTGTTTACCGCCAATGGCCCCTCAAACGACATTTCAGTCGTGGACTTGGCCACTCAAGCGGTGACCAAGAAAATTAAATGCACCGGCAGCCCCTGGGGCATCGTAGTTCTTCCGAAGCTTTAGAGCCGCTTGTTAGAATGAAAAGCGAGGGCTAAATGATTTCAAATCGAGAATCAGTCAAAAGGGCTCGGAATGCGCCCGGTATTTGCTGGGAAGCCGTGATGTTTCGCTCGAAGAGATTGAGCTTGACAACCTCAACGGCAAAGAAGTCTGGAGCATAACCCTCGGTTTCCCGCCCAAAGTTGAAATCCCTTTAGGGCAAGTGCTTGTCTTCGACAAGATGCAACTCAAGCGATTCTTTATTGACGCGGAGACCGGTGAGTTCGTAGCCATGAAGCTGAGAGAATTGGCTGCCAGATGAACGATAGCGGGGTTCCCTGAAAGCGGGACTCCTGCTGGATACCTTTACGTGGAACTGATGCGCGAACGAGTCCGGGCCTACAATTTCAGCCACGTGCGCGCTCAGGCATGGCAGAGTTGAGCACAAGGCCCGGTCCCAGTCTTACGGTCACCCTCCTACACCACCGGACGTGCGGTTTTCCGCATCCTGCGGTTGAACCCGGCAGTATGTTAGTTCACTGCAAGATCCGATGATACAAGAAATCCGAAGCGGCGTAGCGTCCAATTGCTCAGCGCAGATTGCATTACGCGACTAGCCGCCATGACCCACGCTCCACAACTGGCTCGCGCAGTGGCCAAAAACTGGGGTTTGACTCCCATTCGTCGTAGCGCGCGTTCCCGTCCGATAGCGCTATGCCATCGAATCCAGAAACACTTCCGAATGTGCCTTCGAATCCAGCCGTCCAGCAGGGTGAGTGGTTTGCGTATTTCCGCCGGGCCGGTAGTATCCCCACCAGCCTTGCGCGTAGCTCTTCCAGTCGTCTCGTAGTTGGTTACCGGTTCGACTCTGGTTCGGCCTCCACATCTCCCACACTTTCTCTTTGAATCGTTCGATACTCTCCGGGGCTATTCCGATCCGCCCTTGGCGATCCAATCGAAGGCCCAGGAACTTTCGTTCCCATACCCCGGTTCCGCTTTTGGCGGCATTCACTTCCAGCCGCAGATGCTTCTCAATCCAGTCCCGTATCGAACTTAGCGTCCGTTCCGCCGCCGCCTGACTGCCAACGTAGATGTTGCTGTCATCGGCATACCGGCAGAAACAGTGCCCTCTTCGTTCCAGTTCTTATCGAGCGCATCCAGATAGATGTTGGCCAAGCAGCGGAGACGGCGGTCCACCTTGCGGCGTTCCCTGCTCGCTTGCCGTCACTGTCCCCTCCACCATCGCTCCCCGCCGCAGGTATTTCCCAATCAAGTGCAACACCCTTTTCGGATCAGTTGCCCAATCCGTCCCATTAGAATTTCATGGTTGACAAGTTCTTCTCGAACGCGGTCGTCGAGCAATTCCACGGCCCATGCCATTGTTTTACTATGTTGCATTTTTGCAATATCTGCAATTGGAACAATTCATTCTCTGCAAGTTGGCCTGGCCGGGATATTTGGCTAACTAACTATGTCCGCGATTTTGATGAGCGGTTTCATTGGCGGAACATAGACGGCTGGGGGATGCGCGGTCACTAACCCGATGCAACCGGCTGCTTGCAACGCAGACGCCGCGATCCTTTTCTTCATTTTCATGATCAGTTCGTTTAGCCTTCCTTTCCACTATTTCTTCAGACCGAACGCGAACACTCTGGCGTCCCACGTACTTACATAAATGTTCCCGTCCGAAAGGGCGATGCCGCCGTAGTGATTCCAACTGTCCATCGCATCGCCGCTTGCATAAATTTCGCCGCCCGTCGCGGGGTCCAGTGCATACAGAACGGCGTGAGTTGTGTCTCGTCCACCGGTGTAACGTTGCCCAAACTGCTGGCCTCCCTCCTCGAAAGGCTTCAACTGCGAGGCGCGCCACGCTGCGTCCCTTTCGAATCCGGGCTCGTTTGGATTTACCTCGCTGAGCGGTATCTGGCGGGGTGGACCGCCGCGAGCACCGGCACCTCCCGGCCCGCGTCCGCCACGTCCACCAGGAATCAGAGTCGAGGCCCTGTCGCCATTGGCTAGGATGAGGATTACTCCATCGGCAATGACCGCCACTCCCGGCAAATCCAAGTCGCCTGAAATCCACTGCGGCTTCAGGGAAGGACGCTCACCCGTCCCTTCCACGGTGAACGCCATCAGTTGTCCGTTCACGGTTGGCCCGTGGCTCTTCTTGAATAGTCCTACCGTGTTTTTGGCCGGGGGTCCGGAAAATGGCCCCAATAGCCAACGCTTGCCTTGCGCGTCCACGTAGGTTGAAAGGACGCTCCACATTCCGTTCATCCCGAATTGCATGGAGTCGTTCGACCATCGAGCAGAAGTGTAGAGTGCGGTACGGTGGTCCTTCCCACCCAAGCTCTTGGCGTCCAGCAGATAAATCACGCCTTCCTTGGCGGCCAGGGCAACCAGCGTGCGGTCGCCAAATGGGAAGACCACTGGGCTGCTGGCTCCAAGATCGAAGTCCCTGGCATCCAGCGCTTCCTGATTTGGTGGCGTGAACGAGTCGGTCACGCGACCGTCGTTTGTGAGGCCGACAACGGAGCTTCCCCAGCGGCCGCCTGCCGGATCGTAAGCGCCATCGGCGGTCTGAACCAGCCACCCGAACGGAGACTTCACGATTCCACCTCGTCCCCAGGGGCCGGACGCCTTCCCCGTGCTGGCAAAAAAATGCGAGATTGGGTGTTCGGAGCCGGTGACTGGAATACCAACCACCTCCGAAATAGCGTTTCCGCAGCCACGTGTGGTTGAAGTGAAAATCCTGCCCTCAGAGAGGTTGAGGCTGAAATTTCTGGAATAGGGCGGCACGATGCTGGTGGCTGGAAATCTGTCTTCACCGTCCGATAAGCTCACGCCGCGTAATTTCCCATCGTTCGGCAGAAAGTAAATCACGCCATTGCGCGCGTCGACGACGGGCGTGGCATTCATAGTGTTTGGACAATTGCCGCTGGCAGCGACGGGAGGTTTCGATGTGTTGGGATAAGTCCGCTTCCAAACGACGGTTCCTTTGGCGGAATCGATGGCGTAAAGCATATTGTCGTGGCTCCCGACAAACACAAGTTTTTTGGGCCCTTCGCGCGTTGGGACGTTGTTGACTACCACCGGGTCGGTCAGAGTTGAGTACCGATTTATAGGATTTGGCGTGGTATCGGTTTGCAGTTTCCACAGCAGGTGCAGATTCTGAGCGGTTGCTTTGGTTATCTTTTTTTCGGCGCGATTCCAGCTTGTCCGTTCCGGGTCGTATCCAAACGTCAGCCAGTCGATTGTTGGCGGCGATTCTTTCAAGGGTGGAATGGTCGCATTTGCTCGGGGAATCGAATTCACGGCGCGTGTGATGAGTTCCAAGGCCGCATCGGCATCGGCCTTTGAAGGTTGGGGAGCGCCCTTGGGAGGCATCTGTCCGGCGCGGATTTGGTAAGCGACGCTTTCCCATGTGCCATGCCGTTCGGCCACGGAATTCGGTATCGCCAGCAAAGCTTGCAAATCCACACTCCCTGAAGGGAGATTGGTGTTGTGACAGCTCTGGCAATTCTTCTCGATGAAAGGACCGGCAGCCCGCGTGAACGCCGCAGACGGATCTGGCTGCGCGATGGGCGCTTGCCCCGGGAGTCTAAAGACGAAGATGAACGCCGCGGTGAGCTGAGTAATAGATGGGAGTAACAATCTCCGGGTTTTTACTTCTTGTTTGGTCGACATTGGTTTCGCTACGGTATCACTGCCCCCAACATGTGTCAATTGCTTTGCTTGACCGTGTCACGGCAAAATGATAATGTCCTAATTGAGCAAAGTAGAAATGTCCTATTGACGGGGTTGACTCTAGGAGTTGCCAAACGAAGGACAACTACTGAT
>JAYVXT010000863.1:0-9726 GCA_043785065.1 Bryobacterales bacterium | reverse complement strand
CTCGATCGCCGACAGCCCGTACTTTCTTTCGATTTCGGCCGACGGAACTCCTGGTTGATACTAGCCAAGAAGCGGAAGAAGGGATTGCTCCCAAATCTGCTCGAGTTCCTCTCGCTCAAAAGTTTTGCTGCCTTCGGCCTCGAGCGACTTCGGCATGAAGTAACTGTGCTCCACGACCTGGTGTTCGCTCATGTCAAGGGCAATCTTCCGATTGAGAGCGCAATAGTAACGGACGATCTGGTTGCGATTCGAAACCTGCCGACGTTCAAGCCAAGCTTCCAGCACTGGAGCCGTGTCTTCGATGTACGGCCTCAATGCAATGAATCGGAATCGCCTGCGAAGCGCATAATCCACGAGCGCAATCGACCGGTCGGCCGTGTTCATAGTTCCAATGAGGTACAGCCCGTGCCGTGTGACATGAAAAGAGAGGGCCATATCATCCGCACTAAAGGCGCGCAAGTGGTTGACGATCTGTTCGCGGCAACGACGCGCTTGTCCCACGGGCATCCGGCGGCCACGTTCAGGGCCGAAATCCTTTCTGGCCAGGTGGGTCATTTTTCGTGAGCATACCCGGGTCATTTTTCTCGCGAGCGCCGAAGCTTCGGGCTGGTCTTACCACGACTTAAATGGGATATCTTGGCAGCGGCACGGAGTAGGAGGCGGCGGTGGGGGCTTGGGGGCTGGGGCGGCGGCTGAGATGGACGTGGTTGCGGTCATAACGAACGCGAAGAATAAGTCGATGAAAAACATGGTGATCTCCTTTAGTTTCGGCTGTCAGCTTTTAACTGGCTTCACTTAAGTAAGCGCAAGTCTTGGGAAAAAGAGGTCAATTGTTTCAACCGGGCAGTGTAGAATATTAATTGCCTTTCGTCTCAGCCGCTGCTGATGCCATACGTAAAGACCGCCGTAAATACCAATGGCGCGAAAATATTCCAAGCGCCGGTCAACCCCTGATTTTATTGATTGCGGCTTTCGTCCCGAAACGACCATTTAAGGGACGAGCGGGCTAGGTTCGCGTAAATAGCTTATTAGCGGGAAGCGGAATTTCAACTTCGGCAAAGCTGCCAGTCGTTGCTTCATTAACGGTGTGCACCACTTGCGCCACGTGCGGCTTGACGAGTGACCACCGGCCAGCACCCAGAACGACAATCGCAATTTTGCGGTTCGTAAGGTTTTGCTGGTAGCTGATATTTTTATCGGTCGTCACCAGCACTTCAAATCCTGCATCCTCGGCGGCCTTCAAAAGATCGCCGTTTTCTAATTCTTCCCAACCACGGGCGCGGGCTTCCGTGACGGTGTGGAGGTCAATGAGATAGCGGGCAAGGGTGCGCGGCGTACCGTTGTCGAATAAAACGAGCATTACGGACGAGGCGCCTCTGTACTGTGCGCAGCAAATGCCAACACAGCGTGAACCTGTTCCCGCGTTACGCCAAATTCTTCCACCAACTCGTCGACACTCATATCCTGAAGGTTTTCAAACACAGCGGAGACAGGCATACGGGTATCTTTGAACACCCACGCGCCACCACGCTTGCCAGGAATACTTTCGACGGCGGGGCATTGTGACCAATCAAGTGCTGCTGGCATTTTTGGCTACTCCTCTTTTTATCGTAACCCGGTTTTAACGCAGCGAAACAGGGGGCGGCTGTCACGAATCAAATGCCCCTAGTGAAAAGCTACACCTTTTCGTCGACAGAAGCGAAACACAAAATCCCCCGCACCGGTCAAAGGGAAACCCTTTTGCTCTAACTCATCCGGGCGGCTAAGGTTCCCCAAAGGACCGGTTTTGGAACGGTTTGCCGCTTATAACAGAGCGCTGTCGTTTAGCAGACGATATCTCTCAATGTCCTTATACGGAGATTGTTGCCCACATTTTAAGGAAAGGCTCGACGGCATGGAATAGATGGAGATCAGATAATCCCACTACTATTCCAAGCCTCAGCGGGGCGGACGTCCGCTGGGGTACGTCGGCTGGGCGTACGTCGCATGGACGATATTCGGCAACGTTGACCTATCACCTATCTTGCAGCAAAAGGAGCCGCGCTATCCTGAAGTTCGCTGGATTGATTCGTCATACCTTCTGATCCGCTACTTCGATGACCAAACTTTGGACGAAGTACGCAGTTGATCGCAGAGAGAGAAATCTTGCGGTCGCTCGCCTCAAAACGACAAGCGCAGCGAAAACTGGATGATGCGGGGTTCATTCGTCTGAATACTCAAATCCTGCAAACCGGTGGCGGAGTTCGGGGATGCGTTGTTTGGATGATTGAACGCATTAAAAAAATCCGCAGTCACTCGCGCCGACAGGCGTTCGCTAAAGCGGATCGTCTTAAATAGCGACGCATCGGTGTTCCAGAAAGTAGGACCCAGGATGAAAGCTCGCGCATTCCAGTTCACCGTATCCGTGATCGACGTAAGCCGCGTCGTGCCGTTTGCCAGTAGCACCGGAATACGATTATCAAGCCCCGGACCTAACGGCCTTAAAACACGCACCGCTCGATTGACAGGAACAAGCGCCTGAAGTTGGGTGAGGTCCACATTGGTGGCCTTGGTTGGATCAAAGTCGCCGGCGAAATAGAGCCGCTGGCTGCGGCCGTTGTAGGTCAGGTTTAGCCGTTGATCGGAGCTTAGAGTCGGGTTGCCGAACAGGTACTCGTTGCTAGCAACACTTAGCCAGCGTCCACTGCGCAACTGCCCGATTACGGCAATTTGCCATCCACCGATCAGAGCATGGCCAAGCCCTCCGATGTTTGAGCCAAATCGCTTGCCTTTTCCGAAGGGCAAATCGTAAAGTCCGTTCCACACCAGTTTGTGCGGCGGAACGGCCGTGGAGTTGTAATATACCAGGCGCAGCAGTTGGTCGGAGGTCATCTTCGGGGCGCCCACGACCTGTATCTGCTCGGGAACCAGCGTGCCCCCGGCGCCATCGTTGATTGATCCGTTGCCGCTCGATCCACCGCCAGCATCGCTCGTGGTGATTGAGCGCGTGAAGACATAAAATGCCTGCAACGCAAGTCCGTTCGAGTATCGCTTCTGGATCTGCGCTTGGACCGAGTGCGTGTTGGAATAACCATTCTTAGCTATCACGCCATTGCCGAAATTCCAGTTTGGATTGACCCGCGTGAGATCCAGATTGCCAGGGGGCGCGTTGCCGGTTCTGTTCTCGTAGTTTATTTGAGGTTCACGGTTGTTCAGAGCGTAGCGTTGTTCCAGATTCGATCCCCGGTCGCCCACGTAGGTTAAACGCAAGGCGGTATTCCCGGGCAATGCACGCTCGATAGTAAAGTTCCACTCGTGGGCGGCGGTATCGTTCCAGTTGCGGAAGTCGTACGGGAAGAATGCCTGGGCCGCGGTCGGTTGAATCAGGATGTTGCCGTTAATGTCGACGGTGGTCTTACCTACGAAGAAGTTGGGTGAGGGAGTGGAACGCGCGCCGAACGTGGATGTCCCGTCGGAGGTGCTTTGGTTATTCGTGTAGCGAAGATTCAGCGGCGGATTGGTGCGCGAGGTAGCCAGGATCTGCGACAGCGGCAACGTCCAGAAATACTTCCCATAGCCCCCGCGGATTACAGTCTTCGATCCCAGCCGGTAAGCCAGCCCTATGCGCGGGCCGAAATCATTGTTGGGAGACGGGATGAGCGAACTGGGGACACCGGCGCTGTTAGCCGTCGTCCACGTAAGTCCGCGATTGGCCCAGGACGCGAGCACCGATGAGGGAACGCCGGGTATGCTTTCGATCTTTGTGTCGTTCGGGGAAATTACCTGGAACTTGGTCGCGTAACTCTGCACATCTACATTCACCAGCCGGTCGTATTTCTCCTTATAACTCGTCCATTTATCCCAACGGAGACCCAGTTCCACCGTCAGCTTGCTGGAAACCCTCCAACTGTCGTGGTAATAGAATCCGAGTTCAGACTGGCGAAAGTAGTAGTAACCGCGGTTGAACTGGTTCGAAAGAAACGTTGGCAGCCCCAGGGCCATCGACGCGACTCCGACACCCGTGTAAGGCACGGATTGATTGGAGGCTGCATCGTAGAGAGCGGTCCAGTCTTCGCCAAAACTGTGCGAGCCTTGAGCCTGCTGTAACTCGCGGACATTATTATATTCATGCCGGACGCGGCCGCCGAAGAGCATCGTATGTTTGCCCTTGATGAAGGTCAGATTGTTTTCCAGGTGGAAGGCAGTCAGGTTTTGATCCTTCGAATTGTTGGCATCCCAGTTATTGCCGGGAAACGCCCCGGCGGTTATTGTAGGCCATCCGTTCACACCGAAGGGATTCGGCAATCCAAGTTTGTCGCCCCAATTTGTGAAGTCGGCCAGCGTGCCTTGATGATTGGGATTGCGATTGACCGCAAGCAGAGTTTCGCTCAGGAAGTTTGGGCGGAAGATATGGGTTTCGGTGATCGTTCCGGTGTAAACGTCAGTCCTGGTTAAACCGGTGCCTCCGGCGTTGGTGATGCCCTCGGCTGGCGCTCCAAACATCCCGCCGGTCTGCACTCTGTTCAATGTCGACTTGGTATAGCGAAGTTGCAGGCTGTCGTTTGCGGAAAACCGGTGGTCGCCGCGCACGGTGAAACTGTTGGTGTCAGTGGAGATCGGATAGAAAACGTCAAGGTTCGGAGCTTGGAAAGGATTCCCGGGATTCGTTGGCGTATGAGTCAAAGTTTTCATGATTCCGAAAAACGGGCTGATGCGGCCCCCCGGAATCAGGTCGCCCGGAAAAGGAGTACGAATACCGTTGCTGTCGGTGGTCAACGGATCGTAGATGTGAGTCTGATTCCGGTTGTTGTCGAAAATCGCACCGAAATCGCCATTGAACATTGCCGTCGTGGGGACGTAATCCTCATAAAAGAGCGCTTCCCGCTGACGGTTTCCTTCATACGAAACAAAGAAAAACGTCTTGTTGTGGCCATCGTACAAACGGGGCAGTACGATCGGGCCGCCGGCGCTTGCGCCGAATTCATTGCGGATCAGCTTGGCCGGTGAGTTGCCGTCCTGCCGGGCGCGCGCGCGAAGTCCGCCGGCATTGTTCCGCATGGTCTCGAACAACGAGCCGTGCAGTTGGTTCGATCCACTCTTGGTCACCAGCGTCACCGTCGCGGGGCGGGGGTATCGTGCACTCGACCCATTAGTTTCTATACGGAACTCCTGAATTGTGTCCAGGCCGGGCTGAACGCGTTGAATCCCTCCGCCGAACCGGTCCACCAGCGAAACGCCGTCCTGGACGATTTCAAGCGATCCGACCTTTAGGCCATTGGTGCGGGCTGCCCCGCCGCCCTCAACACCAGCGGTGAGATCGAACAAATTGGTGATCTGCCGCCCATTAAGCGGTAGTTGATGGATTTGAAGGGCGTCTTTAACGTCGGCGATCTGCATGCCTTCCGTTGTGATTGGCGAGGCTGCGTCGTTAACCACCACCGTGTCGGAAACGCTTCCCACAGTCAGCTTCGGTTGGAGAGAAGCGGTCTGACCGGTCTGCACAACGAAATCGGATTGCCACTTCTCGAAGCCCGGATATTGGACTTCCAGGCGATACCGGGCCGGGGGTATCTCAGCGAAAACGAAGAGTCCCGCGTCCGACGAAGAGGCTTCCCGCAGGGCGTTGGTTCCCACGTTCGTCAAAAGCAGTTTAGCGCCACGGATGAATGCTCCGGATGAGTCCAAAACCGTACCATTAACGGAACCGTACCCGGATTGCGCAATTACAGTTGGGCAAATGGAAAACAGGCTGAGGAAGAGGAATGCGTACCTTACCATTAAATAAACCTCCGAGACTGGATTAGGATAAAGGTAACCCTTGTTTATGACGAAGTCAATTCTAAGTTTCCTGATCGCTATAGCTGGCGGTGTCGCGGAAGCCGCCGATGGTGGAGCATTGTTTCGTGCGCGTTGCGCCGCCTGTCATGGTGGCGATGGCCATGGCGGGGAACGCGGACCCTCAATCACAGGCCGCCTGCAACTTCGATCGGACGCGGAGCTTGGCGAGTTGATTCGCGCGGGAATTCCCGGCGCAGGCATGCCGGGCACCGAACTCTCCGCTGCCGATGGCCGCCAGTTGGTCGCCCATCTGCGGTTGCTGGCGTCGGTGTCTCCGCAGTCGGTTTCCCCAGCTCCGGGCGCGATCAAGCGCCGCGGACCGACCGCCGGCGATTGGGCGACCTACAACGGCCAGATGTCCGGAAACCGGCACACGGAACTGCGCGAGATCGACCGGGAGAATGTTGGAGGGCTGCACGTGGCCTGGATCCATTCGATGCCTGGCGCGCAACGTCTGCAGATGACGCCGCTGGTGGTCGGAGGTGTTATGTACGCGACGAACGTGAATGAGGTTCGCGCTCTGGAAGCGGATACCGGGCGGTTAATTTGGCAATACAAGCGCGCCCGGTCAAAGGGGTTGGCGGGCGACGCGGCCGGCGGCATCAATCGTGGCGCGGCGGTTTCGGGTAACCGTTTGTTTCTCGCCACGGACAACGCGCACCTCATCGCGCTGGACCGCTTTTCCGGAGCGCTTCTTTGGAAGTCGGTAATGGCTTACTCCCGCGCGAACTATGGCGCGACTTCCGCTCCGCTGGTGATACCGGATCCCGCCGGAGACCTCGTGATCTCCGGAGTATCCGGCGGCGATGAAGGCGTACGCGGTTTCCTCGCGGCCTATCGCGTCTCCGACGGAAAGCGCGAATGGCGGTTCTGGACCGTTCCCGCCCCCGGCGAACCAGGCGCGGAGACCTGGAAAGGCAAAGCGATCGAACACGGCTGCGCCACCACGTGGCTCACTGGCGTCTATGATTCCGCATTGGGTTTACTTTACTGGACCACCGGTAATCCCTGCCCTGATTACAGCGGCGACGAACGGTTGGGTGACAATCTGTATTCCAATTCCATCCTAGCTCTGCGTCCGCGCACGGGTGAACTCGTCTGGCACTTCCAATACACACCGCATGATCTGCATGACTGGGATGCTGTGCAGACTCCCATCCTGCTTGATCTGGACTGGGAAGGCGCTCCGCGAAAGTTGCTTGCTCAGGCCAACCGCAATGGATTTTTCTATCTTCTTGACCGGGTGAACGGACAGTTTCTACGGGCATCGCCTTTAGTCGAGAAGCTAACCTGGGCAAAACAGATTGCCACCAACGGAAGGCCCGTGTTGAATCCTGAGGCAGTTCCCACAACTGCCGGCGTCAAGACGTGCCCCGCCGTCGAAGGCGCGACCAATTGGTTTTCCCCGTCGTTCGATCCGCAATTGGGTTTGTTCTTCGTCCAGACTCTGGAGAGCTGTAGCATCTACCGCAAAGCCACAGGAGTATGGAAGGCTGGTGAGTCGTATTATAACGGTTCGACTTCCATTCCCCCCGGCGATCCGGGTCAGAAAGTATTGCGGGCCATAGACGTCCAAACCGGCGGCATGCGCTGGGAACGGCGGCAAACTGGCGACGCCGATTCGTGGGGAGGCGTGCTCTCTACCTCGACGGGTCTTGTATTTTATTGCGACGATGATGGGGATTTTAAGGCGGTGGACACCCGGGACGGGAAACTCCTGTGGACCTTCCGGGCCAATGCCCATTGGAAAGCATCTCCGATGACGTATTCGATTGACGGGCAGCAGTTTGTAGCCATTGCGGCCGGTGGCGACATTCTGACTTTCTCAATTGACCGGTAGCCAGCGCTGGATGAACGTCTGCCACGCGGGGTCTATGTGAGGGCCGGTCGCGCTGTGACCATCGTCTGTGATTGCGAATTGCAGCCGGTCGGGCACACCAAGCAATTTGTAAACTTCCCGTGCGCGATTAAAATAGCCCCAACTCTGCCGGTCGTCCGAGTGGCCGCCTTCGTACTCCAAATCGCCGCGTCCGCCAATAAGGAGAAATGGCCTCGGCGCGGCAAGAGCAAGCAATTCGTGATGATCGTGCTCAAAGCCGGGACGCGAGCGGTCCGTGTTCAGCATGCTGAGCACGGTGTGTTCTTTGGTC
This sequence comes from Bryobacterales bacterium, assembly GCA_043785065.1. Lineage (GTDB taxonomy): Bacteria > Acidobacteriota > Terriglobia > Bryobacterales > Bryobacteraceae > JANXSF01. The sequence continues at coordinate 1,759 of JAYVXT010000863.1, read as the reverse complement.
GGAATATCATCGTAGGGCCTCAGCCAATCGAGATACCAGGGCTCATAGTAGTTGGTTCCGCCATTCACGGCTATATGCGGATCGATGGCAACCGTAGCCGCTATTTCAGGCGCGAAAGCACCGACGTAGACCGCGGTCTTGGCGCTGAGCGAAAAGCCAATGAAGCCAATCTGTTTTGGGTCAATATCCGGCAAGCTGCGAAGGTATTCGGCTTCGCGCGGACGTCGTACACCATGCGGCTGATAGGGAGCCAATGTCCGAATCGCTGTCGGTGTTTATCCGCCGCAAGCGCCGCATTCGTAGCGCCATCGCGATAGTTGCGAATGAACGACCAGCCGGTCAGCACGACGTACCCGTGTTCGGCCAGCCATTTGTCCCACCACTGTTCGGGCATGCGGTAGTCCGGCGTGCTTGAGGTCCAGCAGATCACCGCGGGCCGGGGCCTTGGTTCTAAGCACGAAGAACGGTCGGGGGCAACTCGCAAAATACGCCTAGAGAACCACAATCCCTGAAGCGCTCGGACTGATTGTCGCGAAACCACACATTTCCGCAACTTGGCAAAGTCTCTGATCGGCGACAACCATCACCGAAACTATCCCGGCCTTTTTAAGATCCAATGCAATGGCGAGTTGCAGCGAGTCCAGCGTTCGCAGAGCCATCTTGGAACCGTATTGGATGAGCAGTTTGCGGGCGCCCGAGTAGTGATGCTCTTCAATCCTGGGACCAACCTGAATCCGCCATTGAGAAAGATCCGCACGCAGACTGCGGCGGCAAGCCTCCTGTCCGAAAGCGTCTAGTTCGCCGGTCCGAAATTTTGTCGCGAATACCGACTCGATTTCGAGCACTGCCAGTCGTGACACAACAGTACTCGATCCAGGCTGTTCCACGAGCCGCACGACATACTCCGAGCCAGCTTCCTGATGGTAGAGTTTCGCGAAGGCGCTCGTGTCCAGGAAATAAGCTGGCATTGTCTCCTAAAAGCGCTCTTCCCGCGATGCAATTACGGCATCGGAAAGAGATCCTTGAATGGAAGCTGTAGCCCGCCAGACCTCAGCGCGGCTTATGGAATCTGTCTTCGACGCTTCCCATTCGGCGGGTTCGAAGTATACGGCGATGTCTTCGTTTGGCGCGATCTCAGCAACGGTGACTTGAACATGCTGCCTGTTCGCGAAAGGCAAAGCCTCTAGCGGCCTGAGGACTCCGTCCTCATAAACGGCTTCGAATGACTTTTGCATATGCCTTCAGTCTAGCGAACTTTCCGTTGCGCATCGGGTCCGGGAAGTCAGACGGGCCCTCATTCCTCCAGCCTTGCGACGCCAAGCCCTTTTACGGGAACGTTGTTTGCTTTCGCATAGCCTTCGATGAGCCCTTTCAGCTTTTCACGCCATGACGCCAAGCCGACGGACAGTTCGGGCGCTTGCATGTAGCCAAGATCGGAGGTGCGCCCGGCGAAATGGTCCTTAGTGTCATCCAATACCTGAACGAACTTCCGGCCGTTCACCGTCCGGCCCGCGGGTTGCCAGGTCTTTTCAAAGACCCGTTCGACGTTACGGAAGTGCGTAGTGCCATCGCGCTCCAGTTTCTCCACCGTGTTGTACGCGGACACGGCGTGACCTACCGCCTGCGCCGGTTGCTTTTTCGCCGCCGCCTCCGAAGCTTTTTCGAGGGAAGACTCGGCGTCGGCCAGACCATGAAACAAGCTCCAATGGTGGCCCATAAACCGGGCGAGCGCAAAGAACACTTCCAGGCTCTCGCGATT
>JAYVXT010000862.1:0-9736 GCA_043785065.1 Bryobacterales bacterium | reverse complement strand
CCATGGCGCCATCGTAGATTTCAGTAATTCAATGGCTTGTCTGTTGGGCGCGGGGGTGGGCCGACTGATACTCCGAACGTCACTCGCGTAGTCTTTCTTGTGACGATCACCGGCGGCACGGGACGATTTCAAGGCATCACCGGCGTCATCACGCTGGCTTACCTTGCCGATAACGCTACGATCCCGGCCTACATTTCGATTACAGGGACCTTGACGGGCACGATCAACACTCCGGCTTCAACCAAGTAGGGCGCCGGAAGAAATGGGGAGCCGCATGCGTTGCGCAGGGCTCCTCGTGCAGATCCGTTCGAGCCAAGACAAGGCTCTCGCAGAACGAGTTAGCCAGAAAGTTTAGGTTGGTTGGCTCCGGGAACCCTGCGGAATTGGGAGCAAGGCATTAAGCAGCCGGAGGGGGTAACACGGCTCCTGCTCGTAGTGATCGACAAGGCGCCGGAAGTTGTCAACAGGGTGGCGGAAGATCTGGCTGGCGCATTGAGATTCCAGAGGTGGAGTTCCTACAGGGCGCACTTCGGAAACCGTGTAAGCCGCACAACGGGCGATAAAATCCGGCAAAGAAGCCATGGATGCCCTCGGGTCCGATCTCCTGCGCGCGCCGGTTCACCCGTCGCGCCAAATAAGACTTCTTCCATGCCCCAAGGATAACCCGCCACGGATGATTGACAGCAACTCACTTGAAGTCCAGTCTGGCTTGCAAGCTCCTTCGCCAGCAAAGAGGCGCTTTCGTTGCGCCGCCTAATTCCAAATGGAATCGTGATCAAACGATCCAGCAATGGGGTCGCCGCGATGGACTTGCCTTGCCCATCCCGTGTGCGAGTAGGTACGAAGGTGAAGGCGCTGCCGTCGTCGTCAAGCCTATAGGCAAACTGCGATTGGGCGTTGGCCGCCGTGACGATGCTTCCGGGCAGATCACGAACACTACGCGGCGATCCGTCGGGCTGAACTGGAAATTTCTCTTCAAACCCCCACTTGGCCGGAACAAGCGTCCCGGACCGTATTTTGACCACCTCCGTCGAAACGTCCAGCATGTCCCCCCGGAACTGGAGCGAAGGATCCTCGGCGCCCACCGCGATTCCGAACTTCGATTCAAGAGCAATGGCGATAGCGTCCAGCGGACGGAACGTATGGACGGAAAGGGTGGAGAACTCTCCTTGTTGTTCGATCTTTGCAACTTGAGAGGGCTGGGCATCCGACATGCGGTATAAAACTAGAACCGATGCTGCTCTCATCAAGCTGATCATGCTTTGAGCATAACTTGATTTGCATTCGGCGGCGGCCAATCAACTTCTTTACTCTTTTCCCGCAAGACTTGGCATTATGGAACGAAGCATATGGAAGACCTGGAGATCCGCATTCTAGAGCCCTATGGCGCAGCGCTGTTTAAGAACGCCGCGGTTCACTTCCTGCATCCCGGCAAGCTCGTTCAGTTGTGGATCAACGAAAGAGGTGTCGCCGAATCGAATCGCGGCCTCGGTTTTTACAAGCGCCTGATACAAACACTGTTTGAACAAGTTGTCCGCTGCACTTTTCCCTTACATCAGGAAGAGCGTGCCGCGTGACTAGACCGCATCACTGGATGATGGGCATACTGCTGGCGCTGGCTCCGATGATGTTTTTTCATTTCGCCCCCGCCCCAAACATCGCGCGGGCCCAAAGCAATGCCTACCTAAACTCCGAAGAAGAATGCGCGTCCTGTCATCGGAATATTTGGATCACCTACCAACGAACTGGCATGGCTCGATCTTTTTATCGACCCTCGCCATCCAACACCGTCGAAGACTTCACCAAGCATAATGTCTTCTATCACCAGCCTTCCGGCAGCTATTTCATCATGCTCCAACGCGATGGCAAATACTATCAGCGCCGCCACCAGATCGACTTCGCGGGCAAACAAATCAATGTAATTGAGAAGAAAATCGACTACGTCCTCGGTTCCGGCAACCATGCCCGAACCTACGTGAATCGGACCGCCGCCAATAAGCTGATCGAATTGCCCCTTGCTTGGTATTCCGAAAAGGGTGGATATTGGGCGATGAATCCAGGGTATGACCGGCCCAATCATGATGGTTTTCGCCGTGCCTTGGGTTACGATTGCATGTTTTGTCATAACGCATATCCGGAAATTCCGGTCGGCAACAAGCAGCCCTTTGCGGAGCCGGTATACAAAGGATCGTTGCCCGCGGGTATTGATTGCCAAAGATGCCACGGTCCTGGCGGCAACCATGTCCGGCTTGCTAAGCAAGCAGGCGCCAAGGCGGCGGACATTCGCGGATCTATCGTCAATCCTTCACGGCTTAGCGCCGAACGGCAACTGGAAGTTTGCATGCAGTGCCATCTTGAGACCACCAGCTTCCCATTGCCCAATTCGCTTACCAGGTATGAGCGGGGTCCATTCTCCTACAAGCCTGGTGAGGCCCTTGGCGAATCCATTCTGTTCTTCGACCACGCGCCCGGCAAAGGCCGCGACGATAAATTCGAGATCGCCAATTCCGCCTACCGGCTGCGGCGCTCTGCTTGTTTCCTCGAAAGCAAAGGCAAACTGAGTTGCACAACTTGTCACAACCCGCACGATATTCCTCGCGGTGAAGAAGCAACTAGCCATTACACCGCTGTGTGCCGGCAGTGCCACAATTCCGCGCTCGATCATTTAGTGGCGTCGGCTAAACATCCCGCCTCCGGCACTTGCACGGAATGCCATATGCCCAAACGGCGGACGGAAGACGTAGTACACGCGGTCGTCACCGACCATTACATTCAGCGGCGTAAACCCATCCGGGATCTACTGGCGGATATGGCCGAACGGCATGAAGCGGATGCCACCGCCTACCGCGGGAAGGTTGTGTTGTACTATCCCAAAACGCTGCCTCATACTGCGGCGAACGACCTGGATCTTGCCCTGGCTCAGGTGATTGAGAAGAGCAATCTACCCGCGGGGATTCAGCAACTCACGGCAGCGATCAAACGCCACGCCCCGAAACGACCCGAATACTACTTGGAACTGGCCGAGGCTCTGCGAACGAATGGGCAGTTGGGGAAGGCCATTCCGTTCTATAGAGAAGCGGTCCGGCGCAATCCCAAGTTTGCCCCTGGTCTGCAAAAGCTTGGGGTCGCGCTTAGACGTTCCGGACAATATCCGGAAGCTCAGCTGTTCCTGAAACAAGCCGCCGCCGCCGAGCCCGAAAACGCAACCACGTGGCATGAATTGGGGCTGGTTTACCGGGCGCGAGATAAGAAGCCGGACGCTATTGCCGCGCTGCTAAGAGCACTTGAACTGGATCCGGATCTGTCCGAGGCGTTCAACAACCTTGGCGTAATCTATTTCGCGCAAGGGGAGCAGGCGCGCGCTGAGTCAGCATTTCTACAAGCGATCCGTATTCAACCGGACTTCGCCGATGCGCATGGCAACTTGGCCAATCTTCTTTCCGCATCCGGCAATCTCCCCGAGGCCCGCCATCACTTCGCGATTGCGCTTCGCTTGAACGAGGGCGACGCGGCAACCCGCTACAACTATGCCGTGCTCCTTGGCCGGACCCGGCAATTCGACGAAGCCCAGCGTGAGTTGGAATCGGCCTTGCGCACTGATCCTAAGTTGGTGGATGCCCACATGCTTTTAGGCGATCTGCTGCTGGCCAAGGGGCAAGCGCAAGTGGCGCTGGAGCACTATCGCGAAGTGGTTCGGCTCCAACCCGATTCCGGCAAGGCGCGTCTTGGCCTGGGGACGGCGCTAGTAGCCTTGGGCGATTTGAGCGGCGCAGTCCCGCATCTGCGGAAAGCTGCTTCGGACAGCACTCCAGCTGTGCGCGAAGCAGCCGTTCAGGTGCTACGCCAATTGGGAAAGTGAATTGCAAGTATGGCGGGCGTTGGGGCCTTAGAATGCCTGTCAGGATCGGGTCGCGGGCGATGAAGCGCAATTGATTCAACCGTGGAAAGCCGATGTAGAGACCCAGCACGATTCCCAACACGAACCGGTACAGGTCCATGGCACGGGGCATTCGCTTCGAAGTTAGTGTCTGTTCCACCAGGGACTGGAAGCCAAGCTTCTCCGGCATGGTGATCACCGGCAGCAGTCCACCGTAGGGAGTCAGATTCTTGCCTGTGAAGTCAAAAGGCGTGGAAGCACTGATTTTATTGGGCTCCGGCGAGGATTTCGGCGGGCCTTGTTTTACAGGGGTTTTGGCGCTATCCTGTTTTTTGTCTGTAACCATTTGGGTGACCTCCTTGGGGCCGGTCCGCGAAGCTGAATTCTTCGCGGTACTACTGTTTTACCCCATGTTCTCGGGGTCCCCAAATGGTTCACTGCGTCTCCGCCCGCCAACGCGGACTCATCGCTGTGCATAGCTCAGGTTTAAGCACCTGATCCGGGTGCCTGGTTGATTTTTGTTCTCAGAGTTTAAGAGTAGGAGGCCAAATGCATTACATTCCAGGATTGTGCCGAGCAAGGTTTTTGCCAGCCCTAACGATAGTTTACTGCGCCGCGGCGTGGGGTCAAGTTACAACCGCGACTATGTATGGAACCGTTACGGACGCCACCAGTGGTGTCGTCCCCAGGGCCTCTGTTACCTTGCTCCACCTGGGAACGGGCGCCACGAGTACGACGCAATCTAGCGGGAGCGGGGATTTCCAGTTCGACTTCCTGCGAGTCGGATCGTACACTTTGAGTATCCAGGCACCCGGATTCAAGAGGGCAGAATCCAAAATGGAATTGACGGCTGGACAGAGCGTCCGCCGCGCCTTTCCGCTTGAAGTCGGGGCGACACTGGAAACGGTCCAGGTGGACGGCGGCGTTCCGCTCGTCAACACCGTGTCGGTCGAGCAGCTTGAAACCTTTGAAGCTCAAAAAGTCATCGATCTGCCTCTGGCCCGCCGCAACGTCACGGGACTATTGGGTATCGGTAGCGGAGTGGCTACAGTGGAAGATCGCCGGTACGGCGGTGTTCGAATGAATGGTGTGGGCATGAACGGTACGTCATTTTCCGTGGACGGCACTGAGGCCAGCGGCAACCTGGAACAGAACAGTCCTAAAACGCACCAGGGCGGCAACCTGATCGACATCATGAGCATCGAGGCCATCCAGGAGGTGCATACCGTAAAAGGAATTCTACCGGCGGAATACGGTGGGATGCTGGCCGGGCAAGTGACCATTCTTACGCGGTCCGGAACCAACTCGATCCACGGGAGCTTGTTCGAGAACTTTCAATCCACCTCGCTCAATGCGAACGACCCGTTTTTGACCCGGAAACCTCCATTCACTTACAACCAGTTTGGCGGATCGATGGGGGGGGCGATCATCAAGAACAGGCTCTTTATTTTTGGAACTTATGAAGGTTACCGCGAAAGCCGCTTCCGCACTTTGATTGCCGATGTTCCTACCCAAGCCCACCGGAATCAGATGGTGGCCGCGCAGCCGTCCTACAAGGTGCCTCTGGAAGTGATCCCGTTGCCGAATCAGCCCCATGATCTGAACGGGCTAACAGGCGCATTCATCTCCGCCGGGCGCGAATTCCGCACCGACAACCACGTGGATCTGAAGGCCGATGTCCAGGTGAATACCACGAACGCGCTGGCGTTTACCTACAGTCGGGGCCGACCGCTGAATCAGCTCCCTCAGTATTACCTCAACAAGGCGAACGACGAATATATCCATATCTACTCGGAACGCGGTACGGCCAGTTTTACCTCCAGCGGCGCTAATTGGACTTCCGAGACTCGCTTTGGATATACGACCAACGATTCCCAGCAGTCGAACGCGTATATCAACCAGAAGGACCCACTCAATCCTAACGAGCAGTATCTGTGGGGGCGCCGGATCGGCCAGCTTGCTCCCAATTTGGGGTGGAGTTCGGCGGCCAGCCAGAACAGCGTGCTCGAGGGTCCCACCATCAACATCAGCGAGAAGTTCGCCAAGCGTCTGGGCTCGCACTCCCTTAAGTTCGGCGGCGGGTACGTGGGGCGGCACGGCCAGCGGAACAAGATCAACAATGTCGTTTACAACTATACCGGCTTGGACGACTTCCTTGCTAATATTCCCAGCGCGGTGACCGCCGCGTTTGGACAGGGTGAGTACACGGCGCGTATGTATGAATTCGGAGCATTCCTTCAGGACGACTGGCGCATCCGGTCCAACCTTACACTCAATTTCGGAATGCGTTACGATTTTTATTCCAACCTGGTAGCCAAAGAAGACAATAACTCTGGAAGCTTCTTCTATAACGTCGGACTTGTTGATGACAAGTTCAACGTCACGCCGTTTCGGGATGTCAATAGTCCCTATAACCCCGACAAGGTGAATTTTGCGCCGAGGTTCGGATTCAATTATAACCCTGACGGGAAGGGCAAGACCGTGGTGCGAGGCGGGTTCGGAGTGATGTTTAGCCCGCAGATGATGGGGTCGATGTGGCAAGGTGTGCAGACCAAAGTCATACCGCGGCGCGCGGTCTTCACCAGACAGGAGGCGCTGCAGTTGGGGATAAAATTCCCAATGTACAACGACGATATCCGGAAAATTGTCGAGCAGCGGGCTAAGAGCGGATTTAAGGATCTGTTTAATATTATCAATCCCAATCTGGAGAACCCTTACTCGATGCACTATACCTTGGGACTCCAGCACGAGTTAACTTCGAGCTTGGTCCTGGAAACCGCGTTTGTAGGGCTTCAGGGAAGAAAGTTTTTCCTGTGGCGTTGGGCTAACCAACCGGATCGTTTGACCGGAGCGCGGCCCAATCCCAATCTCGCGGTAAGCTACTACGCCGACCAGTCGCAAACACTCTCGTATACATCGTGGCAGACGTCGTTACGGAAGCGGTATTCGCGCAACCTGTCCGGCAGCTTCCATTACACCTGGGGTAAGTCGCTGTCGACCGGCGGCGGGGGAGATCCGGGCGCCTATTTCCACGAAGGTGGAGGCACGAGCGTGCAGGATTTCTTCAACGTAAAGGCGGACCGTGGCCCCTCCTTCGGCGACATAAGCCACTACGCGGCCTCGGAGATGACCTACGAACTCCCGCGGCTCGCAAGCGCGAATCCGTTCGTTCGGCAGGCGTTTGGCGGCTGGCGGACGGCGGGCATCTTTGTTGGCCAAACGGGCCAACCGCTTAATATCACCCAGAACTCCGCACTTAACGTGAACCGCCCGGACTATATTGGGGGCCAAGCCGTGCTGAGCAACTACAACACCACGCGCATGTATCTGAACCCAGCGGCGTTCGCGAAGGTACCCATAGTGGCGGTGTCAAGGGCAACGTCGCGGCCCGGGACGATCGGCAGCGGAGCAATCCGCGGTCCGGGGGCATGGAACCTCGATTTCTCCTTGGCCAAGGAATTCAAACTGAGGGAGACAGTAAAGCTCCAGATTCGAAGTGACATGTTTAATGTTTTCAACCATGTAAACCTTACGGGCCTGGTTACGGGGATTGATAGCTCCTCTTTTGGCCAGTTACGCGCCACCAGGGGGCAGCGGCAGATCCAGTTAAATGGACGGATCATATGGTAAGACGGCAAAGCGTTACGGCCTGAATATTCAGGGAAGGGAAATCGTGTTTTACAGAGGGCTGGTTTCATGCCGACCTCCTAGAGTTTCGGCGTAGTGTTCGCTCAGCCGACCAGCAGGACGAGGGCGGCGGAGCAGTCGATGTCTAATGTTCGAACTCTCAGAGACTCACGGCGGCCCGAGAAGGGGCGGAGAAACCAAAGTGGGTAAGACAATCATTGTTGCCCCGGCTGGCAGGATGAATTTGCGCTGCTCCGAGATCCATGTAGATTCAACGGGTTGACCTAAGAAGCTGAACAAAGCCGTGGATTGCTGATAATAACGGCGCCGCTTCCATGAGAACTTCCGCTCCCATTCGGCACTACCCTATGTGGGACTTTTTCGAACCCGTAGTGCAGCTGTATGCGGAATTGATGCGCACCTGGTTGACGTCGAAGTTGATTTGTTCAGCTCAGGCTCGGCGCGCGACTTTGTCACCGTCGGTATGCCCGACGCCTCCGTCCGCGAAAGCCGCGAGCGCATCAAGTCCGCCCTCTCCAATTCCGGCTTTGGCTATCCCGCCAAGGCCGTCACCATCAACCTTGCCCCCGCCAACCTGCGCAAGGAAGGCCCCGGTTTCGACCTGCCCATGGCGCTCGGCATCCTCGGCGCAATGGGTACGCTGAAACCCTGCGAGCCCAGCCTTATTGTCGGCGAACTCAGCCTCGACGGAGCAATTCGCGCCGTGCGCGGAGCTTTGTCCATCGCCGTCTGCGCCCGCCGCAACGGCATCAAGCGGCTGATGGTTCCGCAAGCAAACGCGGCGGAAGCCGCGGTGGTGGAAGGGATCGACGTCTTTGGAGTCGACCACATCGGCGAAGCCGTCTTGATGTTGAATCAGCCAGAAAGGTTTGAGCCCCAACGGCACAAGCCGACGGACATGCCCGGCACGGAGAGCGACTTTCCCGATTTCGCCGATGTGCGCGGCCAGACGACCGCCAAACGGGCGCTCGAAGTGGCGGCGGCAGGCAATCACAACGTGCTGATGGTTGGCCCGCCCGGTTCCGGTAAAACGATGCTCGCCCGGCGCCTGGCCGGCATTCTTCCGCCACTGACTTTTGAAGAGGCTGTGGAATCCACTCAGGTACATTCCGTTTGTGGCGCGCTGCCCGCCGGAAAGGCGCTATTGGAGGGGCGGCCCTTTCGGTCTCCGCATCACTCTGTTTCCGACGCAGGCCTGATCGGTGGAGGCAGTGGGACCGCAAGACCAGGCGAAGTTAGCCTTGCCCACAACGGCATTCTGTTCCTGGATGAGCTCCCCGAATTCTCGCGTTATGTGTTGGAACAACTGCGCCAGCCATTGGAGGAAGGCGCCGTGACTTTAGCGCGTTCAAACGCCAGCATGAAGTTCCCGGCGCGCGTGATGCTGGTGACTGCCATGAACCCGTGCGCTTGTGGTTTTTACGGGGATCCAACTCGTGAGTGCCGCTGCACGCCGGCTATGATTCAGCGCTACCTGGGCAAGATCAGCGGCCCGCTGCTGGATCGTATCGATCTGCATATTGAGGTTCCGGCCGTACCTTATAAGGAGTTGCGTTCAAACGAATCACGCGCCAGTTCCGCCGAAATGCGCGCCCGCGTTTGCCGCGCCCGCGAAGTGCAACAAAAGCGGGGTTTCTATAACTCAGTTGCGCCTTCCGGAGAACTGCGTAAGTGGTGCGAACTGGATGATGCCGCCGAACGGACGCTGGAGATGGCTATTCGCAAGCTTGGCTTATCCGCCCGCGCGCATGACCGGATTCTGCGCGTGGCCAGAACGGTGGCCGATCTTGGCGGATCTGAGAACTTGCAGGCGAAGCATGTGGCGGAAGCGGTGCAATATCGAAGTTTGGACCGTAGTTATTGGAACTGAAATGAGGGAAATCAAAAAATCAAAAAATCCTGAGATTGTCCGGTCTGTTCCATCAATCGTCACCGAAACGGGTTTACCAATGCGCGCAAGGTGCAATTGGGATTCTTCCACCGACGCTTCCAGCCGGTAGGGCCTTCCCGTTCGATGGTAAAGAGCGGGGCTCCCGGTACAGCGAGGGTGCCGGGCTCAACCGACTTGGTGAGGATCGTACCCGGGAATGGTGCTGTGATCTCCGCGTACCCGCGTTGGATGCAGGCGGAGCGGATCTCTTGCTCGATCTGTGCCAGCTTGGAATCCAACTGGATGCGCTTGGCGCGCGCCATATCCAACACAGCCAGGGT
>JAYVXT010000861.1:0-9741 GCA_043785065.1 Bryobacterales bacterium | reverse complement strand
ACGGCGTAATTGAAACGGCTCGGGAATACTGGTGGTATAACATCGGCAAGGGGCCTGTGACGGAGAAATCGACGCAGGATATTAGTGTGGATTCGCTGCGGGAGTTCATTACACGAGTGGCTGAGGGCAAGCCGGAAAACACTGGCGTGCGTGGGGCTGAGAGTACGTTGACTTGCATTTTGGGGCAGATGGCGATTGATTTGAAACGCGAAGTGACGTGGGATGAGATGATGAAATCGGCATAAATTATGAAAATATCCATCTTGCTTCTTGCGGCATCTGCCAACGCCTTAGCCGCCACCCCCGGCGCTGAAATTCTTCTCTGGTCCGAAGGCGCACCAGGCTCCGAAGCACTGCGCGGGAAGAAAGAAATCGTCACCGGCCCAAGCAAAGGTCAGGACAATGTTCGCGTCTCTGGCATCCACAACCCATCTATCCTGGTTTATCTTCCACCCAAGCAAAAGGCCACGGGCGCGGCCATGATCATCGCTCCCGGCGGCGGGCACCGGTTCCTGTCGCTCGACACGGAAGGCATCAACGTGGCCAAGCACCTGAATGGCATTGGCGTCGCCGCCTTCGTGTTGAAGTACCGCTTGGCGCGCGAGGAAGGCTCCACTTATAAAGTGGACGATTCCGTGGTTGATGCCCAACGCGCCATTCGCACCGTTCGCGCTAGGGCCGACGAATGGAACGTCAATCCAACTAAGATCGGCATCATGGGATTTTCCGCAGGCGGTGAGGTGGCGGTGCTGACTTCCACTCATTTCGATTACGCAAAACCCGATCTGCCGGACTCAATCGAAAAGCAGAGTTCGCGGCCTGACTACCAGCTTCTGATTTACCCCGGAGTTCGCGTTGAGAACATCACAATCGGAAAAGAGACGCCGCCAACTTTTATGCTTTGCGCCGATAACGACAAAGGGCCGTCGCTTGCGCTTTCCGGTTTATACCCTGCGCTGAAACAGGCGGGAGTTCCGGTGGAGATGCATATCTACAACAGCGGTGGCCATGGGTTTGGGCTGCGTCCTAATCCCGCCAAGCCGACAGTGATCAACAAGACGTGGATCCTTCGTGTTGAGGATTGGATGGCGGATATCGGCATGTCGGCGTCGAAATGATCGAGTCCAGCTTGGGTGACGCACTTGTGCGCCCCCACTCTTTATAGCACCAGGAGAGCTACGCCGGTCCCCAGTTTAGGATAACTTTTTACATTCTGTTAAATCCGTGAGCTTAACCGAGACCCAAGTACCCATTGCCACGCCTGCATCGGGGTATATAATGATAAGTACTTGTGTTGGGTCTACACCTGCGCCTGCGGGTGTCTGAGAGGTTAGAAAATGCCTACTGGAAAACTTGGATAGGCAGGATGTATCCAATATTGGGAGGAGTTGTAATGCTTAGATCTCTATGTCAGAGCGTCATGCTTGCCATGTTGCTATTCAGTTCGGTGTTCGCGCAAGCGCCCACCGGCACCATCACCGGTCGCGTTTCCGATGGCACCGGAGCCGTTATTCCAGGGGTGAAAATCACCTTGGAGTCGGAATCCACCGGCTTTAAACAAACTCAGACTTCCGGCAGCGATGGCCGGTTCGTTCAAACCAGCCTGTTGCCTGGCAGCTACCGTGTTACCGCCGAAAAAGCTGGATTCTCCAAATCTGTTTCCACCGGCATTAATCTGGATGCAAGTGAGACGGCCACAGTGGAAATCAGTCTTAAGGTCGGCGAGGTCAGTACCACCGTGGAAGTATCCGGTGAAGTGGCTCAATTAAAGACAGAAACTTCAAGCGCCGCAACCACCATTACGCAGCGCCAGATACTTGACCTGCCAACCGGACGCAATCCGTTTTCCGTCGCCACTTTGACCGTCGGCGTAATTCCCGCGGGTGGTGGATCCACCCCTTGGATCGGCGGCGGCCGCAACGCTACCAGTGAAATTCTGATCGACGGCAATACCGGCATCGTTCCCGAAAACAACGTCAGCATTAATGATGGCGGCTATACTCCCGTGATGGATAGCGTGGCCGAAGTAACCGTAATCAAGAACTCCCTGGCTGCCGAATATGGCAGAACCGGCGGCGGCGTCATCACCGCAACCACCCGCAGCGGAACCAACCAACCTCATCTCGGATTGTTCGAATTCTTCCGCAATCCGGCTTTGAACGCTAACACCTGGGGCAATAACCGCAACGGCGTGAAGCGTCCCAATTGCTGCTCCACCAACCAGTTTGGATTTAACGTTGGCGGCCCCCTTGTGATTCCTCACCTCTATGACGGCCACAACAAGACCTTCTTGTTTTGGAGCCATCAGTTCAGCCGTAATCCAAGCAGCCAAACGCCCACCGCCACCGTACCCAACCAGGCTTGGAGAGACGGCGACTTTTCGAACCTTCGCCTTGGTGGAAACAATGGAGCACCGATCATCATTTATGATCCGTTAACCACCGGCGCTGCATCCGACTTGCGTCTGCCATTCAGCAACAACACGATTCCACAAAGCCGCATCGACCCAATCTCGAAGGGCCTGCTGAAGTTTTGGCCCAATCCGAACAACGTACCAGTGACTGGCTCCACCAACCTGGGGGCAAATAATTTTCTGGCCCAAGGCAAGGCCGCTAACACTGATAACAAGTTCGATTCGCGCCTGGATCATTACTTCAGCGAAAAGCTGAGGATGTTCGCACGCGGATCCTACGACAACAATATCGGGACCCCATTCAACGGGTTTGGGAACGTGGGCACCAGCATCGGAGACGGTCCCAGCTCCAACACCTTCCCTAACATCACGGCGAATTTCGTCTACTCTTATAACCCGACCACGATCATCAACGTCAGTTTGGGATTTGGGCAAAAGGACGTAACGCGCTTCCCGTTCTCAACCGGTACAACGCCCAGTTCATTGGGTTTCAACAAATCTTTGGACGCAATCGCGGGCTTAAATAACTTTGAATTCCCCAACATCAACGGCGTAACCGTCTCCAATTTGGGACAGTCCACGTTTACCACTTTGAATATTAAATCCTACGCGTACACCACCCACACCGATGCCGTGAAAGTGTTCAGCAAGCATACCGTCAAGGTTGGTTTTGAGTATCGCAAATTGATGCTGAACTTTACCCAATATGGCAATCCCAGCGGTCAATGGGGTTTTGGCGCCGGGCCCACCGTCCGCCAGGTCAACAACACCACGCCCACTACGGAAGGTTTGGGCTTCGCTTCCTTCTTGCTTGGAATCGCCAACAACAGCGGCAACGTTGTCAGCCATAGCTTTTCCAATGCAACGTCAAGCCCATACATCGGAACATTTGTCGATGACACTTTCAAGGTGAGCCGCAAGTTGACCTTAAACTTGGGCTTGCGTTGGGATGCCGATATTCCTCGCACAGAGCGCTACAATCGCTTGAACCACTTTGATCTGGATGCGGCTTCTCCAATCGCCGGCAAAGTTGCAGGATTTCCCAATTTGAAGGGAGCTTTCGTGTTCCAGGACAACAACAGCCGCACGCAAGTTCCGGCCGATTTGAACAACTGGGGGCCACGCGTTGGCTTTGCCTACCAGATCAATAACAAGACGGTCTTTCGCGGAGCTTACGGAATCACCTATTCCGGTTCGGCCTTCACCGCTGCCGGCACTTCCGGAACTTCAGGAACTCAAGGCTACCAGACCAATACCGGTGTGAACTTCACCAACGATAACGGTCGCACCTACGTCACTACTTGGAGCGGTAATCCCTTCTATAACGGTTATAATTTGCCCGGAGGTCCTGCCGGCGGTTCGGGCACCACAGGCCCTGGCACTAGTCTTGGTTTAGGAATCGGCGAAGGCATCTTCATCGACAACCAAAACCCGATGATCCAACAATGGAACGGAACCTTGCAAAGGGAACTTGCCGGTGGATGGATCATTGAAGCGGGATACCTCGCCAGCCGAGGTCATCATTTAATCGACGGGGAAAGCAACATAGCGATGAATCAGCTGCCTGCGTCTTTCTTAGCGCAGGGTTCGGCTTTGAATGCTCTTGTTACGAACCCGTTCTATCACGTGGCTGGACTCAATACCACATCCGCGCTATACAACAACACCACTATTCAAGCCAGGCAATTGCTGAGCCCCTATCCGCAATACACCGGCGTTTCGCCGTTCCGTGTTCCGCAGGGCAACTCCAACTACAACGCGTTTACACTGGAAGCCAACAAGCGTTTCTCGCATGGGCTGCAATTGCTTGCCAGCTTTACCGGGGGAAAATTAATGGATGACAACTCGCAGACCGTGACCTTCCTTGGCGCCGCCGGAACCAAGCAGGATTACTACAACCGCAAGGCTGAAAAGTCTCTTTCGGCGCAAGATGTTTCCAAGCGTCTGGTGATCAGCGGCAACTATGTTGTGCCGGTTGGCCGTCACCAGAAGTTCCTTGGCAACTTGCCCAAGCCGCTCGACTTTGCAATTGGCGGCTGGCAGACCAATGCCATCTATACGGCGCAAACGGCTATTCCTTTTGCCATCAGCAATGGCGCGAATAATACCCAGATCGGCAACCCTGGGCAGCGTCCAAACAACAACGGGACATCGGCCAAGAAGAGTGGACCGATTGATCAACGTTTGAATGCCTACTTCGATCCAAGCGTGTTCTCCCAGGCCGGCAATTTCACCTTCGGCAACACGTCGCGCTTTTCACCTGATCTTCGTGGACCGTCCCTATTCAATCTCGATTTCTCCGTTTTCAAAAATTTCAAGTTCAAAGAGAAGCTAACAACCCAATTCCGCATGGAAGCGTTCAATGGCTTTAATCATCCAACTTGGAGCAACCCCGGTTTGACGGTTAACAGCCCGGCTACGTTCGGCGTTATCACCGCCGCGAACGGCAACCGCACGATTCAAGCGGCAATTAAACTCAACTA
Source organism: Bryobacterales bacterium (assembly GCA_043785065.1). Taxonomy (GTDB): domain Bacteria; phylum Acidobacteriota; class Terriglobia; order Bryobacterales; family Bryobacteraceae; genus JANXSF01. The sequence continues at coordinate 4,845 of JAYVXT010000861.1, read as the reverse complement.
TTAAGATAAGTACCGTGGGAATCAACCGGCGGAATGGGGCAACCTGTTACGCCGGTTTTTCATTTGCAGCAGCTTCTTAGGCTACACTGGCATCAATCCGTTATGAAGCTGAAACTCTTCCCGATCCTTCTCGCCCTAGCCGCCGCGGCGCATGCCGCTCAGGCAGCCCGCCCATCGCCGACGGACACAGCCCGCCTCTCAGCCCGGGCGAAAAACGTTACCATCATTCGCGACGATTGGGGCATCGCGCATATCTACGCCAAGACTGATGCCGACGTTGTGTTCGGCTCTCTCTACGCTCAAGCCGAAGATGATTTCAATCGCGTGGAGACGAATTACCTCAACTCCATGGGGCGCCTCGCGGAAGATGAAGGGGAATCAAAGATCTATCAGGATTTGCGAATCAAAATGTTCATCTTCCCGGACGCATTACTGAAGCAGTACGACGAAAGCCCGGCCTGGCTCAAGCAACTGATGGACGCGTTCGCCGATGGCCTCAATTACTACCTGGCCAAGCATCCGGCCATTCATCCGCGAGTTATTACCCGGTTTGAACCTTGGATGGCGTTGAGTTTCACCGAAGGCTCCATTGGCGGAGACATTGAGAAAATAGATCTGGCAAAGCTTGAGGCATTCTATGGAAAGCGGCCTGTTGTACGGGCGCAAGTGGACGACTTAATGCGCGAGCCGTCCGGCTCAAACGGCATCGCCATCGCGCCGGCCAATACACGCGAGAAGCATGCCCTGTTGTTGATCAACCCGCACACTTCGTTCTTCTTCAGGTCCGAATTACAGATGGTAAGCGAGGAGGGCCTCAACGCCTACGGGGCCGCAACGTGGGGCCAGTTCTTCATCTATCAAGGGTTCAATGATCGCGCCGGATGGATGCATACTTCCAGTGGGGTGGATGCTGTCGACGAATATTTGGAAGCTGTAACGAAACGCGGGAATGGGTTCGTTTACAAGTACGGCGGCGAGCAACGGCCCGTGACCGCAACCACCATCACCGTGCCATACAAAAAGGGCTCGGCGATAATGGAAAAGAAGTTCACGGTCTACAGCACCCATCACGGACCTGTGATTCGCGAAGAGAACGGGAAGTGGGTGACCATACGTTTAATGCAAGAGCCGGTGAAGGCGCTGATGGAATCCTACTTGCGAACCAAGGCGCGGAATTACAAGGCCTATCGCGAAACGATGGAACTAAAGGCCAACTCATCCAACAATACAATTTATGCCGATGCCGATGGGACCATCGCCTACTTCCACGGCAACTTCATCCCTAAGCGTGACACGAAATTCGATTGGACGAAGCCGGTGGATGGGACCACTCCCGACACGGAATGGAAGGGCTTACACAATATTGAGGAGACGCCAACGTTGCTCAACCCTGCAAGTGGCTGGCTCTATAACACGAACAATTGGCCATGGTCGGCGGCCGGGACAAGCAGTCCGAAGAAGAGTGATTTTCCCGCTTATGTGGAGAACGGCCGCGAGTCTGCGCGAGGGTTGCATGCCATTCGAGTGTTGGACGGAAAGAAGGATTTTACGCCCACCTCACTGATGAACGCCGCTTACGACAGCTACCTGCCTTGGTTTGAAAAGACAATTCCGGCATTGGTGCAGGCTTGGGATAGCGGCACGGTAGACAGCCGATTGGCCGAGCAGATTCGCGTATTGCGGCAGTGGGATTTTCGATGGTCGGAGGATTCGGTGGCCACTTCACTTGCCGTGTTTTGGGGCGAAGAAGTGCAGAAGCGCGTGCGGGATGACGCCGGTAAGTCGGGCTTGTCCGTGGAAGAATTCGTGGCGGCCAAAGCTGAGGCCAACGTTTTGTTAGAGTCTTTGGGCGCGGCATCGGATAAATTGCAAAAGGACTTCGGTGATTGGAAGACAGCTTGGGGTGAGATCAACCGTTTTCAGCGCTTGACGGGCGACATCGTTCAGCCTTTCAACGACGCCAAGGAAAGCATTCCGGTGGGTTTCACTTCGGGCGTTTGGGGTTCACTGGCTTCCTTCGGAGCCCGGCCTTACGCGGGAGCCAGGAAATGGTACGGAACCAGCGGGAATAGCTTCGTTGCGGTAGTGGAATTTGGAGATCGTGTCCGGGCCATGGCTGTGACTGCCGGTGGCGAGAGCGGCTCTCCCGGATCGAAGCATTTCAACGATCAAGCCGGGCGCTATTCGCATGGCGATCTACGCGAAGTCTATTTCTATCCGGAGGAATTGAAAACACACACAGAGCGGCAATATCATCCCGGCGAGCGGTGAAGCATTCAATCTGACCAACACTCCATCGTTTGCCAACCCGCAAGCAACACGGGCCGCGCCGAATCTGAATGCCGATGGTTCAGTACGCAGCTATAACAACTACAGCGTGATTACGGGCACGTATTTAAGGATAGGTTGGCTTAGAGCGGGATGCGGGGCCGGCCTTCGGGGCCGGTGGCGATTGCATCGGAAGCCCATTCACTGGCGGGCAGGCTTAACAGGCGCGGACGCAAGACAAGAAGCGCTTCGCCGCGGGTTTTATTTCTGGTGTTGTTGCTCAAAGCTTTACCGAGCAGAGGAATACGCAGCAGGCCAGGGATGCCGGAGATGGCGCGGGCTTCGCTGGTGCTGAGCAGGCCCGCCATCACCGCCCATTCACCCGTCTCCATGCTGACTTTGGTGTTGAACTTGCGCGTGGAGATGATGGGAATATCGTTGATGCTGTTGCCGGAGATTACCTTAAATTCCGCTTCCACTTCGAGTGAAATCTGATCCATGCCCCGGACATGCGGAGTGATCTTGATGTTCAAACCGAGATCTTCAAAATTGAACGTGGGAGGGGGACGGTAGGAAATACCATTGCCCGGGTTTGTTCCTGGAACGGTCGCGCCGAAATACCCGGATGTGGCGATGGGGTAACGGTCTCCAATATGCAGTGTAGCTGGCATGCCGTCCATCATTCGTATGTCGGTGCTCAACAAGGAACGGCTAACAGATTCCGAAGCGGTGGCGAATAAGTCAAGATTGGAAAGACTGAGACTTAGCAGATTAGTCATTGAACCAATCCGATTCAAGCTTAGAACGTTATTACTAAGCCGCATAAGAGTAGTTCTATTCTGCAGATTCATGCCGTAACTTGCATCAAGGCTGCTTGAGAATTCGAGTAGCTGGATGCCGACTTCCACCATCGGCGTAGCGCGCAGCATCAACGTGTACATCTGTTGCGCCGGGCGCACTTTGGATATGGGCCCGCGCAGCACGATCATACGTTGAGCGTTGTCGATGAACATGCGTTGCAGATCCACCGACTGCTGAACGGAGCGCGCCAGTTCCGCCAGTTCGTTGGGCGTAGTGGCTTGCGGCAGATTGAGCACCACGACCACATTGGGCTCAAACTCCAGCCGTTTTTGCGGCGTATCCTTAGCGACCATCAAGCTAGTGCCGGAAAGCGGAACCACGAAACTGCCCGTGGCCAGTTCCAACGCGCGCAGGGTTTCCACATAGTTGGCATTGTCCATTTGAAAGCGAATGGGATTGCCTTCGGCCGTGTACTCGGCGTCGAAAATAATCTTGTAGTTGAATAAGCTGCCCACGCGTTCAAACGCTTGGCGCGGGTTCAAGTTGAACTGTACGTTGATGCGCTCCGGACGTGGTTCAAGAGTAGGAGGCGGTTTCAGTTCTCTTGCGTCTTGCAGGTCCTTTTCGCTGATGTGGCCAAAGATGGATGGGTCGAGTTCGTCTTCGGCCTTCGAGTTTGCTTGCGGCGCGGTGGTCGGGGCCGGCGCCGCTTCAGGAGGGAGCTGTTTCAACTGGACTAGACGGTTGACCTCAGCCTGGGCCACGAAAGTATTCTTGGGAGCACCATGGCCAACCAGTTTGGCGATGGATGCCAGCTGTCTTTTGCCTGTTTTTTGGACCCATCGAATGGGACGTTTGGCGGCTTCCAATAGCCTGGCAACTTTTGTTGTTTCAATGGCTTGAGAAGGGTTGGAAAGGACTTGCGGGATGTTCGCGTCCGCTAAAGCAGCCATTGCGGCAAGGACAAAAGCGACAATTAGGCGAAAGGCTCCCACAAAAGGATGACGGAATGGAGTGTGAATCCGTTGAGTCCGAATGGCAGCTAAGTGACACATTTTGCAACCCTAAAGGGGGGTATTCGTATTGGTAACCATGCGCATCGTATTCGTTTTTTTCATCCTCGCAGCCAACGGCCAACAGACCGGCCCCGCCGCAATCATGGCCCGAGTCGCATCCAACATGGAATCCGCCAGCGAGGCCCGGCGTCAATTTGTTTACCGGCAGAAGGTGAAGGCGCGCCTGTTGCGGACTAACGGGCAAGTGGCCCGGCAGGAAGAGCACGCTTATAGCGCCATTCCTGCTGAAGAGCGCACGAACAAGGAGCTGATTAGCTTTGCCGGAGAGTATCACAAGAGCAAGAAGGAGATCATCAAGTACGACAAGCCTGGCTTTGAAAAAGGCGGAATGGATTTTGATGGTGGAATCATTCAGGACTTGGTCAAAAATCTGGTGAACCACAAGAAGTCGCGCGATGGAATTCCTCATTCGCTGTTTCCACTGGAGTCGAAGGACCTGGACCAGTATAAGTTTAAGCTGCTTGAGACCACTACGCACCAGGGGCGGCGGGCCTATCGGATTGGGTTTGAGCCGGCGGGAAAGGCCGGTGTCCCCGTGAATATGCGTGGCGGCGACGACTGTCCGCAAAAGCCATGGAAAGGCGAGGCGCTGATTGACGACGAGGACATGCAGCCTATCCGAATCGCTACGGACTCGGCGTTCAAGATGCCGTGGGGAGTCAAAGTGTTTCTGGGTACTAACCTGCGACAAACAGGATTT
>JAYVXT010000860.1:0-3000 GCA_043785065.1 Bryobacterales bacterium | reverse complement strand
TGGTGGCCAGAGAGGGAGTTGAACCCCCGACACGCGGATTTTCAGTCCGCTGCTCTACCAACTGAGCTATCTGGCCGTTTCAAGGTAAGACGCGGCTTACACCCTCGTCTTCTAAGATTATAACACGAGCCAAGCAGCAATCGAAATTTCGCAGGCCCGCCTGTTGGTCCCTCCCCATCCCCATCTCCGCTGAAACCCCGTCTTTGGTGAACTCTACGGCACTGTTTCCCGCGACGCTTCGACTGAGATGTCACGAGTTACACTCAGAAATCGGCCAATCCGCAACGTGCAATCCGGCCCGCAACCAAGCGTGCCTGTGAACGATTTGATGGTCATCGAACTTGCACCCCAGCTGAACGGTCTAGGCGAAGAGGATCTGGTTTTTTTCGTTGGGGACAAGGTATCAAGCGCGGTCCGCCTCCGTGTGGAATAGCCGACCCGGCACGCAATCAAGTACCCTAGTATTGATGACAAAAAATGTTTTGGGCGGAGCCCTGCAAACCTGTTGCACAGATCCCCTAACTGGATTCTTCCGCGATGGAAAATGCAACACAGGCACGGAGGATCGCGGACAGCACACGGTTTGCGTATTAGTAACCGAAGAGTTTTTGCGCCATCAGGCTTCCATCGGAAATGACCTGATCACGCGTCGGCCCGAATTCGGCTTCGTTGGATTAAAGCCGGGTGATGGCTGGTGTGTTTGCGTGGAACCATGGAAGGCATCATTTGACGCCGGAATCATGGCGCCTGTGCGGCTTGAAGCAACACACGAAAAAGCTCTGGAAGTAGTCAGTCTGGAGATGTTAGTAAAGTGCGCCCGTAAGAATTAATTAAGCGCGCCGCCAGCTTAAACTACGAAGAGCTAACGCCGGCGCAGCCACGGCATGCTGATCAATGCGAGCAAGGATAATGCGCCCATCCCAGGCTCAGGAACATTCACCGTGTTATCAATGTCCAGAGAAAACTGAAGCAAGGAGCCATCAACCGGTGGTTGTGAGGGTCCAGGCGCGTTGTCGGTTACATTCAATTCCCAATACCCGGCGATTGGTTGGCCGGAGAATTGAGCAGAAAAGTCATTAGGCGTGCTGCTGAATGCTCCGTGGGTAGTGTAGGCACCCGAAAATCCGGCAGCGGCGCCGGGAATAAAATCAGCCGATCCGAGCATCGACGCGACAATCCAAAGATTAGTGGCGAACCCCGAGTTAAACTTGTAGTTCTCCCCGCCGACGCTATCCCCGAACTGCGCCGCATAGCCGAAATCGTTGGGATCGTTGCTGAGCTTGCCAATTCGATAAAACAGCGTTTGAGTTGCCCCGTAGATGGACGTTTTGCTTGCATCAGTATAATGGGTCAAGGTAATAATCAAATCACCGGAGGATTCATGAATGAAGCCCAACAATCCCACGGTGATGGCGTTCCCTGAGGCCACTGATCCCGGTGTGTTCAGCACCATACGGCACACAAGCACTCCGGGAATGGTGGTTCCATTACTGTCCACCGTGGCATCGGGAATGTTTATTGAGCCGGTCCCGCAGGTTGGGGAAAACATCGGTGTTCCCATCGCTAAAGGCAAGGAAAAGGCCAAAAGTATAAGTTCTAGTACTCTCAATGTTGCAATGGTACTTTGGTACATATACAAACATTATCACTTTAAACCAAGCAAAAGGTTAGCCGGCCTTAACCTTTGTCATCCGGATTTCAAACTCAAGTTCGACGCTTTCCCATTCCGGGTTTTTTGAGATGTCACGCAAGTTAGTCAACAGATGGCTGAAGTCATCCGCATGATCAGCGGGAAATTCGAAGTAAGTGACAAAGTCGTAAGGCAGCGCGGAGCCAGTATAGCGGGAATGATACAGCTTACGATAGACGCTTCCGGCAAAAGGCAAACCAATGTTGGTGTGGCCTTCACTGGCTTTTGTTTTGTGGAAAAATGCCTGGCGCTGGTCCTGAGTCAAAGCCCACCAGCCGGGCGATTTACGGATAGGAATAATAACGGCGGTTGTGCTTGGGGAAGGTTCCATCTCCGTGCGGGATTCGGCCAACAGCTTTTCCTTATCTTCCTTATTCGTGTAATGAAGATGTTGTGTGACGCCGCGGAAAACCACCACGTGCAGACCGGGTTTATGCGGCTCAAGCATCACAGGCGCGTTGCTTTCAACGCGCACCACATGGTTTCCCGCTTCGATACCGTGAACAGGTTGCCCGACGACGGGGTTGAAGCTCGTGACCTCGTAATAGGTGCGGTGGCCGGCGTGCTTTATGGTGATGGCGTCTAAGAGAGAAGAGTCGTTGGATACAGCGAATAGAACCCAGGTAGGGGTTGCGAGGGTGGCCATATCCGAGACTATCACAACAACGGGTAAGGGCCGAGTTGGTAGAAACCGTTTTTGATGTTTCGGCATAGCTATTAGGGACACGCACGGTTCTTCAAGGTCCGGAATTAGTTCAACGGTTAGACGCCGGATTCCTTGCTTGTAATGCCACGCCGGCCATCATTCCCCCCATAGGTGCGCAACCGCCGGAGCTCTAAACTGGAAGTTTCCAGCTATGGCCGATGATCGCCCGTTCTCCAAATTTCTTATTTTGGTTTCACTTTGAATGGACACAATTATCCCGCAACACTGTTCCTACCTCGAAAAATAAAACCAGCGCGGCTGGCTGCGCTTCCCCTGATGAGGCTGCCCCAAGTGCAGCCTTACCTGATTTACAGGTTTGCTTCCACGGTCACCAACCAAGAAAGCAATACAAGTTTTCCGTACAGCCAACCGGCACTAATTTTTAAAGCTGTCCGAATCGATCCGGGAGCTGGCTCCTTTTGAGGAACTCGCGCAAAACGGACTCGCTTCGGCTAATAGAATTAGCGAATTCCTCCAACATTTGGGGCCGCGCCGGAGCGGCCTTTGCGCTTCTGAGGAACACGCGCAAAACGGAGCTCCGGTGGCGAGTAACTTCTCGTGTTCCTCCGATATTTGGCGGCCCTGCCACCGGGCCCTTTGCGCT
>JAYVXT010000859.1:0-9756 GCA_043785065.1 Bryobacterales bacterium | reverse complement strand
CTTGCTCACTGCTGAAATCCCGCCTCGACCGATTGCCTGACTCTCCGCCGCCGCCATCAACCGTCGCGCTCGCTCGTCCAGAACAGGTTCCAGAGCCTCATAGCGTGCTGCGATTCCAGCAAGGTCAATCACTGAAACGAGTATACTCTAAAACATTCTTATATGGATATGTTATTTCTAGACGGATCCTAAGGCCATATATTTCGTCTGGCTCTAATAGGATTGAAGGTGTTTCAAACGAGAAGCTTAGTTGGGACATTTGCGACATGGTCAATTGGGTCAAGTGCGATTCACATTCGTATTTTAGCGGATACCCAACGACTTCGAGAGAAAGCCAGAGGATGGCTTCGCAACGGATACTAAAATCAGTAGACCAAGATTGCTCTCATGCAGTCATGTAAACCCGTGCAGTACGGTTTCGATTAGCTGGGTATCCGCTTGACTCAGGTGGCCACAACATGTAGAATTTGAAGCCCCCCACGACATAGCTGAGTTGGAAGCCAACTATTCCACCGAGGAAGATTGCCGAGCCTACTTGGCAAGACTTCGTTGGCCGGATGGATTCCGTTGCTCGATTGTCTCCGGTAGCGTCGTGCACACCGATGGATGGGCGGGTTACACAGGTATCGCAGCCAAAGGACATGTTCACCAAGTGAGCGTCGTGAAAACTAGCAAGAAGAAGGCATCGGATTTGTTGCCACGAGTTCACCGCGTTGTCTCGCTGCTCAAGCGATGGCTGATGGGGACCCACCAAGGTGCTGTCAGCCACAAGCATCTCGATTATTATCTAGATGAGCTCACGTTCCGCTTTAACCGGCGGCGATCCAACAGCCGTGGCAAACTTTTCTTCCGCCTGGCTCAGCAAGCGGTGGCCGTGGAACCGGTAACCTATGATCTAATTGTTCACCCGAAATCCGAAACAGCCGCGAATTAGCCCACCACAATAGGTAGGGGCTACCTGAGTCAAGCGGATACCCAGCTTCGATTATTCCGTGTGGCTCGATCCAGTCTTTCCCGGAAACACACATCACAGCCGCAGCAGAAGCATTTTGATTCTTTGCTAGAATTGGGGAAGAATCTGAAGGTCGGGAAAGACCCCTTATGCCAACACGCAACGTGACTTTGACCGATCAGTTAGAGCAATTCGTCCAAGCTAAAGTGGAAAGTGGACACTACGAAAACGCGAGCGAAGTAATCCGTGCCGCGCTCCGCACCTTGGACCGCGAAGAAAAACAAAACGAGGTAAAGGTCGCCGTGCTCCGTCGCGCCATCGACGAAGGCGACACCAGCGGTATCGCGAGCGGCGACGTCTTCGGCCGGATTCGCAAGACATTGAACTTGCCAGTCGAATAAGGCGCTAAGCTTGAGCGCCCTGCGTTTATCCTCTCGCGCTGAAGCCGACATCTTGGAGATAGCTTCCTACACGCAACACTTGTGGGGCGAGGCTCAGACCATACGCTATTTAAAGGAACTTGAAACTGCTTGTTTGCTTCTTGCAGATAATCCTCACCTGGGGCGCGCCTGCTGGGATGTAAGACCTGGATTGCGGCGGACGGAAGTGGGAAAGCATGTGATTTTTGCCGCGTACCGGATGAGGAAGGTATCATCGCGGTTCGAATCCTCCATCGATTGATGTTGCCGGGAAGTCAGGAGTTTGAGCAATAATAGCAAGAAGGGATAGATTCAAATGACGGGTGACGAAGATGAGCTGCGCTGACGGGATCTGTTTTTCAAGGAATTGGACGAAGGGTTTGCAGGCGAACCCGCAGGGTTGGCAAGAAATGCTCGGGGAACGTCAGTTGTGGGAACTTGACGCTTGCGCATGACGGATACCCAATGAAGGCGGTTCACCAAACACGCCTGTTATCGGTCAACGTAATCTGTATATTGCCAGACACCGGCAAGCAAGCTTCAAAGCTCCTGCACTCCTAGTTGAAATTAGCGTAGGGGTGATAACAGAGCCCGGAGCGGACGATTGCAACTCGGCCTTCAGCAGTCCGGTCGCAGTAGAGTAGACATAATCGTTATGCTGCCGGATTCCCCCAACCAGAGACCACAGACGCACATAAACATTGGACTCATTTCTTGCCCCTAGAGGGCAAGGCCTCTGGCGTGTCAAGGTAGCGTGGATACGGATGTGTCAACTTATTTGTATTACAAAATGTAGCCACATGGTAGTCTAAGATATGAGCAAGGCGTTAGAAAGCCCCAATATTCGAATCAGTCCTCAGTCGAAAGCGGTTCTCCGCGAACTGGCTGATCAGGAAGGAAAGCCTATGCAAACGGTGCTTGACGACGCCGTCGAGCAATATCGCCGCGACAAATTTTTCAAAGAATTGGACGAGGGGTTTGGCCGTTTGCAGGCGAACCCGCTGAGTTGGAAGGAAGAGGTCGAAGAGCGCCAATTGTGGGACTCGACTTTAGGGGATGGGTTAGAGGATTCGAGACTCGATAAGGAATGACATCCACAGCTATAGCGCCGAGTCGTGGTGAAATCTGGCATGCCCGGTTTGATCCCGTGTTGGGGCACGAACAAGGCGGCGAACGGCCATGCTTGATCATTTCAGATAACCGCTTCAATCAAAGCCGCGCCAACTTGGTGATTGTTGCGCCAATCACTCGAACCGGACGCGGCATTGCCTCTCATGTTCGTATTGAGCCACCCGAGGGTGGTTTGAAGGCTGTCAGTTTCGCGATGTGCGAAGGAGTACGATCCATTGCGAAGCAACGGCTTCAAACAAGGTGGGGAGTTGTTGCAGCGAAGACGATGGCTTCAGTGGAGGATCGGCTTAGAATATTGATGACCTTGTAGCCGAAGGCCACGGACGCGTTTCCGCGCCGGGGCCTGGTCCTTCAATTAGCCACCCACACCTATCCGCTCATCGAATTAAGGAACTCGGCGTTACTGCGCACCTTACTCAAACGTTCCAACAGCAACTCCATCGATTCGGTCGGCGAAAGTGGGTTTAGCACCTTGCGCAAAATCCAAACACGATTCAGTTCTTCGCGCGGCATCAGCAATTCTTCCTTACGGGTGCCGCTCTTGTTGATGTCGATCGCCGGGAAAACGCGCTTGTCCACCAGCTTGCGGTCGAGGTGGATTTCCATGTTGCCCGTACCTTTGAATTCTTCAAAGATCACGTCGTCCATGCGGCTTCCGGTATCAACCAAGGCCGTGGCGATGATGGTTAGCGAGCCGCCTTCCTCAATGTTACGCGCGGCGCCGAAGAAGCGCTTGGGGCGCTGCAGCGCGTTCGAATCCACGCCGCCTGAAAGCACCTTGCCCGATGGCGGGACCACCGTGTTATAGGCGCGCGCCAGACGCGTGATGGAGTCAAGCAGGATCACCACGTCGCGCTTATGTTCGATCAGCCGCTTGGCCTTTTCGATGACCATCTCGGCCACTTGCACGTGGCGGGAGGCTGGTTCGTCGAAGGTGGAACTGATCACCTCACCGCGCACGGTGCGCTGCATGTCGGTGACTTCTTCCGGGCGTTCGTCGATCAGCAGAACAATGAGGGCAACTTCCGGATGGTTGGTGGTGACGGAGTTGGCGATGTTCTGCAGCAGCATCGTCTTACCTGTGCGGGGCGGGGCGACGATTAAGCCGCGCTGTCCTTTACCAATGGGCGTGAGCAGATCCATCACGCGGCCTGAATAGTTGTCCTTGGTAGTTTCGAGCTTCAGACGTTCCTGCGGGTAGAGCGGCGTCAGGTTGTCGAAGAAGATCTTGTTGCGTGATTCCTCGGGTGGTTCGAAGTTGATCGCATCCACCTTGATCAGGGCGAAGTAGCGTTCGCCCTCTTTCGGCGGGCGGATCTGGCCGCTGACGGTGTCGCCGGTGCGCAAATCGAAACGGCGGATTTGCGAGGGCGAAACGTAAACGTCGTCGGGGCCTGGAAGGTAATTGTATTCGGGAGCGCGCAGGAAGCCGAAGCCATCGGGCAGGCATTCGAGCACGCCTTCGGAAAAAATCAACCCACTCTTTTCGGCCTGCGTTTGGAGGATTTTGAAGATCAACTCCTGCTTGCGGAGACCAGCGGCGCCGGCTACGCCAAAGTCCTTGGCGATCTGATTCAAGTTGATGATGGACATGTCCTTCAACTCAACAAGATCGAGCTTTTGGACCATGCGGTCGTGCATCTTTTTATCGGGCAAGGGTTCAGCCTTGGCATCGGCGGGCCGGTGATGACCGCCTTGAGCATGCTGTGGCCGGTTCTCGGGAGGCTTCTGCTCAGGAGAAGCAGGCGGGGGCAAAGCGGCAACAACAGGCGGAGCGGCTGGAATCGCTTCCGGAACCTGGACCGGGGCTTCGGCTGGCTTGGCTTCGACCGGCGGCTTGCCGTTCCCGTTGACCGGCTTTTCGACTGGCGCGGTCACGGTAGGCCTGGGCTCAACGGAACCACTTGCGTGCCTCGATTTGCTTTCGCCCGAACGAGCGCGTTTGGGCGCATCGCCTTCGGGCTTAGCGGCTTCTACCTTTATTGTCTGTTCGGATTGCATGTTTTCTGGTGTAGACTCTTGCGGCTTTTCTGAAGAAGCCGGCGGGGTTACGACCGGGTGCTGATTGTCTTGATCGTTTGCCAAATTTCCCTCACTCCCTGGCCTGTTACGGCCGAGAACGGTACAAGACCCATGGAAGCTTCCGGCGCTTTGAGGGTCGCCATGGCATGATGAATCTCGGACTGCTTTTTTATTTTGTCGAACTTTGTGGCCACTACCTGATAGGGCCGCTTGTGATACTCGAGCCATCGGCTCAATTCCAAATCCATTTCCATCCAGCCATGCCGCGAATCGATCAAAAGAAGGCAGAGCGAAAGATTGTCCCGTTCGAGCAGGTAGCTTTCAATCAGCTTCCGCCATCCGGCGCGCTCAGTCTTCGATACGCGAGCATAACCATAACCGGGCAGATCAACAAAAGTGTATTTCTTATCCACCCGGAAAAAATTCAACTGTTGCGTGCATCCCGGTTTGGAGCTTATAAATGCCAAGTCCTTGGTGGCCGTAAGACGGTTTAGAAGGCTCGACTTGCCCACATTGCTTCTGCCCAAGAAGGCTATTTCCGGCAACCCCGGTGCAGGAAACTGCGCGGGTGAGGCCGCCCCAAGCAAAAATTCGGTTTGCATTGCTGTTTCACCAACACGGCGCGCGCCTCCCCCTAAGAAGTGCGCCCGCCGCCCGGCAAAGGAATCCTACTGTGTCAATTTATCGTCAACCGCCCGGATAATTTCCGCGGCGGAGGGTGCGCTTTTCGGCACCGGTAAAGCTTCTAAATCCCGCTCCAGTGCAATTTTCAGCACTTCGTCCATCGATTCGACGAAGTGGAGCTTCATATCCTTACGGATCACTTCGGGAATATCAGGCAGATCTTTTTCGTTGTCCTTGGGCAGCACCAATTCATAAATTCCGTGACGATGGGCTGCTAACATTTTTTCTTTCAGGCCACCGATGGGCAGCACTTTTCCGCGAACCGTGATTTCGCCAGTCATGGCGATGTCGCCGCGAACCGGGATGTTGGTTAAGCTGCTGCACATGGAAGTGGCGATGGTAATTCCAGCCGATGGGCCATCCTTTGGTATAGCGCCTTCGGGCACATGAAGGTGGATATCAATGTGGCGGTAGAAATCGCGATTGAGTCCGAAGATGTGGGCGCGGCTACGAATGTAGCTGAGCGCGGCTTGTGCCGATTCCTGCATTACATCCCCGAGTTTCCCGGTGGTGGTGAGTTTGCCGCGGCCTTCCATAACCCCGACTTCGGTGGTGAGCATAGTGCCACCCACTTCCGTCCAAGCCAAGCCGGCGGTGGAGCCGATTTCGTTCTTACGGGTCATCTGCAGATCGCGGAACTTTTGCGGACCGAGCAATTCTTGAACCACCTTATCGTTGATCACCATCTTGGGGTAGTTGAATTGCACGACTTCGGGTGAGGCGGCTGCCACGGGTTCGGCCTGTTGCTTCTTGCCCTTCGATTTCTTCTTGGGTTTGGCTTCCGCTTCAAGAGGCGCCGCAGCTTCCACGGTATCTGTTTCGACAGCCGATTCAACCACCTTGCGGGCGATCTTGCGGGAGACGTTTCCGATTTCACGTTCGAGATTACGAACCCCGGCTTCGCGTGTGTAGTATTGCACAAGTTCGGCGATCCCGGAATCGGTCCATTCGATGTTTTCGGCGGTGAGGCCGGTGCCTTCGCGTTGTTTATTTACAAGGAAGCGTTTGGCGATTTCCATCTTTTCAATTTCTGTGTAGCCGGAAAGACGGATCACTTCCATACGATCTTGCAAGGCGGCTGGGATGGTGTGCAGGACGTTGGCGGTGGCTACGAAGAAGACTTCGCTTAAGTCGTATTCCACGTCAAGATAGTGATCCTGGAACGATTGGTTTTGTTCCGGGTCCAACACTTCGAGCAATGCCGAGGAAGGGTCACCGCGGAAATCGGTGGACATCTTGTCGACTTCGTCGAGCATGAAGACGGGGTTCTTAGTGCCGGCCTTCTTCATCATTTGGATTATTTGGCCGGGGAGCGCGCCGATATAGGTACGGCGATGGCCGCGGATTTCCGCTTCATCGCGAACGCCGCCGAGCGACATGCGCACGAACTTGCGGCCAGTGGCCTTGGCGATGGACATGCCGAGTGAAGTCTTGCCCACTCCAGGAGGTCCGACGAAGCAGAGGATGGAACCCTTGGGGTTTTTCACCAAGCGGCGGACGGCGAGAAATTCAAGGATACGTTCCTTGATTTTTTCCAGGCCGTAGTGATCGGACTCAAGGATTTCGCGGGCGAATTTGAGATCACGAATTTCCTTCGTCTTGTTCTTCCACGGCACGGCGAGAAGCCAATCGAGATAGTTACGGGAAACGGTGGATTCGGCCGACATGGGCGGCATTTGTTCCAGGCGCTTCAATTCCAGCATCGCCTTCTCGCTGGCCTCTTTGGTCATGCCGGCTTGTTCGATCTTCTTTTTAAGCTCGTCGTATTCGCTCTTTTCCCCGCGGCCCAATTCCTTCTGGATGGCCTTGATCTTTTCGTTGAGGTAATACTCTTTTTGAGCGCGTTCCATCTGGCGTTTGACGCGGCCTTGAATGGTGCGGTCGACACTCAATTTTTCGATTTCGATGTCGAGCATTTCGGCGACGCGAGTGAGGCGGTCGACCGGATCGAATACTTCGAGCAGTTCCTGTTTTTCTTCGATGGTGAGTTGGAGGTTGGCTCCGACGGTGTCGGCCAACTTACCAGGATCGTCGACGCGAATGGCGGCGATCATGGTTTCGTAGTTGAGATTTTGGCTCAGCTTAACGTATTGCTCGAATAGGGAAGTAACGCGGCTGGTGAGTTGATCAACCTGAGTTCCCGTTTCGGCGCGGGTTGCGAAGGTGCGCACAACGGCGCGGAAGAAGCCTTCGTCATCGGATACGGAGACGACCTTGGCCCGTTCGACGCCTTCCACTAAAACCTTGATATTGCCGTCCGGAAGCTTGAGGCTTTGTACGATGTTCGCGATAGTGCCGACGGTGAAAATTTCGTCGGGACGTGGTTCGTCTACGGAAGCATCGTGCTGGGTGGCCAGGAAAATTTTCTTTTCTCCGGCCAGTGCTTCTTCAAGGGCCCGTACGCTGGATTCGCGGCCAACAACAAAGGGCGTCATCATATGGGGAAATATGACTACGTCGCGGATCGGCATCATGGGGAGCCGTTTGGTTTCGGGCTTTTCTTTTGCGCTCATGGTCTAGTTAAATAATACTCGTTTTGTCTTCCGGGGATTTCCGGCCGGTTTGGCCGTTATGACTTCAATACGGTAGATGACGCGGAGTGTGAATTAGATCCATCCAATTCCCACCCGATACTATTGTACGCCTTCCCGCTCTTTTCAAGAAGACAACTTTCAAACATGATTCCGCTTCCTTAGCGGTTACCGGCTGGTTAGCCTGCTTTTTCAAGCAGCGCCAAATTGATTTTCCTTGTAATGACCATTTCCTTAGTCACCAGGAATTCCTTAATTTTCTTATTAGACGGCAAGAAGTACATGACGTCAAGCATCAGTTCTTCAAGAATCATGCGCAAGCCACGAGCCCCAACTTTTCGTTCGAGGGCCATGACAGCGATGGCTTCGAGAGCCTCGTCCGTAAACCTCAGTTTAACATTCTCAAAATCAAACAACCGTTGATACTGTTTAATTATAGCGTTTTTCGGCTTACTTAGGATTTGCATCAGCGCGTCTTTATCCAGTTCGTCAAGGACACCGATGACAGGCAAACGCCCGATGAATTCTGGAATGAAGCCGGAGCGGATCAGATCGGTGGGCTGTACTTGTTCAAGCAGAGCAGCATCGCGGCGGCTGGCGTTGAGTTTGCGAGCCCCCTCTTTGACTTCGTCTTCCAGGAAGCCGATGGCCCTGCGTCCAACGCGGCGGCTGATAATTTTTTCAAGACCGACAAACGCACCACCACATATAAACAAGATATTGGTTGTGTCAACTGGCGTGAATTCCTGATGCGGATGTTTGCGTCCGCCTTGCGGGGGGACGTTGGCCACTGTGCCTTCAAGAATCTTGAGGAGCGCCTGTTGGACTCCTTCGCCGGAAACATCGCGCGTAATGGACGGGTTTTCGTCCTTGCGACCGATCTTGTCGATTTCGTCTATATATATGATGCCTTGCTGGCAGCGTTGCACGTCCCAATCGGCGTTTTGAAGCAGACGGAGAATAATGTTCTCCACGTCCTCGCCGACGTAGCCGGCTTCGGTGAGAGTAGTGGCGTCGACGATGGCGAAGGGAACATCAAGGATGCGGGCAAGCGTTTGGGCGAGGAGTGTTTTGCCGGTGCCGGTGGGGCCGATCAACATGATGTTGGATTTGGCCAACTCCACATCACCGCCGCGCTGCTTGTTCATCTGAATGCGCTTGTAGTGATTGTAAACCGCGACGGCCAATTTCTTTTTGGTGCTGTCCTGGCCGATGACGTACTGGTCCAGGTATTCTTTCAGTTCAAGTGGTTTGGGTAGCTTGTGAGGGCCCCCGTAGGTTTGTTCCTGTTTGTCATCTTCAAGGATTGAATTGCAAACGGCGATGCATTCGTCGCAGATGTAGGCGCGGGGGTAATCGCTTGGAGAAGAGATTAACTTGCCGACCACGTCTTGAGATTTGTGACAGAAGGAACAGCGAAGTGAGTCGTCCGAACCGGTACGCTTCAAAGAATATCCTCCCTTCGGCTGCTAATTGGTATTCCAGTCAATGCCGTTGGTTCCGCTTTCATTATATTACGGTTGGCAAGGGAGGGTGCAAGGATTTTGTAACGGGGGCGGGGAAGTTGGTGTAGGAAGGTTACGACGGGGAGCTTGTCCGATTGTTGCCCGGCTGCTCACTGGGCACTGTTGGGGCACGTTCTTATGAGAATTGCACCTAACAGCGTGAGTCCTCATTTGCTTCAAAAGCTTCAAACCGACCATGGACCATTGGTGCAAACGGGTACTTATGGCAAAGTTCAATTCTATTCTGGAATGGGAGGTCCGTTGTAATTGATTGGAGGTTTGATTGCAGGCCAGACCGTAGCGATTTCCTGGCATGAAGGGGGCAGAGCCACCATTTCACGAGCGCTTTGATTCCGATTTTTACCTGAAGCAATGTCTATTATTTCTTACATCATCTCGGGTTTCGGAACCCTGTCTCCGAACATAATGGAAAACCGCTGCAGAGCAGCCTTCCAGTCCTGCACCGGCATGGTCCAATTCTTGGCGACATTTTCCAGAGCCAGATACAGCAG
>JAYVXT010000858.1:0-3007 GCA_043785065.1 Bryobacterales bacterium | reverse complement strand
CCGCTATTTCAAGGACCATGCTTTTTACGAACTACTGCGGAATACCGACATCGACAACCCCGATCAGCGCATTGCCGAAGATATTGCTTCGTTCACGCAAAGGTCGTTAACCTTTCTGCTTTTGTTCGGCGGTGCTGTTCTGCAACTGATGGCTTTCAGTAAAGTGCTATGGTCCATCTCGCATTCCTTAGTGCTTTTTTTGGTGCTGTATGCCGTTGCGGCGACATTCATCACCATCAAAGTCTATGGCGAAAAAATGGTTTCCTTGCATTTCAACCAGATTAAGCGTGAGGCCAATTTCCGGTTCGGCTTGGTGCGTATTCGTGAAAACGCCGAAGTGATTGCCCTGTACCGCGGCGAAAAACAGGAGCATTCGCAAATTCAGAAGCGCTTTAGCGAAGCGTTCAAGAATTTCGATGCCCTCATTCGTTGGACTCTGCGTTTGAGCTTTTTCCAAAATACCAACAATCTGTTCACAATGGCTCTGCCCAGTATCATTCTTGCGCCGCGCGTGCTTTCCGGTGAGTTGGAAGTAGGAAGAATCGTGCAGGCGGGCGGCGCATTTACCGCAATTTTGGGAGCTCTTTCCATTTTGGTGGATAACCTGGAAAGCCTGAGCCGCTTCGCCGCCGGCGTTCGACGCTTGGATTCCTTCGCCCGTGCGCTGACCCCAAAACAGATCATGGGAGACCCTGCGCGTAACCGCATTGAGATGCGGGAAGGCGATAAGCTGAGCTTCGAGGATGTGACGATTCAGACGCCGAATTATGAGCGGACGCTGGTGAAGTCTCTTAGCTTCACCGCACAGCCCGGCAATAGTTTAATGATTGTCGGCCCCAGCGGCTGCGGCAAAAGTTCCATGCTGCGGACCATGGCCGGACTATGGGATTCAGGAACCGGCAAAATTGAACGGCCAAAGCCGCGGGATATGCTGTTTGTGCCGCAGCATGCATACATGATCCTGGGCAGTTTGCGGAGCCAGTTGCTGTATCCGAATATTGAACGCGAAGTTCCCGACGAGGAACTGTTGGATGTGCTGCGTCGCGTGAACCTGCCCGGATTGGTGGAGCGTTGCGGCGGTTTTGAGGCGGAGATGGACTTTGAAAAAGTTCTTTCCGTGGGGGAGCGCCAGCGTTTAGCGTTCGCGCGTGTTTTGCTGGAACGGCCTAAATACGCGCTGTTGGATGAGTCTTCAAGCGCCCTTGATCCGGATAATGAAGCGGCCATTTTCGAACAGTTACTGGAGACTTCCATAACGCTGGTGAGCGTGAGTCATCATCCGTCCCTGGTCCGTTATCACGCCCAGGTATTGGAAATAACGGCTGACAGCGGATGGAAGCTGCACGCGGCGAATGAGTTTAAGTTTACTGAGCACATCTTGCAAAACATGGGTAATCAGGCCATCGCATAGGCTGTGTTAACGGGCGGCAGGCATATTTCGATAGAATAAGTTGAGGATCTTATGATCGCCTTGCAACGGCAGGTGCACAGTTCTTTCCTCCCAAAATCTATTAACATATGAAGCCAACAACAACTCCACAGAATCCCTGTTTCTCTTCCGGACCTTGCGCGAAGCGTCCGGGCTGGTCGCTTGACGCCTTGAAAGGGGCCGCAGTTGGCCGTTCGCATCGAGCCAAGATCGGCAAGACGAAGCTCGGCGAAGTGATCGAGCGGAGCAGGAAGATTCTCGGTTTACCCGGCGATTATGTTCTGGGAATCGTGCCCGCGTCGGACACGGGCGCGATCGAGATGGCCATGTGGTCGCTGTTAGGAGAGCGCGGCGTGGACGTGCTCAGTTGGGAAAGCTTCGGCAGCGGCTGGGCGGCCGATTGCAAGAATCAATTGAAGCTGAAAGACCTTCGTTCCATGAAGGCTGATTACGGCAAGCTGCCGGACCTGAGCCAAGTTGACTGGAAACGCGATGTGCTCTTCACCTGGAACGGAACAACGTCTGGCGCCCGTGTTACCAATGGCGATTGGATCGCCGCCGACCGTGAAGGGCTGGCGATTTGCGATGCCACCTCGGCCGTGTTTGCGATGGAGATGCCGTGGGACAAGTTGGACGTGGTGACCTGGTCTTGGCAGAAAGTTCTAGGCGGCGAGGGGGGCCATGGCATGATCGTGCTGAGCCCTCGCGCCGTCCAACGATTGGAAACTTTCACTGCCGATCGGCCATTGCCAAAGATTTTCCAGATGGCCAAGGGCGGCAAATTGATCAGCGGAATTTTCGCCGGAGAGACCATCAACACTCCGTCCATGCTGTGCGTGGAAGATGCGATTGATGGATTGAAGTGGGCGGAAAGCGTTGGGGGGCTTGCAGGCTTGATCGCGCGGTCTGAAGCGAATTTGAAAGTGATTGAAGATTGGGTGGCGAAGTCGGATTGGGCCGGGTTCTTGGCTGAAGAGAAAGCCACGCGTTCCAGCACTTCTATTTGTTTGAAGATAGTGGATCCGGCTTATGCGGCGCTTTCGGCGGATGACCAAGCCAAGCACGCCAAGACGATAGTGTCGATGCTGGAAAAGGAAGGCGCGGCATATGACATCGGCGCATACCGCGATGCCCCGGTAGGGTTCCGCATTTGGGGCGGCGCGACGGTGGAGACCTCGGATTTACAAACGCTTCTGCCGTGGCTCGATTGGGCGTGGAGTGAAGTGCGGAAGACGTTTTAAATCAAATTCGACTTGAAGTTTGGACCGGCCGTACCTTGCGAGGTACGCCGGTCCTTTTCATTTGGGGGATACTGGACTTCATGCGCTTTCTTCTATTCCTGATTCCCTTGGCGCTTCAAGGGCAGCTGACCTCCGACTCTTACTGGCAATGGCGAACACCTTCTTCCCCAGCGATCACGCCCGGCGGCGGAGCGGTAGTTTACGCACTAAGTTGGAACGACCCAAAGGCGGACGCCACTTACTCAAATCTGTGGATGGTGTCGATCCATGGCGAGAACCGGCCTCTGACAAGTGGAGATTTCCGCGATAGCGCCCCGAAGGTTTCTCCCGATGGGAC
>JAYVXT010000857.1:0-3011 GCA_043785065.1 Bryobacterales bacterium | reverse complement strand
TGATCAACATGTTTTCACGGAAGCGCTGCCCGCCGATGGAAGCGACAATCTCAGTGGATATACCCGCGAGATCGCAGTAGCGCTCGCGATCATGGGAGCCAAAGGTTAACGGCACCAAAGCAGGCCGGCACTCGCGGATGCTGATTCCGAATTGCTGTGCGAGCTGATAACCAAAAGATGTGGCGCCCATCTTGGGGATGGACAAACCCCCGGTTGCAACTACAAGGGCCGAAGCATGAAATTGGCCGGAATTACATCTAATGGTGAATCCGTGGTCGCGGCTAACCTGCTCAATCGCCATACTGGTAAAAATACGCACCCCGGCAAGGCGGCATTCTTGGTGGAGCATATCCACGATCTGCCGCGATGAGTGGTCGCAGAAGAACTGGCCCCGGGTTTTCTCGTGGTAAGGAATGCGATGCTTGGTGACGAGCGCAAGGAAGTCGGCGGGCGAGTAGCGGACGAGCGCGGACTTGCAAAAGTGCGGATTCGCCGAGATGAAGTTATCCGGCTGCGTATATATATTAGTGAAGTTGCAGCGGCCGCCACCGGATATCAGTATCTTCTTGCCAATCTGTGTTGCCCGCTCGAGAACTGCGACTCGACGCCCACGTTTACCGGCTTCGATGGCGCACATAAGGCCAGCGGCTCCCGCGCCAAGCACCACCACATCGAACTTTTCGATTCCGGCCAACACAGGATTGTAGTCGCTGATTGCTTCTACGAACCTTACCGTCAGGTGCTGTCAGTTTCGCCTCACATAATTGCGGCAAAATCATTCGGCGGCGGCGCCGGAACTTAGAAGTTTGGCTCCACCGTGGCACCTGTGTGAGAATGAATGCCGGAACTCCCAAGGGAATTTAGATCAACTCATCAACTCATTGTTCTTGGCTCTTGGCATTCGGAAAAGCACTCTTGACCACAGACCCAAGGGGTAACAACAACCGCCGCCCGGGTGGCGAAACTGGCAGACGCACGGGACTTAAAATCCCGGGCCCTGAAAGGGGCGTGACGGTTCGATTCCGTCCCCGGGCACCATTTCCCTACCAGCCGCTCTGATGGCCTTGGTTTTGCTCGTCGAGCCACTTCTTCAGCGGAGCGAAGTAATCGAGGATTGCGGTGGCATCCATTTTTTCCTCGCCCGTGAGCTCTTTAAGAGCTTCCGGCCAGGGACGACTCTGCCCCATCTGCAACATTCTGTTCAAACGATCCCCGGCAACTTTATTGTTGTAAATGGAGCAGCGATGCAGGGGCCCGGTATAACCAGCCTCGCGGCACAGCGCCCGATGAAATTGGAATTGAAGAATGGTGGCGAGGAAATAGCGCGCGTATGGCGTGTTGCCGGCAACGTGATATTTGGCGCCCGCGTCGAAATCAGCTTCGGTGCGCGCAACCGGCGGCGTGATGCCCTGATACTTGGTGCGCAACTCCCACCATAACTTGTTGTAATCAGCGGGAGAGACCTCTCCAGAGAAGACCTTCCACCGCCATAGGTCCACCAGGTATCCGAAGGGCAGGAACGCAACCTTCTCCAGCGCCCGGTGCATGAGCAAACCCATATCGGCGTCCTGGTTGGGAACTTTCTGGATGAGCCCAATCTGCTTCAGATATTCGGGGGTCACAGAGAGCGCAATGGTATCGCCGATGGCTTCGTGGAAGCCATCATTCGCGCTGTTCTGAAAGAATGGCGGCTGCGGCGAGTACGCCATCTGATAGTAATTGTGACCGAGCTCGTGATGGACAGTGGCGAAATCCACCCCATTGATCTCAATGCACATCTTTAAGCGGACATCTTTTTGATTGTCAATGTCCCACGCGCTGGCATGACAAACCACGTCTCTATCCTGTGGCTTGGTGAACAGTGACCGCTCCCAAAACGTTTCAGGCAGGGCGCCGAATCCCAGCGATTTGAAAAACGACTCGCCATAACGAACCATCTGCCGGGGCTCGGTTTTTCTCTCCTTCAGAATCTCAGTGAGATCGTAGCCCACGTCTCCGGTGGGGGGCTTCAGCTCGGGATAGATGTTCTCCCAGCCTTGACTCCACATATTGCCAAGTAAATGCGCCGGAATAGGGCCGCTTTCCGGGACAAGTTGAGATCCGTACTTTTTTGCCAACTGCGTGCGCGTATAGGTATGCAGCGCCACATACAGAGGTTTCACCTGCTGCCACAGCCGCTCCATCTCCGCGGCAAAGGCATCAGGATCCATGTCATAGTTGGAGCGCCACATAGCGCCCACGTCCTTAAACTTCATTTCGCGCGCGCCCTTGTTTGCTAGTTCCACGAACCGCGCGTAGCGCTTGCGATAAGGGGGCGACACCTTATGCCATTGCACCCAGATGTTCTTCAGCTCCTCAGGATCGCGGCTGGTTGCCATGATGTGTTCCAGATCATTCAATGACAGACATTTTGCCTTCGGCCCTTGAGGACAATACTTGCCCTTGCCGTACTCGCCTTCCATGGAGGCGGCAATTCTGGTCAGTTCCGCGCGCTCCGCAGGATCGCCGGGCGCAGGCAAGGTGAGCGAAAGTTTTAACAGCTTGAACTTACGCGCAGTCTGGGGTGGGAGCGTGAGACCGTCAAAGCGGCGGGAAGCCTCGGCTAATTGCGTGGTGAGTGCGATCACCGCATCGTTGGCTTCGGCAGACAAGGTTTCGGTATCGTCAGTTATAAAGTTACTCTGCACCCACGAAGCTCTCGCGGCTCGGATTCCCATGATGTTGAGCTGCTGTTCGGCGTCGTTAATGAATTTTGTGGCTTCAGCGACCGTGGGCGGGCCGAGGGGTGAATGGCCCACGGGCGATTTGCCGGCGACGGACTTCCTGGAGGTTGCAGATTTCCCTGCAGCGGACTTGGTTTGTGAGCCTGCCTGGGTAGTCGCGAAGGTTAACATTGCCGTCATCAAGCCACTGACGAAAACTTTTCGAAATATCATGAACAAACTTCCTCCAATATAAGAGCCGCGTTATACAGGGCGTTGCTGGTACTGCTCAATCAGCTCGCGAATTTT
>JAYVXT010000856.1:0-3025 GCA_043785065.1 Bryobacterales bacterium | reverse complement strand
CGACGCGGAATTCGAGCCCGGGACGGTTGGCGGATCGGGCTGCCGCCACGCTGATGAGTGCTTGACTAATGTCCACTCCGGCGGCTAGCCCTGTCGGGCCAGTAATGCCTGCCAGTTGGAAGGTGGCCCCGCCGATGCCGCAGCCGAGGTCGACCGCTTTTGAGCCAGCGGCCAGGTGCATGCTCGCTTCGGCAGCGGCCCGAATCCGCTTGACGTCGGGAAGGCTGTCGAGGAAATCAAGAAAATCGATGAAGTAGGACGGCGAGGAGTCGGGTTGGGTGAAGCTGGATATTTCGGCCAATTTGGGGTCCTCGGGCTTAACGCGGGATACAGCCAGGCTTTAGCCAGTGTAGCCCGCGTCGATCTGAAGTTATTGCGCGGGCTTCACCAGTGGAAAAAGCACCAGACTTTCAAGCATCAATTCCGGGTAGCGGCTTCTCGACCACTAGCTGAGGTGAAACACGGGCGGGGGCGCATTCGTCGCCGCCGCCATTGCTTAGGGTCGCACCGCCGCCGCGATCACCAGGCCTGGCCGCTGTCATGTATGCCCGCCAGCAGCGGGCAAGCCGGTACCCGCGTTTGCTGAAACGTCACACCGGCAGTAGCAGGGCAAGCCGAAGCGCGGGAAGAATTCAGGGCCTAGCAGCGTAGGTGAGCTTTACGCCTACTACAAGCGCACCGGCAGGCTTGCGGAGTTTCGTTCGCTGTTCCCCGGCTAAGTGCTATAACGGCTGCTTACAGACGCAGCGTTAAACTTGAGGTTTAAAAGGAAAATTTGTGAGTGTCGAAATCAACCCGAGACGTTTGATTGGGCCGTGGGACGACGGTTACGCGCTTGACTGGCATACCCTCAGCAGCGTTCCTATCGGTCATGGTCCGGGCGGGCATTTGATGTTTGACACGAAGCGGCCACCTGTCGGGCAACTACTCTATGAGCTGAAATATCGCCACAATCAAAAGGCCGTTGGCGTGTTGGCGGAGACCGCCGCACAGTTTTTGAAGAACCGTTGGCAGGTTTCCATCGACGCTATTGTGCCGGTTCCGCCTTCCAATGTTCGGGCGCTTCAACCCGTCGCGGCTGTTGCTGAAGCGTTAGCCGCTGTGCTGGGTGTTCCCGTTTGCGCCGGTTGTTTGGCGAAGGTGAAGCAGACGCCCCAGTTGAAGGACATGAAAGATTACGATAAGAGACGGGAGGCGTTGACCGGAGCCTTTACCGTGGACCCGAAGCTCACGGCGGGCCAGAGACTTCTGGTGTTTGACGACCTTCACGGCTCCGGCGCGACAGTCGCGCACATCGTGGAGGTTTTGAAAAACTCCGGCCAGGCGAAGGCAGTTTATCTTCTCACTCTCACGACGAAGTAGGCGACTTATGAATGTTTTCATCGGCGGATCAAGAGCGGTTTCAAAACTGAACGCGGTTATCCGCGAGCGGTTCGACGACTTCATCAAGCGCGGCTGCACCATTCTTGTCGGGGATGCGAACGGCGCGGATAAAGCGGTGCAGACGTACTTCGCGAGCAAGCGCTACACGAACGTCACCGTGTTTTGCATGGAAGAGTGCCGCAACAATGTCGGAGGATGGCCAACGCGCAACGTAAAGCCGCCGAACGGAAGCAAGGGTTTCAGCTACTACGCGGCGAAAGATTTTGTGATGGCGGAAGAGGCACAATGCGGCGTGATGTTGTGGGACGCGAAGAGCAAGGGGACGTTGCAAAACATGCTAAACCTGATCGCCGTCGACAAGCGCACGCTGGTTTATTTTGCACCGACGAAGAGCTTTCATGTTCTTGCAAATCGGGAAGAGCTTCAGGCGCTTCTGGCTCAATGTGAGAAGCGGGATATTGACAGCGCCGCCCGAGCGTTGGGGTTGAAGATACCACTCGATCAAGTTGCGTTGCCCTTGGCGCTTCACTAGCCCCCGTGTTTCTCCGCGAAATTTTAGGGGGGAAAGGCTTTTTACCGACGCCGGTTACACTCGGGGGTTATGAGCTTGCCGCCCTGCCCTTGGTGCAAAACCTCTGTGACCGTTCGCCGGGAGCATGGCGGCTGGGTGGCTGGTTGTCCCAACTATACCCGCGCTGCCGGTCCCCCGACTGATTGCCTTATTTGTCCGGGGCAATTGCAAGCAGTTGGAGTGGGAAGAAAACGCCAAGGTCTACGAATAAGCCGCGCAAAAAGGAACACAACAAAAGGGCTCCCACATGTGTGTGGGGCCCTGTTTTTTGTCCCTGCCTCCTGCGGGTCGGTGGCCCCGCCGATGCCGCAGCCGAGGTCGACCGCTTTTGAGCCAGCGGCCAGGTGCATGCTCGCTTCGGCAGCGGCCCGGATCCGCTTGACGTCGGGAAGGCTGTCGAGGAAATCAAGAAAGTCGATGAAGTAGGTCGGCGAGGAGTCGGGTTGGGTGAAGCTGGATATTTCGGCCAATTTGGGGTCCTCGGGCTTAACGCGGGATACCGCCCCGTTGTTTTCTGGGGAATGGTACTTTTTCCGTCTTTATGGTAACTTCTTCGTAGTTGGCGCGCCGGTCGGGCGATTCGCGCATACCAGGATCTGGTCCGCTAGGACGACAAGTCGATCCGCTTTGTTCCAAATTGGCATTGTTTTTTGAGGCACTCCAGCCGTAGGTGTGTCGATCGGTCTCGATTCGAATGAATTCAAGTACCATTTCGGTTCCAGCAGCACCCGTCTCGACGGGTCTAAACCGGCTTGCGCTCAGCGGGTTGAATTCTGGAACATCGTGGACGCTGGCGGGCAGCGTGGCGGCGGCCTTTTCCCAATGGCTTTTGTTTATGGTTACAGCGAAATTGGGGTCGGCTGAGATGGTGGGCCAGTTGGCGTTGAGTTTCGCGATTGTGGCTCCGATCCAGGCATTAACGGACCTGGCGTTACGTCCCGCGTTGGCCACTGACGCTCGCCGCGACTTTCACTTTCGGGATTACTTAAAGCTGCGCGGAATCATGGTCGCACTTGCTGTCGCCGCCATTGGGGCTATGGCTCTGTGGCGCGGCGGGGCGGCTTCACCGAT
>JAYVXT010000855.1:0-3030 GCA_043785065.1 Bryobacterales bacterium | reverse complement strand
GGTTGGCGATCTTGTTTACTTTTTTCTTCGGATGATAAATCAAGGGAATATAAAACTTGCCGGCAGGAGTTTCAACGATGTCCACTTTGTGTTCGTTGACGCGGGTTGTAAAGTATCCCTTCTCCTGATAGAAGTTGCGGATCATATCTTTGTCCTGCTCCAGCTTGGTGGAGTCGAATGTTTTGGAGAAAAGATTTTCCAGTAAGATAGAGTTGGGAATACCAATGGGTCGTAAATTTTTCATTGCGCGGCGAACGATGAGGGTGCTAAAAACCTTGTTGCCCTGAATGTCGATTTTGCCGACCTTAACTTTGGGGCCTTCGTCCACGATGAAATTAACTTCAAGCGAAGAAGGAGGTATCTGTTTTACGGTGGGTTCAACTTTGGCGTATTGCCGGCCACGTTCGGCAAGAAACTCTTTCAAAACGATGGAGGCGCGTTGCACCTTGTTTGGATCGTATTGCTGTTCGACCGAGAGGCCGACTTTGCGCTCTTTGAACCGGTCAAGGATCTCCGACACGGTAACGGATTTCGCCCCATCGTATTTGATGGAACGGATGGTGCGGCGCTCGGTCACGACGAAGCGGATTAGGTAGCCGGTTTTCATCGGCTCCTTTTCCAAAATGATATCGTCAAAGCGCATGGTGTTCCACAGCGCCATGAAGTCCCGATGCAGAGTATCGTCGTCGATCTTGTCGCCCTTCTTGGAAATGATCATCGCCCTCAAGGTGTCTTGAGGGACACGGCGTGAGCCGCGGAATTCAATGGCTTCGATTACATCATCCACCACCTGAGGCTTTGCTTCATCGGCAGCAGGCTTGACAGCCTCTGTTTGAGGCTTGGCAGCTGGGGCTGTGGGCTTGGCAGGCTCCGGCTTAGGTTCCTGGGATTGCGGAACTGTTTCGAACGGGTTTGCGGGTTTAGGCGCTGGGGTTTGCGGCACCGGATTCTGCGCCGTTGGCACAGCTTGAGCTCCATCAGCCACTGGGGCAAAGATAAGAGCAGGAAGAATAGCGAGCTGGAGTACAGCTATCGTGTTCAGGCATTGCAGCCTGCGAAATGTCATGAAACGCGAATTCCTTTCCACTCTGCGACTTTGCCATGGACGTGTCTGGTTCCAGGCGGGTTTCTTCTTATCTTGGGCATTTCACACGTGCCCTGTTTTGTTTAATGCTTATACCCTAAGGCATCTTGTATTTTAGCTTAAGCCAAGGTCCTTAAACAATTTGCGACCCCTCTGTTTACATCCGTGAGCCAGCATTTAAGCGACGGTCTTTCATTTTGCCACACTTTTGCTCCCACAAAGTGGGGAAGTTACGATTCCTCAAACGGGGGGAGCGGTGGAGGTAAGGGAGGGGATTGCCGCAGCGGCTCGATGATGGGAACCGCCGGGCATCCAAACACATGAAAAGCAAGCTTTTCCGCTCGCACCGGAATGCGTGAGAGGCAAATCCCGAACAGCAGCACGGCTAATCCAGTGGCCGGTTGAGGCATCATTCTCGGAACAAAAGGTGCAAAATTTTTCCAAAGGCTAAGATTCATTCCCCAATAGCAGACCATCGCCCACAGGATACCGGCGGCCATCGTAAGCCAGAACCAGCGGCTCCATCGCCAGAGAGCGCCAAAAACCGCGCCCTCGAGGCTGAGCAAAAGCAGATGAATTGAGATTCCCGAGACGGTGGCCCAACCGGCGCGCATGCGAAAAGCATCCTGGCCGAAAAACAGAGTCGCCCAAAGATTGGGGATGGCGTACCAATGCTGGCCCTGATAAACAGCATCGAGCGAGAACCATACCAAAAGAAGGATCGCCCCGAGCACACCAGTTTCGAGGCCAGCCAATAGACGCAACAATATCGGGGCGGTTTGCAACTTACCTTAATTCTTTCACAGGCGGCGGTGGATATGCTATTCGGGTACGGTCGCAGCAAAGTTGACGCCTTCGTAGAGTTCATTGAGAGGAAATTCGATTCCAAGAGAAATTACGTGCACCGTTTCGTCAAGCCCTCTCACGATGTTCATGGACCAGGAACTGGGCGACTGTTTACGAAAAATCTCAACACGGGGTTCTTCTTGGGAAAACAAGACCTGCAACAATAAGGGCTACGGGGTCATTCCTAGGTTAATTAACGCCTGGTTTGCCAGGCGGGATGAAGTAGCATCGGACCCTTTGGCCGCTTGCCGCAGGTGCGCGATGGCTCGTTCCCTGTCACCCTGCGCCGCGAGCACTCTTGCCAGATCCAGATGAGTCCGTCCATCCTCAGGCTTCACCCGCAGTGCTGCTTCGTATTCCGCCCGCGCCTCATCCATTCGGCCCGCCCGCGCCAGTAATCCACCGTAAAGAAGCCGAGCTTCCACCATAGCCGGCGAAAGCCGCGTCGTTTGCTCAGCTTGCGGCACGGCTTCGTCAAATCTATTCATCCGGACAAGCGTCAACGCATATTCATAACGATCTTGCGCCAACCCCGCCCCCAACTTCACTGCCTTCGCGTAATGCTGTTCCGCTTGCGGTAAGTCGCCCCTCGCTGCAAGTAGCCGGGCCAAATTCCCATGGGCCGCGCCGAAGTAGGGATTGATCCGCAATGCTTCTCGAAACGCGGCTTCAGCCTTGGCCACTTCGCCTAATGACACTAGCGCAACTCCGAGGGAGTTACGCGGCTCGAGTAAGTCAGGGTCAATCGAAACTGCCCTTTGCGACTTGCTTGCTGCTTCCTGAAAATTCCTTTGCCCTGAATCCAGGAGCGCCAATTGATACAAGGACACGGCATCTCGGGGGTCCAACTTCACTGCGCGTTCCAACATTTCTCTTGCCCGATTTGCTTGTCCCGAGTCCTGAAGCGCAATGCCCAAAAAACGGAGTTCGCGGGAGGATCCTGGTTTCAGATTGGCGGCCTGCTCAAAAGCACTCGCCGCCTGATTGGGCTTACCTGCTTGTTGCCAAGCGTTGCCCAGTGCAACGTAGAACTCGGCATTCTTCGGTCGTTGCAGCTCAAGTTCGGCTTGTAAACGAGGAATGCCGACGGTCAAGTTGGA
>JAYVXT010000854.1:0-3032 GCA_043785065.1 Bryobacterales bacterium | reverse complement strand
GCTGAAATTAAGATGATTGCTGCTGTTGCAAGCGCTTGCGGCTTCAGCCGCTGTCCGGCGACTTTCAGTCGCAACCGAACCCACCGGCTTTGAGCCGGTGGTCGTTTAGTCGATTGCATTTAGCGATTCTCATCTATTCTGGAATCATGATCTGCATTGCTCCTTTTAGCTTGATTCAGGCATGCTCTAATCAGATACTTACAAACTCGGTGATGGTGAATTGCTTCTTTTTAAAGGCTGGCGCAAATTTTCGATTCCCTATCCATCGCTCATCGAACTTCAACCAAATAGCGGAGAGCGGGGGTTGCTTTCGCGCGACAGGATGGTATTGGTCACACAAGATGGTCGTAGATTTCTCATATCCCTGAAATTGGAAGACCTCTTCATGAGGGAAATTGCCAAACGATGTCCGCTTCTTCAACGCAAGGGCGCTGGCCTAGACATTACTCTTTCTTCGGCAGCGACCGATTGACGCTAATCCTTCAGCCAACCGCCGTCGCCCCGCGCAACCACTCATCCACCCGAGCCTTCACCGTCCGCCGATCCAAATCGATCCGCCGCGCCGTCTCCTCATAACTCCCGCACTGGCCATACACCAGCGCCGAATAAAATCCCAACACCTCGGCCGCGGTCACCTCGCCTCGCTTCATCCGTCGGTAAAAATCCTCCTCGTCGCCTGCCCTCTCAGCAGCCAGCGGCCGGTAACTTCGCCGGATGAGAATATTCCGCACGCACTGCTCAAGCTCGCGGTAATTCCCCGGCCAACCATACCCCGCCGGCAACTCGCGCTCCATCCACGCCATCACCTCTTCCGACAAAACCGCAGCCTCGCTCCCCGCAGCTCGCCGGGCCATAAACATCACCAACTCCCGCATCGTCTCCGGTCGGTCGCACAACTGCTCGGCCAACCCCGGCGCCTCAATGCGGTCCGCGCACAGCCGGTAATACAGATCCTCACGGAAGCGGCCGCGGCCAATCTCCACACCTAAATCTCGATTCGTCGCCGCAATCAACTTGCCCTCAAACTTCCGCGCCACCACATCTCCCACTGGCTGAAAACTGCGCGTCTCCAGAACCCGCAGCAGCTTCGCTTGCAAATTCATGTCGAGCTCACCCAGTTCATCCAAGAAAACCGAACCCACAGCCGGGCAGGATTCGAGGTATCCTTTGCGATCCCCAACCGCCCCGGTAAACGCTCCGCGCCGATGCCCAAATAATTCCGACTCGATCAACGCCGGCGAAAGCGCCGCCATGTTGATCGCCGCGAAAATCCCTTCCTTAGGTTCCTCAAACATCATCCTGCCTGCATGAAACGGCACATATCGCGACCCGGCAATTGCCCGTGCCACAATCTCCTTGCCGCTGCCAGAAGGCCCCGTGATCAGCGTCGGAAACTCCGCCATCTTCAGATACAACGACCGCCGGTAGCGACGCGCATCATAAGTAAAGATCGATTCCCACACACTCGCCCGCAGCCGCGCGGCCTGCAGCGAATTGCCAATGATGCTGTCGAAGATGTGATGAAATGCCCGGGCGACCTGCCAATAGCATGCGAACATATGCTCCGGCTGCCATTGGGTCTCAAACTCTTTCCGGCCGATGTGAAAAAACAATTCCCAATCGGCCAGCAGCTTCTTGTAGAACGCCCATCCCTTGCGCGAAGGAGAAACAAACTCCGGATAATAGCGCTGATAAAGAAGATGATGCACTCCCTCTTCGTAAAGGGTCGATTCTTTGTTCGATGCCTCAGCAAGACGCTCGCGCGCTTTCATCAGTAACGGCTCTAGGCGCTCCACAATCTTCCAGGCATTGGGATTGACGGCTTCCGGATCGGACGGGGAATTGCTCCACACCAAGCCGCCTGGACGGAACTCCTTGCCGAGCGCCGCTTTTTCAAGAGCGATGCGTTCGGTATAGAAAGGATTGGCGTAAGCGAGCTTCGCCACTGTTTCCAAAAAGTGCAATTCAGGTGAGCTCCAGATAACCATATGTACATTTTATGCTCAATACTGTTCATTGAGTGATTTGATTACTGTGTCCCTCTTTCTGCAAACTCTTCAAAATACGTGGGAAGATAACTGGAAGCCCCTGGCCGCATTCGTGCATTAAACAAGGGCATGACCTCGACCGCAAACAATATGGCAAGTTCCAGTTACAACCGCCTTCTCGCCAACAGGGGCTTTCAAGCTTTCTTGTGGACCCAATTCCTAGGCGCCTTTAACGACAACGTCTTCAAGATCATCGTCAGCCTGGTCGCCGTGGAAATGACTGCCGAAAAGGGAAAATGGCTGGCGCTGGCCGGCGCCGTCTTCGTGATCCCTTTCCTGCTGTTCGCGGGATGGTCGGGCCAGATGGCCGACCGATTCTCCAAGACCCGCGTGCTGGTTGCAACCAAATCCTTTGAAATTCTGGTGATGTCAGTGGGCATCGCCGCATTAATCAGCGGCCGCATTGAATATCTTTTGATAGTGCTGTTCATGCTTGCCTTGCAAGCAAACTTTTTCAGCCCCGCAAAGTATGGCATCTTGCCGGAGATGCTACCCGAATCAGACCTGCCCCGCGCCAACGGCTTGCTTGAAATGGCAACCTTTGCCGCCATCGTGCTGGGCGCAAGCATCGGCACCAGCATGTATGAATATTGGAAAGCCGAACCTATGAAGATGGGCGGCTTTATGTTGGGTCTTGCAGTGATCGGTTCGTTGACAAGCCTGGGCATCCCCACAGTGAAGCCCAGCGGATCGGTAGAAGCTTTCAACTGGAACCCGTTTGCGGAAATCGTCGATGGAACCAAACGCCTGGCCGCGCAACGGACCATGTGGCTGACGGTGGTTGGCATCAGCTTCTTCTGGTTTGTTGGCGCGTTATTTCAAATGAACATGCTGATGTTTAGCCGCACTACGTTGGGGGCGACGGAATCAGACGCGGGGATGTTGGCCGCGGCGTTGGCCATCGGCATCGCGGTGGGTTCGGTGATTGGCGGTAAGATTTCGGGTGATTATGTTGAGCTTGGCCTTGTGCCGGTGGGCTCGTTC
>JAYVXT010000853.1:0-9863 GCA_043785065.1 Bryobacterales bacterium | reverse complement strand
TGATTGACATCATGGACAAGGCGATTGCCGAAGCTTACGCGCGCGGCTTTTTGGGCAAGAACATTGCCGGATCCGATTTTAGTTTCGACCTTTACACGCAGACCGGCGCTGGCGCTTATGAATGCGGCGAAGAATCGGCCCTTCTCGAATCGCTCGAAGGTAAGCGCGGCATTCCCCGTATTCGTCCTCCATTCCCTGCCGTTTCCGGCGCGTTTCAATGTCCCACCATCTTAAACAACGTAGAAACCTTCTGCGCAGTTCCGCCAATTATTCGTGACGGAGGTAAAGCTTTTGCCGACCTCGGGATTCCGAAAGCGGGCGGCACGCGCTTGGTTTGCATCGCCGGCCACGTGATGAAGCCGGGTGTTTACGAAGTTCCTCTGGGCTTCCCCATGATGAAGTTCATCAATGAAGTGGCTGGTGGTTTGCGCCCTGGACGTAAGTTGAAGGCGGTGATTCCTGGTGGCTCCTCTTGCCCCATTCTGCGCGGCGACGAGTGCGACCTTAATATGGATTACGATTCGCTGGCCAAGGCGAAATCGATGCTGGGTTCTGGCGGCATGGTCATTATGGACGATACCACCGATATGGTGAAAGTCGCGCTGCGCATCATGCGGTTTTACGCCCACGAAAGCTGTGGCTGGTGCATTCCCTGCCGTGAAGGCACAACCTGGCTGCGCAAGATGCTGCAACGCGTAACCGACGGCCAAGGCATGACGCGCGACATCGATCTGATCGGCGATTTGGCGAAAAATATGCTGGGCCGCACATTCTGTCCGCTGGGGGATGCGGCCGCTTTGCCGACTATCTCCATTGTTGAGAAATTCCGCGATGAGTTCGAATCTTATGTGGCCAAGAACCCGCTGGCGAAAAACGAATTAGTAACGGTAGGCTAACGAATAAATGGCGGATCAAATAACACTAACCATAAACGGAAAGCAGGTCCAGGCGCCTGCCGGACAGCTGCTAATCGAAACCTGTAAGGCGATGGCGACGGAAATTCCGGCGTTTTGCTACTACGAGGGCATGTCTTTGCAGGCCGCTTGCCGCATGTGTCTCGTCGAAGTGGAAAAGTTTCCCAAATTGCAGACGGCGTGCACATTGCCGGTGGCCGAAGGCATGGTGGTTCAGACGGAATCGGAAGCCGTTGTGAAGGCGCGCAAAACCACTCTGGAATTCTTGCTCTCTAACCATCCGCTGGATTGTCCGGTTTGCGACAAGGGCGGCGAGTGCGAACTGCAGGATATGGTATTCAAGTACGGCGCGGGCGAAAGCCGCTTTACCGAAGTGAAGCAACACGTGCCGGAAAAGCAATGGTCCCCCGTGGTCTTCTACGATGGGCCGCGCTGCATTCTTTGCTATCGATGCATCCGTGTTTGCGATGAAGGCATGGGTGTCGGCGCGCTGGGCTTAACCAATCGCGGCATCAATTCCGAAATCATTCCGAGCCATGGCGACCACCTTGAATGCGACGAATGTGGCGCCTGTATCGACATCTGCCCGGTTGGAGCATTAACCAGCGGCGCATATCGTTATAAAACCCGCCCGTGGGAGATGGAACACACCGGCACCATCTGCACCCATTGCGGCGATGGCTGTAAGACCACGCTAGGCACGCGGGGCGACGAAATTGTTCGCGCTAACAATCGCGACCGCAGCGGCATCAACGAAGAGTTTCTTTGCGTCAAGGGCCGTTACGCCTTCGATTTCAATCATCATCCGGAACGCTTGCAATCGCCGATGATTCGCGTCAATGGCGAATTGCAGCCGGTCTCCTGGACGGAAGCGATCAAGGCTGTGGCGGCGAAGTTCGGCGAAGTGAAATCGAAGGGCGGCTCGTTCGGCGTGATTGGTTCCACGCGCAGCGCAAACGAAGAAAACTACCTGCTGCAGAAATTTGCACGGCAAGTTTTGGGCACCAATAATATTGACCATCCGCGCAGCGGCGACATTGTCACGCTGCTGGATGCACTAAGTGGCAAGACGGATGCCTTGGCAACCGTGGATGATATCTATCATGCCAAGGGCGTCTTGATCGTCGGCAGTGATCTTTCGCAGCAGCATCCATTGCTGGCCAATCAAGTGCGCGCCAACTACAGGCATCATAAAGCCAAGGTATTCACCGTGACTCGCGGCCCGGTTCGCGAAGACGACATTGCCGCGGCCTCAGTCCGTGCGGTCGAAGGCCAGGAAATCGCCGCGGTTGAAAGTTTGAAAGACAAGCTGGCCGCAACCGGCGGGCTGGTTGTGCTGATCGGAGCTTCTGTCAAAGGCGATGACGTTCGCAAGCTGGTGGCCCTGGGCGATTCGCTTGGCGCACCGGTGAAATACATCTGCCTGATGGACGCATCGAACTCGCGCGGCGCAATGGACATGGGTGTTACGCCCGACTTGGCGCCTGGTTACAAGCCCGTCGACAAGCCCGGCAAAACCATGAAGCAGATGCTGGCCGACGCAACTCTGGACGTACTTTGGGTGACCGGCGAGAACCCCTTGGCCAATGCGGAGCTTGCTGCAAAGGGAGCCTTCGTGGTGGTGCAGGACATGTTCCTGACCGAAACCGCCAATCGCGCCGACGTGGTTCTGCCCTCGGCTTCCGGCTACGAAAAGAACGGCACCGTCACTAACACTTGCGGTCAAACGCAGCGCTTGAAGAAAGCCGTGGAGACGATGGGGACCAAAACGGACCTTGCCATTGTTGGGCTGTTGGCCCGCGCGATGGCCGCAAGTATCGGCGCATCGAACGTGGATGCAGTGTTCGATGAGATCCGCTCCACCATTCTTGGTTACAACGTGCCTCTACCGGTTCTGATGACTGGCGGCGCGGCCCACACCATGCCGGTTAACGGCCGAGTTCCGGTTGCCGTTCAAGCCGACTTGATCAGCACTAAAGGCGATACATTGTTCACCTCCGGCACTTTGGGCCGGTATTCAAAAACTCTCAACTCAGTGATGGAGGCTCCGGGCAAGCTTTACGGGCAACCTGTCTCCAAAAGCTAGCGCGCAAAGAACATGGAATTACTCGGCAATTTTTTCGTAATTACTTTGGTGAAGACGGCTGTGGTGGCCTTCATCCTTCTCACCACTTTGGCTTACCTGCAATGGATTGAGCGCAAGGTAATCGCCCACGTGCAGGCTCGCGTCGGCCCTTATCGCGTGGGTCCGCATGGTTTGCTGCAACCCTTGGCCGACGTTGTAAAGCTGATGACCAAGGAAGATCTAATTCCCGATCACGTCAATGCGTTTTTCTATGTGCTGGCGCCATTTATGGCGGTGGCTCTGGCGCTCACAAACATTGCCGTGATTCCCTTCGGCCCGGCGATTGACATTTATGGCCATAAAACGAATCTCGGCCTGGCCGACATCAACATTGGCGTGCTGCTGATCCTCGCCGTCAGTTCTCTTGGCGTCTACGGCATTGCCCTCGGCGGCTGGGCGTCAAACAATAAATACGCGCTGATGGGCGGGCTTCGCAGCTCCGCGCAAATGATCAGTTACGAACTGCCGATGACGCTGGCAATCGCCGCGCCTCTGCTTCTTTCAAACAGTTTGAACCTGCGCGAAATCGTCGATACGCAATCCGGCTACGTCCTGGGTTTTATTCCGAACTGGAATGTCTTCTCTGGCGGACAAATCTTCGGGTTTCTTCTTTTCATGATTGCAGCCTTCGCCGAAACAAATCGCATCCCGTTCGATTTGCCGGAAGCGGAAAACGAACTGGTGGCGGGTTTTCATACCGAATATTCCTCCATGAAATTCGCCGGTTTCTTCTTGGCTGAATACGCCAACATGGTTACGGTTTGTTCCGTCGCCACCATGTTGTTCCTGGGCGGCTGGCACTCGCCGATTGCAAGTGAACCTGGCTCTGGCGTCGCTATCGCCTTAATCAATTTCGGCGCAGCAGCTATATTGTTCTTCCACGCCATGCATGCCGCCCGACCGTTCGATAAAATCACGTTCCCTGTGTTCGGAGTTATTTTTACGGGGCTCGGCGCTGTATTTCTTGCTGGCGCCTTTGTTTGGCCATCGCTGGGGGCCGCTATTAACGGTCTGTTCTGGTACGCCGCCAAGACCCTTGCTCTGCTCTTCATCTTCATCTGGATTCGCGCCACCCTGCCGCGCTTCCGTTACGATCAACTCATGCGTTTCGCCTGGTTGTTCATGTTCCCCGCAGCACTCCTAAACATGCTAATCACCGCCCTGTTCGTGGCTTTGAAAGGATAACCGCGATGGATCTGATATTGTTCATTATCTTCGCAATGTTCGCCGTGGCCTCCGCCTTGGCGCTGATTTTCCAGACGCATCCGGTCAACAGCGCGCTGTCGCTGATCGGCGTAATGATTTCCCTGGCGGTTCTCTACTTACTGTTAGGCGCCGAATTTATCGCGGCGGCTCAATTAATTGTGTATGCTGGCGCCATCATGGTGCTGTTCCTGTTTGTGATCATGCTGCTGAACGCCGGTGAGGAACGCAATCCCTGGAAAGCCCCCATCATGGCGCGCTTGGCTGCTCCTGTTCTGTTGTGGCTGGCTGGCTGTGCGGTCTATGTCATTCTCGGCCTGCCCGGTTTCAAGTCAGTCAGCTTCGGCGCCTTCACCGGCGGCGGACCGAAGGAGATCGGCATGGCTATCTTCACTAAATACCTGCTGCCCTTTGAAGTCACCAGCGTTTTGATCTTAATCGCAATCGTCGGCGCCATGGTGCTGGCCCGTAAGGAGATTGATTAATGCCCAATCCCCCAGTTCCGTTGAACTACTATCTGGCGCTTTCCGCCGTCCTGTTTCTGATTGGCGCCGCGGGCTTTGTGCTGCGCCGCAATATCATCACAATATTCATGTCCATTGAACTGATGTTGAACGCGGTCAACTTGAGTTTCGTAGCTTTCTCCTACCAGTTCGGCAAAGTGGATGGCCACATTTTCAGCTTCTTCGTAATGGTGGTTGCCGCCGCGGAAGCAGCTGTTGG
Source organism: Bryobacterales bacterium (assembly GCA_043785065.1). Taxonomy (GTDB): domain Bacteria; phylum Acidobacteriota; class Terriglobia; order Bryobacterales; family Bryobacteraceae; genus JANXSF01. The sequence goes on along the minus strand of JAYVXT010000853.1, from coordinate 4,898 downwards.
ACTGGCGATTATCCTAACCGTGTTCAAGAATCGCTCCACCTTGACCATTGACGAAGTCAGCAGCTTGAAAAACTAGAAATGACGCACAACCTCTGGCTCATACCCATCTTTCCGCTGGCCGGATTCCTCATCAACGGAATCTTCGGCCGCCGTTTTTCGAAGACTCTTGTAAATGCCGTGGCTGTTGGCAGCGTCGCGCTGTCGTTTCTGTGGGTGTTGAAGGTGCTCTCAGCACTTCAGCCGCTCAACGAAACTTACGTCGAACGCTACTTCACCTGGATTGCCTCCGGGGATTTAAACATCGGTTTCGATTTCGCTGTCGACCGTTTAACGATGGTGATGCTGCTAGTGGTCACCGGAATCGGTTCGCTGATTCACGTTTACGCCACCGGCTACATGGCGCACGAAGGCGGCTATTACCGCTTCTTCGCGTATCTGAATTTGTTCATGTTCTTCATGCTGACGCTAGTACTTGGCGCGAACTACTTGATCGTATTCGTCGGCTGGGAAGGCGTCGGGCTGTGCAGCTACCTGCTCATCGGTTTCTACTTCTTAAAGAAAAGCGCCTCGGACGCCGGCAAGAAAGCGTTCATCGTGAACCGTATCGGCGATCTTGGATTCAGCTTGGCGATGTTTCTAATCTTCAACACCTTCGGCTCGCTCGATTTCCAAAAAGTGTTCGCCGAAGCAGGCAAGTTCCAGCCGGAAAATTACGCAGGCATCATCACAACCATCTGCTTATTACTAATGGTTGGTGCAGCCGGTAAGTCGGCGCAAATTCCTCTATACGTCTGGCTCCCCGACGCTATGGAAGGCCCCACGCCAGTATCCGCCCTCATCCATGCCGCAACCATGGTCACCGCCGGAGTGTACATGGTTTCCCGATCCGCTGCCTTATTCACGCGAGCGCCGATTGCGATGGACGTAGTAGCGTACATCGGCTTGGCGACGGCTGTGATGGCCGCGACAATAGGCCTGGTTCAGAACGACATTAAGAAGGTATACGCGTACTCAACCGTTTCGCAACTCGGCTACATGTTCCTCGGCTGCGGAGTCGGAGCATTTTCAGCCGGCATCTGGCACCTCGTCACCCACGCGTTTTTCAAGGCGCTGCTATTCCTTGGAGCTGGCGCCGTGATCCACGCGTGCGCCGGGGAACAGGATATGCGCGAAATGGGCGGGCTGATGAAGAAGATCCCCATCACCTTCGCTACGCTGCTGATAGCGGCGCTGGCCATCGCCGGTGTGCCGCCGCTCTCCGGTCACTATTCGAAGGATGCCATCCTGCTGGCTGCTTACGAACGCGCCCCGTGGATGTATTGGGTTGGCGTGGTCACCGCTGGGATGACTGCCTTTTACGTGTTTCGGTCCATTTTTATGACCTTTTTCGGCGAATACCGCGGCAAGGCGCATCCGCATGAATCCCCCGCCGTGATGTGGGTTCCTCTGGCTGTGCTCGCAGTCTTAAGCATCATTGGCGGCATGTTCTTCAACATCCCTGAATTCCTGCAACCCGTCATTCCAATGCACGCCGGACATCACGATGAAAGCCTGGCAATGATCGCAACCGCAGCCGGCCTGCTCGGCATCGCGTTTGCCGCCGTCTGCTACCTCTTCGTTCCCAGCATCCCCCAAGGGATCGCCGGAGCCTTCGCCCCCATCTATCGCACGCTCTACAACAAATACTATGTGGATGAGCTCTACGACGTATCAGTGGTGCAACCCATCGCCAACGGTTCGCGAGAAATTCTCTGGAAGGGCGTCGACGCCGGTGTCATTGATGGAGTGGTCAACGGCGCTGGTACGGCTTCCATGAACTTTGGAAATCTATTAAAACGAATGCAATCAGGAAATTTAAGGTCCTACGCCAGTTGGGTGCTGATCGGCACTCTACTGGTCTTCACCGCTTTCGCCATGTATGGAGGCGCGAAATGAACCTCCTCGATATCACGCTTCTCCTTCCTTTAGCAGCCTTCGCGCTAGTCCTGTTCCTTTCGGGCGATGCCGCAAAAAAAGCCGCCCTGGCCGCAGCCGTTATTATTTTCCTTTTTTCCCTTGGCTTGATCGGCCCCACGCTTGCCGCCCCCGCAGGTTGGAGCTTTGAAAACAACGTCAGCTGGATCGAGTCTCCAGCCATCCGCTACCACACCGGTATCGACGGCGTCAGCCTTTGGCTCATCCTCCTCGCCACGTTCCTCACCCCCATTTCCATGCTGGCCTCCTGGAACTACATCACTGATCGTGTGGCCCCATTTTACGCCTACCTTCTGCTTCTCGAATTTGGCCTCATCGGCGTCTTCATGAGCCTCGACCTGTTCCTGTTCTACGTGTTCTGGGAAATCTGCTTAGTGCCAATGTTCCTGCTAATCGGAATATACGGCCACGACCGCCGCATCTACGCGGCCGTCAAGTTTTTCCTCTACACCATGGCCGGCTCAGTGCTGATGCTGATCGCCATTATCTACTTATACGGCAAAGCCGGGGGCACGTTCGATTACACCGAGATCCTAACCAAGATGCACAACGGCCAATTGCGCCTCGATTCCACCGAGCAGATGTGGCTCTTCCTCGCCTTCTTCATCGCCTTCGCCATCAAGGTCCCACTGTTCCCGCTGCACACCTGGTTGCCCGACGCCCACGTCGAAGCGCCAACCGCCGGTTCCATCATGCTGGCCGCCCTCATGCTGAAGATGGGTACGTACGGCCTGCTCCGCTTCTGCCTGCCGCTGTTCCCGCAAGCCGCGTTCAACATGCGCGGCCCGATCATTGCCCTGGCCATCATCGGCATCATCTACGGCGCATTGGTGGCCCTGGTGCAGCCCAACATGAAGAAGCTGGTGGCATATTCCTCGGTCAGCCATTTAGGCTTCGTCGTGCTCGGTCTGTTCACTTTCACCCAAGCCGGCGTTGATGGCGCTGTCTACATAATGCTCGCTCACGGCATCTCCACCGGAGCACTCTTCATGCTGGTCGGCTACCTTTATGAGCGCAACCATTCGCTCGACATCAAAGCCTACGGCGGAGTGGCCACGCCCGCCCCCAACCTTAGCATCGTTTTTCTGATCACGACACTAGCCTCCGTCGGCATGCCACTGCTGAACAACTTCGTCGGTGAATTCCTGGTGCTACAGGGTGCGGCGCAAGTCAACATCTGGTGGGCCGTGTTCGCCGGACTCGGCGTGATCTTGTCGGCCTGTTACATGTTGTGGCTCTATCAGCGCGCCTTCTTCGGCCCCGCCACCCACGAACTTTCGCACCACATGCCGGACCTTAATCTGCGCGAATGGGTCACCGTAGTTCCCTTAATTGCATTGATGGTCTGGATGGGTGTTTACACCCAAACCTTCCTGCCATCCATCAACGCGTCGAATACGCAGATGCTGAAGCAGGCGCAGTCGAAGGAGCTTGCCCATGTCCGATAACTTCATTCCCACCGCGGTGGAACAACTTCGCTTTGCTCCGGAAATCGTCCTCACGATTGCCGGGGCTGTGGTCATGCTGCTAGAAGGCATCCTGTTCAAGCGAGATGAGCATGCAGATCGGGGTTCGCTCGGCTACGTTGCCATCATCGGCTTAGTGGCTGCCATGGTGGCCGCAGTCGTCGCCAATGGCGAACCCGGCCTGGCGTTCCAGGGCATGATCATCACCGACGGTTTCGCAACTTTCTTCCGTTTGCTAGTGATGGCCGTCGGCATCCTAACCGTCCTCACCTCAACCAATTACCTCTCCGAAGCCCGAGCCAACAGCGGCGATTTCTACGCCCTGATCCTGTTCTCAGTAGTCGGCCAAAGCCTGATGGCTTGCGCCAACGAACTGATCATGATCTTCATCGGTATCGAAATTTCGTCGATCGCCAGCTACATCCTCGCCGGCTATCTGCGTGATGACCGACGTAATAACGAATCGGCCTTGAAGTACTTTCTGATGGGTTCGTTCGCAACGGCATTCTTGCTCTACGGCGTAGCTTGGATCTACGGCATCACCGGTTCAACTAACCTTGGTGAAATCCGAACCGTGCTCGCGCAAGGTAATGCCCCTGCGTTCATGGTTGGCGTATCGGCTGCCCTAATGCTGGTAGGCCTAGCCTTCAAAGTTTCCGCCGCCCCATTCCAAATCTGGGCTCCTGACGTGTATCAAGGCGCGCCCGCGCCCATCAGCGCCTTCATGAGCGCCGGCCCCAAAGCCGCCGCCTTCGCAGTGATGCTGCGCGTGTTCCTCACCTCGTTCGATTCCATCGGCAAGCAGTGGGAGCCCGTGTTGTGGATGATGTCGCTGGCAACGATGGTGATCGGCAACTTCGCCGCCCTGCAGCAGTCGAACATTAAGCGCATGCTAGCCTACTCGTCCATCGCGCATGCCGGGTATGTGATGGTGGCCGTGACGTCGCATTCGGCCATGGGCACCTCCGCCGCGATGTTCTATTTGGCCAGCTACTGCCTAATGAACATCGGCGCCTTCGCCGTGGTTACATGGATGGCCCGCAATGGTGAAAAGTATGTCGATGTGGACGACTTCAGCGGTCTGGCGCAGAAGCAGCCGTTCGTGACCGGCATCCTGACGATCTTGATTTTAAGTTTAGTCGGCGTGCCGTTGACGGCCGGGTTCTTCGGCAAGTTTTTAGTGTTCAAGGCGGCGATTGACAGCCATCTGATTTGGCTAGCCGTGTTAGGTCTACTCAACAGTGCAGTCGCGGCATTCTACTACCTGCGATTGTTGGTAGTGATGTACTTCCGCGAGCCGCATGCTTCGACCAACAATCTGCCCCCAGTGGCGGGATCGCTGCGCTTGGCGATGATCGCGACGGTGCTGGGCACGGTTGTTCTGGGCATTTTCCCTGGATTGATTACAGGGTTCGCCAATAGCTCTTCGGTGCTGGCGAAATAGGTTTCCTTTGAGGC
>JAYVXT010000852.1:0-3049 GCA_043785065.1 Bryobacterales bacterium | reverse complement strand
CCTGGTTCCACGAGTGACACTTTGGGGGTTACTCACCAAGTCCACCGCGGAGGAGCGGCGGTTTTATTTCGAGCATTACTTGAATGATATTCAGCTGCTCGATGAGGAGGCAGTAAAGCAGCTATTTCCTGAAGCGGCCATTGATCGCGAAAGGCTGCTAGGAGTGACGAAGTCCTTAATCGCTGTGCGGCTAGGATAGAATACTTCTGATGCCAACCATTACTCGCCGCGCGGGGCTAATCGCTATTGCTGGTGGGGCTGCTTCGGCGCAAGCAGTCAGGCGCCCCAATATTCTGCTCCTGTTTCCCGATCAACTTCGTCCCGACTGGGTATTGACGAGCATGGAGGTGCATACACCGAACCTTGAAAAGCTTCGCAAGCGCGGGATGAATTTTACGAATGCAGTGGTAGCGTCGCCGCTTTGCGCTCCATCGCGTGCTTGTCTTGCATCGGGCAAAGAGTATGATCGCTGTGGCGCGCCAGGCAACGGTTCAGACTATCCGCTGGAGCAGACAACCTATTACAAGTTGCTCCGCGAAAGCGGCTATCACGTGATGGGATGCGGCAAGTTGGATCTGCACAAGAAGTCTGCCTTCTGGGGACTGGACGGAAAGCGGCTGTTGCCGGAGTGGGGGTTTTCGGACGGCATAGATAACGAAGGCAAGATGGACGCGATAGCCAGTGGCGCCGTGGAACCTAATGGGCCATACATGGCGCTGTTGCATAAGCGTGGGTTGGCGGCGGCGCATGTGGCGGACATGAAAACCCGCCAGGCCTATGAAGGAACTTTCCCGACGCCTTTACCGGATGATGCCTACTGTGACAATTGGATCGGTCAGAACGGATTGGATTTGCTGCGCCGCGCGCCGAAGGAAAAACCCTGGCATTTGGCGGTGAACTTCACGGGTCCGCATAACCCGATGGACATCACCCGCTCAATGGAAACCACGGTGCGCGGCCGCAAGTTTCCGCAGCCCAACGGCAACACGCAATTCGATGCGGCTAAGCACGTGGCTATCCGGGAAAATTACACGGCGATGGTGGAGAATCTTGATCGTTGGGTGGGAACGTTCCTCGATGAATTGGAGAAGCGCGGAGAATTGGATAACACCTTCATCGTGTTCAGCAGCGACCATGGCGAGATGCTGGGCGATCATGACCGCTGGGCGAAATCGGTGCCTTATCAGCCTTCGGTGGCAGTGCCTTTGCTGGCGTCAGGCCCTGGAGTGAAGCGGAATGAAACCACCACGGCATTGGTGAGTGTGATGGATTTGGCTGCTACATTCCTTGATTACGGCGGCGTGGCGCGGCCCTCGGACATGGATAGCCGTTCACTGCGGCCAGTGTTGGAAGGAAAGACGAAGTCACATCGGGATATTTTGCTTTCGGGTCTGGGGCCGTGGCGCATGGTGTGGGATGGCCGGCATAAGTTGGTTAGGGGCTTCAATCCCGAACGAACTGGCGGCGCCGGCTTGTTGTTGTTCGATCATCGAAATGATCCATTGGAGAATAATAATTTAGCGGGCTCGGATGCGAAGCGAGTAAAAGCATTGATGGAGCGGATGCCGAAAGCTTAAGAACTAAGGCAGCTTGAATTCCACTTCGGCCGTGGTTTGAACTTCCACGGGTTGGCCGTTTAGAAGAGTTGGACGATAGGTCCATTGCTTCACTGCTTCCTGTGCCGCCGGGATTAGCAATGGGTGGCCCGAGTCGACTGTGACGCGGCTAACATTCCCAGTGGGCGAGATGATGATCGTGAAACGAACCACACCGGAGATGCGAGCTTGCAGCGCCAAGGCTGGGTACACCGGTTCAACTCGCCTCGACAGGTTGGCCGATTGAACATTGCCGCCAACTCTTATGGGGCCGGAAGGCATCGATTGACTCGAGCCCGCGCCGCTGCTCAATATAATGCGGAGCGTTAGGTCTTCCCTTGCATTTTCGGATACGAACGTGGATACGTAATGGGAATCGATGGATTTGACAGTCTGGCGAATTTGATTCATGACATTGCCGTCAATCACTTTTCCTTCATACTCCTCGTGCCGCTTGGAGAAGATGGGAACCAGCGCCTCAGGCAGCCCTGTTAGATCAATGCGGCCAATGCGGCGAATCGTTGCCGCGGAAATTGCTTTGGGAAAATCGAAACGCACCTGCATCGGAGGCTCGGGTGGGAGTTTGAAGTCGATGGAAGCGCGAACGCGCTGGGAGCCTGTTAAAGCGTAGTGCCACTGCAGAACAGCTTGAAGCGCGGCCCTTCGCAATTCCAGTGGGCCCGATAAAACGGTTGCGTCCACAACTTCGCCTAGCTCGTTGAGTTGCGCCTCAAGATAAACCTTGCCGCTCGCCTTCTTTTCCAACATGTCCGATGGATACTGAACGCCAGGGCGGTGTAGCATGGGGCCACCAGTCTCAACCTCAACGGACAGCGCGTCTATGCGCGTTTGGGCTTGGATGGTGGCGGTAATCAGCAGAATGGCGAGGGTCGTCAATGTGCGCATGGGAGGCGCCTCCTTAAAAATCAAAGCTCTTTGATCATAATCCTTTTGAACATTACCAGACTGAACTGATCGTGCAGTTGAAGACCGATTGGGCCCTTGGTTGGCCGCTCTGGCGCGCCGGCGAACTCAGCCGCCGGTTTGCCGTTCAAGCGCGTCCGAATCATTTTCTTTCGCGAAGAAATCTCGAGCGTATTCCAGCGCTCCGGATTGTGGAGACCATTGGGGGCAGCCACAAAACTGTAAATGCTCCCGGCTGGAAACTTTTCCGCTCCATCAATGATTTGGATTTCATAGCCAATGTGCGCGGGTGTGATTTGCTCTCCTGGTCCGTAGGATTTGTCGCCGCGCGAAGAATCACGAATGGAGACGCCGCTGTTGCCGCCTTCGGGAATCCAGTATTCCAGTTGCAGGTCGAACTCTTCAAACTCAGCCTCGGTATAAAGCCATGCTTGTTGATTGAGCCATTTACGATAAAGCTTTTCGGCGGCGGGCCATTCGCCAAATGCCTTTGGCCCGGGCTTGGGACGATTGCCGATTAGCACGCCGTC
>JAYVXT010000851.1:0-3057 GCA_043785065.1 Bryobacterales bacterium | reverse complement strand
TAGTTGTCGCATATGATCTCTTGGCGCTGTCCGTCCCGCCGCTTATTGCATCCAACATACCGTATGCCGAATCAATCACGGCATTCGCGAAGAAGGTTGCCTCAAACCCACTCTCAACGAACGAAGACCCGAATAAGTGGACAAACTAGAGGTTGACTGTCAGGGTGTCAAAATACGAACCACCCAGCAATTAGACAATTTTCTGGACTCTGAAAATTCTACAATTTAAACTCGACGGGAGCTTAACGAAAAGCCCCGGAACCTTGCGGCCCGGGGCTTCTTCCTTCACAGCAACTTAACTCAACCTACGAGCACCCACTAGTCCCGCCACAATTCTCACACTTATAGCAGCTCCCATTCCGCGTCATGAGCCCGCCACACTCCGCACACAAAGGCGCATCACTCACATACGATTCAAACTTCATCTGCACCTGCGGATCCACTTCGGTCGGCTTCAACACCTGCGTCGCGCCCGCCTCGGAAGTCGCATACTCCGGCCCAAGGAACTTCGAACCCACCCACCGGAAAATGTAATCCATGATCGACTTCGCGTACGGAATCTGCGGATTCCCCGTCCAGCCACTTGGTTCAAAACGCACATGGCTAAACTTGTCCACCAGGAACTTCAGCGGCACGCCATACTGCAAGCAGAAGCTTATGGCCGTCGCGAAGTTGTCCATCAGGCCCGAAATCGTCGAGCCCTCCTTCGACATCGTAATGAAAATCTCACCCGGCTGGCCGTCGTCAAACAACCCGGCAGTTATGTACCCTTCGTGACCCGCGATGGAGAACTTATGAGTAATCGCCGTCCGCTCATCCGGCAGCTTACGCCGCATCGGGCGTTCGACGATTTTCTCGACGATCCGTTCGATGATCTGCGGCCCACCTGCGGCAATCGCCGCAGCCTTCTTGTTGTCGGCCTTCGTGCCCGCGCCGGAATTCATCGGCTGGCTGCGCTTGCAGTTGTCACGATAAATCGCAACAGCTTTCAAACCCAGCTTCCACGATTCGGTGTAGGCATCCATGATCTCTTCCACCGTCGCCTCTTCGGGCATGTTGATGGTCTTAGAGATAGCGCCGGAGATGAACGGCTGGGTGGCCGCCATCATCCGGACATGGCCCATATGGTGAATGAAACGCTTGCCGTTTACGGGACGGAAGCTGCAATCAAACACGGCCAAATGTTCGTCCTTCAAACCGGGCGCGCCTTCGATGGTGCCTGTGGAATCGATGTGGGTAACAATCTTTTCCACCTGCTCAGGCCGGTAGCCCAGCTTGATCAGCGATTGCGGAACGGTGTTGTTGACAATCTTGATGACGCCGCCGCCAACCAGCTTCTTATGCTTCACCAAAGCCAGATCGGGTTCGATGCCGGTGGTGTCGCAATCCATCATGAAGCCGATGGTGCCGGTGGGCGCGATGACGGTTGTTTGCGCGTTACGGTAGCCATGCCGCTTCCCTAACTCAAGAGCCGAGTTCCAGCATTCCCACGCCGCATCGTACATGTCGGCGGGTACATTCTTGGCATTGATGCGGGCCACGGAATCGCGATGCATCTTGATCACGGCCAGGAACGGCTCTTCGTTCTCGGCATAACCAGGGCATGGCCCGGTGGACTGCGCGATGCGTGCGCTGGTGAGGTAGGCCTGTCCGCACATGATGGCGGTGATGGCCGCGGCGAAATCGCGTCCACCGTCGCTATCGTACGGCAAGCCCATCGACATCAACAGCGCGCCCAGGTTTGCATAGCCAAGACCAAGCGGACGGAAGTCATGCGAATTCTGCGCGATCTTCGCCGTGGGATAACTTGCGCTATCGACGATGATTTCCTGCGCGGTGATTACGGTATCCACAGCATGACGGAAAGCCTGCACATCGAACGCGCCGCCAGGACCAACGAAGCGCATAAGGTTCAAGCTGACCAGATTGCATGCCGAATCATCAAGGAACATGTATTCGCTGCAAGGATTCGAAGCATTGATACGATCCGTATTCTTCGACGTATGCCACCGGTTGATCGTCGTGTCATACTGCATGCCAGGATCGCCGCACTGATGGGTTGCTTCACTGACAGCCCGCAGAATCTCACGAGCCTTATAACGCTTCACCGGCGCATTCGTGCCGCGGGCGCGAGTCCACCAATCGGCATCCTCTTCAACCGCTTTCATAAACTCGTCGCTAACGCGGACTGAGTTGTTGGCGTTTTGGAAGAAGATCGAGGTGTATGCTTCCCCGTCGATGGCGCTATCGTAGCCGGCATCGATCAGAATGTGCGCTTTCTTTTCTTCTCTGGCTTTGCACCACAGGAAGTTCATCACATCCGGATGATCCACATCCAGAATAACCATCTTGGCCGCGCGGCGCGTTTTGCCGCCGGATTTGATCACGCCGGCAAACGAATCAAAGCCGCGCATGAAGCTGAGCGGACCGCTGGCCCTACCGCCGCCGGAAAGAATGGCGTCTTCCTCGCGCAGTTTAGAGAGGTTGGTGCCCGTGCCAGAACCCCACTTGAAGAGCATGCCTTCGGTCTTCGCCAAATCAAGAATTGACTCCAGCGAATCCTTCACGCTGACGATAAAACAGGCCGAACATTGCGGGCGCTTGACGTCCTTGTCCAGCGCTTTAATCGCCCCGCTAGATTCATCGAAGAACCAGCCGTAGCCACGGGTATCTTTTACGCCCACGTTGAACCAGACCGGCGAATTGAAGCAGGCCTTCTGAGTCAACATCAGGTGCGCCAGTTCCTTACGGAAATTTTCGCCGTCCTCCGAGGTTTTGAAGTACTTGCCCTCAATCCCCCATTCGGCGATGGAATCCGTTACGCGATGGATCAGTTGACGAACGCTGGTCTCTCTGTCCGGCGAGCCAACTTTTCCATGAAAGTATTTGCTGACAACTATGTTGGTGGCGGTCTGCGACCAATCGGCCGGAACCTCAACGTCGCGCTGTTCGAAGATCACAGCGCCCTTGTCGTTACCTATCGAAGCGGTGCGTAGTTCCCAGCGCACTTCGTCGTAGGGAGTTTGGCCGGCTTGCAGCCGGGCGGTAAAATACCGC
>JAYVXT010000850.1:0-3057 GCA_043785065.1 Bryobacterales bacterium | reverse complement strand
TTTGGCGTCGTGCTCTCGGTCGCCCTTGAACGAAAACGGCGGTTGAGTTGACAGGAAAGCCCCAGCCTGCTTGAGGCAAAGGCAGTTCCGCGATACTCGTCATTCGCTGATTTGTTGTTTAAGCAAGGCTAGTGGCAGATCCCCCGATTTCATCGGGGGCTGGCCGGATACTTGAACAAATTCTAGAGTAGCATCCAACTGCCTTTTCCACGCATGGATTGGGTTTGTCCATCGCGCAGGCGCATAGGTCTGCGATTGAGGTCACCAACGCGCCGGGCGTTGGATTAAAAGTTTCTTGCTTCATAAAAAGCTGAGTTCTTCAGGAAATTTGCATATCTGTTAGATATTCTTGGTTCAAAGAGATTTCAATGATTCGCAACTATTTAATAGCTGTTGGACTTACCGGCTTGGCTTTGGCCGCCGGGAAGTTAGAGTTAAAAGATTTGCCGCCTGCTGTCAGGAAGACTGTCGAGGCGGAAACCAAGGGCGCAACGATCAAGAATATCGTCAAGGAAAAGGAAAAAGGCAAGACTATTTACGAGGTGGAAACGACGCTGAACGGCAAAGCGCGCGATATCGTTGTGGACTCCACCGGAGCTCTGGAAACAATTGAGGAAGAGGCCGATTTGGACGGTTTTCCAGCCGCGGCGAAAGCAGCCATTTTGAAGAAGATCGCCGATGGCAAGCTATCGATGGCCGAGACTTTGAAGAAGGGCTCCACGTTGAATTATGAGGCAGCCTACACCACCAAGAGTGGGAAGAAACAGGAAGTAATTGTTACGGCCGAAGGCGTGGAGGTAAAGTAACATGCGGAGTATCTTTGCCATCGGATTGCTTGCGGCTTTCACACTCAACGCTGAGGAGTTTCAGTCTGAATTCAAAGTAGACAAGAAGACTTTAGGAACCAAGGGAAACAATCCCTACTTTCCTTTGACACCGGGCTACAAGTTGGAATTCGCCCATGGCAAAGATACCCGCGTCTGGACTATTACCAGCGAAACGAAAACAATCGATGGCGTGGAAACGGTGGTTGTGGAAGATCGCGAAATGAAAGACGGCCAACTGGCGGAACTGACCAAAGACTATTTCGCCATCGACGTGACGACGAACGACGTTTACTATTTTGGGGAAGATGTTGAGGTTTATAAAAACGGAAAAGTAGTCAATAGGAAAGGGAGCTGGCTGTCCGGAGTCAACGGAGCCAAGTTCGGGTTATACGCGCCTGGAAAGCCTTTCGTGGGGAAGAAGTATTACCAGGAAATCGCACCCGGCGTGGGTAAGGATCGCGCCGAAGTTCTGTCCGTCACTGAGACCGTAGTTACTCCGGCGGGCAAGTTTGAAAACTGCGTGCACACCCTTGAGACCAGCCCGATTGAGAAGAGTCTGAAGGACCACAAATGGTATGCTCCGGGTGTTGGAGAAGTTAAGGACGACCAGATGCAGCTTGTGAAGTATTCGACGAAGTAGCACAGAATCCCATCGCCCGCACCTTCGAGCCTGCCGCATGACTCAGCAAAGGCAGGCCAGTTGCTCACGTACTTGCTCCTGCTTACTCAGCAGGTACGTATTCAGGAACCGTTCCATTGCCGCCAAGCTGGGGTCCATACCAGCGGGCGCTATTCCAAAATGTGTGTGGAGCGCCGCCGGCCGTGAACAGGTCCACTGTCGCGCGGGCTGCTTTCATTTTGTCCACTAGCGCAGCGCGAAATCATTCCTATCGTCCACCCTCCAATCCCCACATAGGCCGCGCAAACCATAACGCCTCCGCTCCCAACACCAACATCCCCGCTGCCGCCTGCAGCGCAGTTCCCAGGCCCGGATGATGTTTCAGATATCCCACCATCCCCACCGCGATCCCGCCCACAATCGTCCCCGTCATATTCAGCAATCCATACCCCGTCGCCGACCGCGATTCCCACGCCACAACCTGCAGCACTGGCATCGGCATTGCAGTCGTAAGCCCCTCTGCCCAACCCAAACACCACCAACGCCAAGAACGCCACATTCAGGGGCTCCGCCATTGAAAGCAGCACTAGAAACGGAGCGCCCAGCCGCAGCCGACGGAAGCCTGAGTTAACTGCATTAGCGTGGACCGGATACTGGTCTACCTTCGGTCTGTTTGGGCTCGACGGCTAGGGGCCGTCAGGATGCGGACGGCAAACAAAAGGACGGCCAGACGATGCATCAGAACTCCAGCCGCAGCGCCAACTGCATTTGGCGCGGACTTTTGGCAGCCGTGATGGAGGATCCGCTTTGTTGGGAGACCTTCCACACCGACCAGGATTCCTTTGTACCGAGCGGCAATATACTATCCTCATGAGAGTCTACAAATTCCTTCCCTCGAAGTTTGGCTTGATTGCCCTAGAGAATAAGCGGCTGCCGAGACCACGACCGTTCAATCAGAGCTACGGAACGAAGGCGGCAGAATGCAATTGCCAGTGAACGTAGTTGAGTCTCTTTCAAAAACCGTGGAACTTGAAGACGCTCAGCAGGTTTCAAGCAACCCAAGGTGATATTGGGGCATTCGAGCAACTCAAAGTTAGGGCAGTAAAGGGTGATGTGGCATCCCAGGCGTTCGTAGCCCTCGCATTTGAAAACGGTGATGGCGTGCCAAAAGATTTGGTTCAGGCAGTTATTTGGTATCGCAAAGCTGCGGAAAACGGTCATTCCCTTTCACAGGCGTACTTAGGAGCAATCTACAGAATTGGTGCAATCGTTCCAAAGGATGAAGTTCAGGCTGCAATGTGGTATCGGAAAGCGGCAGCACAAGGTAATGCAAATGCGCAGATTGGCTTAGGAACGTCGGCGCTTGCGAAGAGTTACCCACTTGTGCTCATTTAGAGTTGACCACACTGAAAACAGTTTTTGCCACGTGGCAAACGGCGAACTGAATCATTTGCATCCTCGCCGAAGGCGGGCATCTTCTTTTGTTTCAATTGAACGGTCCATCAATACTTTTGAGGTCGAGACCAGGGAATTCCAGAAAGCGTGGCCAAACTACCCACCCGTCTCCAGGCTAAGTGGTCAACTTCTCGTGAGCATACCCGGGTAACTTCT
>JAYVXT010000849.1:0-3068 GCA_043785065.1 Bryobacterales bacterium | reverse complement strand
TGCTGGAGATAACGTCGTCCTTTGATGCTGGGTCTTTTTCATCGAGGCCGAAGGGGTTGCCGATGGAGTCGTTGATGAACTTCGCATCGGTGCGGCCGAGCTTGCCATCAGGGCCGGGGTAGCGGAAATTCCAAGAGAACTGTTTGGCTAGGACTTCTATTTTAAGGGGCGTTTCGGTGGATTGATCTAAGTGGACGCTGGCCCAAATGCCGTTGGCGGCGAGGGCAAAGCCGATGAAGAGGATGGCGGTGGCGGAGGTCCAGAGCAGTTCCAGCTTGGTGCTGCCTAGGTTGTGAGTGGCACGTTGGCCTCGGCTTTTGAAGCGGACTATGGCGTAACCGAGGAGTAGTTGAGCGGCGACAAAAATTGCTCCGGTGATCCGGAGGAGGGTGGTGAAGTGCTTGTCGAATTCGGCACCGTGTTGGGAGATGGGGGCGGGAAACCACCACGGGCCGCGAGCGGTTAGGTAGAGGATTGCGACGGCTAGAGTCCAGACTAAGAATGCCAAACCCATTCTTGAACCAACCTATGAACGAAGATTGTTTAGCATATCGTAAAACTCGGGGAACGAGACGGAAGCGGCTTCGGCTTCCTTAACTAACGTTTCCCCTTCGGCGGCCAAACCTGCTACGGCGAAGGCCATGGCGATGCGGTGATCGCCGAAGGATTCCACTTCGGCGCCTTTGAATTTTTGTTTGCCGGGGACGTGGAAGCCATCCTCAAACGTGGAAATTTCGATGCCCATGCGGCGCATGTTTTCGGCAACAGTGGCGATTCGATCGGTTTCCTTAACGCGGAGTTCAGAGGCGTCGCGCACCGTAAGCCCGTTGGCGCTGGCGGCGCCGAGCACTGCGAGAACGGGGAGTTCGTCAATCAACGCCGCGGCCATGGCGCGGTCAATTACCCCGCCTTGGAAATCGGCATTTTCAACGAGAAGGTCGCCGGAAATTTCGCCGCTGTCAGAGCGGATATCCTGGATCTTGATCTTGGCCCCGTTGGTGGCGAGGAAGTCGAGTAAGGCGGATCGCGACGGGTTGAGGCCAACGCCACTGATCAGCACGCGGGCTTTCTTGGCCATCGTTGCGGCCACCAGGAAGAAGGCGGCTGACGAAAGATCGCCAGGCACGCTGAGCTCGCAACCAGTCAGGGGCTTGCCGCCGGTGATGGAGACTTGCTTGCCCATTACTTGAATGTCGGCCCCAAAACTTTCCAGGGCGATTTCGCTATGATCGCGCGTCTTGATGGGTTCGTTGACAGTCGTCACGCCATCGGCATAGATACCGGCGAACAGGACGCAGCTTTTCACTTGGGCGCTGGCGACGGGGGGAGTGTAAGTGATGCCTTTTAGCTTGCCGCCGTGGATGACGAGTGGAGTGTAGCTGCCGTCGCGGGCTTCAATCACGGCGCCCATTTCGATGAGCGGCTTCATGATGCGGGCCATGGGGCGGCGGGCCAGCGATTCGTCGCCTTCGATGCGCGAAGTGAAATGCTGACCGGCGAGAATGCCGCTGAGCATGCGGATGGTGGAGCCGGAGTTACCCGCATCAAGCGTGCCGGTGTATTCTTTCAGGCCGTGCAAACCTTTGCCGTGAACGGTGATTTCGGTCCCATCCTTTTCAATGACTATGCCGAGCGAGGACATGCAGGCGAGCGTGGAATGGCAATCGGCGCCGGTGGAATAGTTGTGGAGCTTGGTGGTTCCTTCGGCGATGGCGGAGAGCATGCCATAGCGGTGGGAAATCGACTTGTCGCCGGGAAGGCGGACGGCGCCGGTGAGAGCGCTGGAAGGAGAGATGCGAACGTCCATTGGAAACTTCCAGTTTAGCGGATGGAGGTGGGTGGCGGCACGGCAGGGACTCGAATAGCCTCGCTTGCCAAGCCCGCCAACATACCGCCAAAAACTATGGCGTGGAAGGGCATGACCAAATACCAGTAGATTAGACCGAATAAGCCGCGGGGTTTGAACAAGGCGATTTGGTGCAAGATGCACTGGGATTCGTTCAACTTTTCAACTCGAAATTCGAGCATTGCCTCGCCGGGCAGCTTCATTTCCGCTCGCAAGGACAAGCGTTGATTTCGCTCGAACCCAACTACGCGCCAAAAGTCGAGCGCTTCTCCATAGCCGAGCGATTCAGGGTCTCGGCGGCCGCGGCGGAGGCCCGGTCCTCCCACCATCAAATCCATCCAGCCTCGGAGGATCCATAACCAATCGGCGGCGTACCAACCGTGGCCTCCGCCAAGACGGCAGACGGCCTTGAACACGGCTGAATCGGGAGCGTTGATGGTGGTTTGGCTAATATCGCGGAACAAAGCGCCGCCTGCCCAATCGGGATCGCCAGGGATGGGGCCAGCCATGGACCAGCTGGTTTCCACTTGATGACCAGCCATTTTGGTGAGCGCGGCGCGGATGGATTCGCGGACGCTGAACAACTGCTGCGGGATCAGGTGTGTGATGCGATCTTCACGGCAAACGACAGGGTTCTTAAGGCCTTCGGCAAGGGGTTTGGCTATGTTGTGGCTGAGTGGTGTGATGAACTGGATCCAATAGGAACTGAGGCGGGGCGAGAGGATTGGGACGGGGATGATCCAGCGGCGGGGCAGGCCGAGCTCTTCGGCCATGATCCGCATGATGTCGCGATAGCAGAGCACTTCGCTGCCCCCAATGTCGAAGACCTCGCCGATAGTTTCCGGAGTGGAGAGCACGCCTACCAGGTATCCGATGACGTTTCGAACGGCGATGGGCTGGCTTGGGGTGCTAACCCATTTCGGCGTGATCATGATGGGGAGCCGTTCAACTAGATAGCGAAGGATTTCAAACGATGCCGAGCCGGAGCCGATGATCATTGCGGCGCGCAGTACAGTGACGGGAATGCCCGTGGACCGAAGAGCTGTTTCCACTTCGCGCCGGGACGCCAAGTGTTCACTTAAATCGGCGCCTGTTTCGCCGAGGCCTCCTAGATAGATGATGCGGGCCACTCCGGCCTTGCTGGCGGCGGCGGCAAAATTAGAAGCCAGTTTGAGGTCTTGCGCCGCGTAACTTGCGCCGGCGGCTGTCATGGAATGGACCA
>JAYVXT010000848.1:0-3068 GCA_043785065.1 Bryobacterales bacterium | reverse complement strand
CGGCATTGTCCGTCCGCAGCACGTCCCAATGCTTCTGCATGAACACACGATCAGGGTTCGATTTGTGCAGCGCCAGCCGATGCACGCAATGCCCCACTTCCGCCACCGGATCGGGAATGTGCATTGAATTCAGCCCCTTGTTAATCGGCCTCCACGTGACTCCGCCATCATCGGTACGAAATGCCCCCGCCGCCGAAATCGCAATGTACATCCGCATCGGGTTCGTTGGGTCAATCAGGATGGTATGCAACCCCATGCCCCCAGCCCCAGGCGCCCAACTTGAACCGGATCCATGGCCACGCAGGCCCGAAAGCTCATTCCAACTCATCCCGCCATCGGTTGACTTAAACATCGCCGCGTCTTCCACACCGGCATAAACCGTATCCAGCTCCGTCAGCGAAGGCTCCAAGTGCCAGACCCGCTTGAACTCCCACGGATGCGGAGTCCCGTCATACCACTGATGCGTTCCTGGCACGCCGTCATAGACAAACTTGTTGCCTACCGGTTCAAACGTCTTGCCACCGTCGTTTGAACGTTGAATCATCTGCCCGAACCATCCGCTGCACTGCGAAACATACAGACGCATTGGATCAATGGGCGAGGCTTTCACGTGGTAAATTTCCCAACCGGCAAAGTGCGGACCACTGATGTTCCACTTTTCCCGCTTGCCATCCGACGTCAAAATGAACGCGCCTTTCCGCGTTCCAACAAGTATTCGCACCGTGCTCATTTAAGAAACCTTAGCAACCTATTTTGACGATTTCAAGCATCCTACCGCTCAATTCGAAAACTTACATACCGCGCATCCACCGCCGCCTCACATTGATCCACGCCCCGCACCTCACCCCATCGCGGCCCTTTTGCCAAAACCCCCGAAAGCTCATTTAAAGCGGGCTCCGGTCCAATCGCATACACCTCCACAGAGCCATCATCCAGGTTCTTTGCATATCCCTTAAGCCGAAGCCCAGTTGCCGCCAACTGTGCGAAATTCCGATACCCCACACCTTGCACTCTGCCCCGCACAACATACACACGCGCTTTCTGAACCATATTCAAATAGTACAAAAGCGACTATCCTAAAGATTCGCCATTGAACAACTTCGACCTCATCATCATCGGAGCCGGAGCCGCCGGACTCATGTGCGGCATAACCGCCTCACAACGCGGCCGCCGCGCTCTGATCCTTGAACACAACGCCGAACCCGGCCGTAAAATTCTCATCTCCGGCGGAGGGCGCTGCAACTTCACCAACACCGGCACTGGACCGGAAAACTTCCTTTCCCGCAACCCTCATTTCGCCAAATCCGCCCTGGCTGGTTACGGTCCCAGCGACTTCATCGCCCTTGTTGAAAAACACAAAATCGCCTACCACGAAAAGAAATTGGGACAACTTTTCTGCGATGGCCCGGCCTCCCAAATCGTTGAAATGCTACTGGCCGAATTTAGCGGAAAGCTCCTTTGCAACTGCCGCATCACAGCCGTACGCCATGCAACGGAATTCATCGTGAAAACTTCGCAAGGCGAATTTAAAGCCCCCCGGCTGGTGGTGTCCACAGGCGGTTTATCCATCCCCAAAATCGGAGCCACTCCCTTCGCCTACGATCTCGCCCGTCAATTCGGAATCAAGATCGCAGGCACTCGCCCCGGTTTGGTTCCCTTGACCTGGAACCAGAAGGATGAAAAGAAATTTCAATCCTTAGCCGGCGTGTCCACCGAATCCACAGCCGCCATCGGATCGTGCACTTTCCGTGAAAAACTCCTATTCACCCACCGAGGTCTGAGTGGTCCGTCGATACTCCAAATTTCCTCTTATTGGAATGGGAAGGACGCCATCCGCATCGACCTTGCGCCAGGAGTTCCGCTTGAAAACGAATTTCTCGAGCGCAAACAACAAAACGATCCCACGCAAATTAAAACCGCCGTAGGAAGATATCTACCCCAGCGCCTCACCGAAGCTTGGTTCACCCATCAAGCCAACTCACGCCCGCTTTTTCAGGCCGGCATCAAAGAGCTCCGCGCTATTGCCGATGCCATACACAACTGGCGCATCGAACCAGCGAGTACCGAGGGATATGAGAAGGCCGAGGTCACTGTAGGCGGCATCGATACAGGCGAGCTCTCTTCACAAACGATGGAATCGAAAAAGGTTGCCGGACTATACTTCATTGGCGAAGCGGTGGACGTCACAGGACACCTTGGAGGCTATAACTTTCAGTGGGCCTGGGCGTCCGGAATCGCAGCCGGGCAGTCCTGAAATATACTCTATGAATGTTCAGGCTTTTGATTTTTCCGGCGATGAGGCAGGGATCATATTCACGCTTGATGGAATATAAACCATTCCGTTGGAGGAACCCATGGCATTAAACCCACGTCTTCTGAGGAACACGCGCAAAACGGAGCTCCGGTGGCGAGTAACTTCTCGTGTTCCTCCGATATTTGGCGGCCCTGCCACCGGGCCCTTTGCGCTTTTGAGGAAGTCGCGAAAAACGGACTCGCTTCGGCTAATGGAATCAGCGAGCTCTTCCAACATTCGGGGCAGCGCCGAAGCGGCCTTGCGCTTTTAAGAGAGTCACTTCACCCGGAACAGCAGCAAGTCCAAGCTAAAAGTCAGACGCATCGCTTTCGACGCCGTTGCCTGCATCGGCCGATAAATGGAATGCAACACATCATCAACCGCCCCGGCATCCAATTCCGCCGTGGTTGTGACTCGACGCCGGTCCACCAGCCTAAACTCCTGCGCGAAGGTTTCGATGGTTCGATCCGCCCTATCCCGCCCATCGCCACGCAGCTCAATGAAATCGTCAGGAGCAGGAATCGCCACCAGCAAACGGCCATCGTCGCGAAGCACGCGGCGGAATTCAGGGGCGTTCATCCGCGCCGTGATTGACATCACCAGCGTGAACGAGTGATCCAAGTAAGGAATCATGCGATCGGCATTTGCTACTACCCATTGGCAATTCTTATAGCGGCGCGCCGCCGCCTCAACCGCGGGAAGCGAAATATCCACACCGTGGCCATCGAACCCGATCTGACCAACCAACGAGCCGAGGTAAAATCCATCGCCACAT